>JAGQTS010000188.1 GCA_020438895.1 Mycobacterium sp.
AGTCGGTGGTGTTGACCGACTGACCCCCGGGCCCGCTGGACCGGTAGACGTCCACCCGCAGGTCGGTTTCGGGGATGTCGATGTGGTCGGTGGTCTCGACGACCGGCAGCACCTCAACCTCCGCGAAAGAGGTCTGCCTGCGACTTTGGTTGTCGAACGGGCTGATCCGCACCAGCCTGTGGGTGCCCTGCTCCACCGACAGGGTGCCATAGGCGAACGGGGTGTGGACCGCGAAGGTGGCGCTCTTGATCCCCGCCTCCTCGGCGTAGGACGTGTCGAAGACCTCAACCGGGTAGCCGTGTTGTTCAGCCCACCGGACGTACATCCGCATCAGCATCTCGGCCCAGTCGGCTGCGTCCACCCCGCCGGCGCCGGAACGGATCGTGACCAGGGCCTCGCGCTCGTCGTACTCCCCGGAAAGCAGGGTGCGAACCTCCATGGCCTCGATGTCGGTACGCAACGCGGTCAACTCGGCGTCGGCCTCTTCCAGCGCGGACTCACCCTCGGCGCCGCCCTCTTCGGACGCCAGCTCGTAGAGCACCGGCAGGTCGTCGAGTCGGCTGCGCAGGGCTTCCACCCGGCGCAGCTCACCTTGGGTGTGGGACAGCTCACTCGTGACGCGCTGGGCGTTGACCTGGTCGTCCCAGAGTTTGGGATCCGCGGCCTCGTGCTCGAGCTTGGCGATCCGGGCTCGCAGTTCATCGACGTCGAGCACCCTCTCCACCGTGTTCAGGGTGGTGTCGAGGGCGGCGATCTGCGACTGACGATCCAGGTCCACGTCGTGCCACGTTACCGGCGGCCGAGGCGCGGCCGCGACTGCCGCGGCTACCATCCCCAGGATGCGTCCCTTCTACATCGCGATCGTCGGCGCCGGGCCTTCCGGGTTCTTCGCCGCCGCATCGCTGCTGCGCACCGCCGACTCCGCCGTCTCCGACGGCGGTCGGGACATCCGCATCGACATGCTCGAGATGCTGCCCACCCCGTGGGGTCTGGTGCGCTCCGGAGTGGCTCCTGACCATCCCAAGATCAAGTCGGTCAGCCGGACCTTCGAGAAGACCGCCGAGGATCCACGGTTCCGGTTCTTCGGCAATGTCGCGGTCGGCACCCATGTGTCGGCCGACGAACTCGCCCAGCGCTACGACGCGGTCGTCTACGCCGTCGGCGCCCAGTCCGACCGGCCGATGGGCATCCCGGGCGAGGACCTGGCCGGAAGTGTGGCCGCGGTGGACTTCGTGGGCTGGTACAACGCGCACCCACACTTCGCCGAGATGGCCCCGGACATCTCGGCGGGTCGCGCGGTCGTGGTGGGCAACGGCAATGTGGCGATCGACGTCGCGCGCATCCTCGTCACCGATCCCGACGTCCTGGCCACGACCGACATCGCCGACCACGCCCTGGATTCGCTGAATGCCCGAGGCGTTGCCGAAGTGGTGATCGTCGGCCGCCGCGGGCCGTTGCAAGGGGCGTTCACCACTCTCGAACTGCGCGAACTCGGCGAATTGGAGGGCGTCGACGTCGTTGTCGACCCCGCCGAACTGGCGGCGATCACCGAGGCTGAGGCCGCGGCCGCCGGCAAAACCATCGCCGCGAACATCAAGGTGCTGCGCGGTTACGCCGACAAGACCGCTGAGGGTCAGCACACCGCCGGGAACCGACGGATCGTGTTCCGGTTCCACACCTCACCCATCGAGATCCGCGGCGCCGGACGGGTCGAGGGGATCGTGCTCGGTCGCAATCACCTGGTGGCCGACGACTCCGGACGGGTGGTCGCACAGGACACCGGGGAACGCGAGATGCTGCCGGCCCAGTTGGTGGTGCGGGCAGTCGGATACCGCGGCGTGGCGATCCCGGGGCTGCCCTTCGACGAGACCGCGGGCACCATTCCGCACGAGCATGGCCGGATCGCCGGGCGGGCCCGCGACTACGTCGTCGGCTGGATCAAGCGCGGTCCGTCCGGGGTGATCGGCACCAACAAGAAGGACTCACAGGACACCGTCGACACCCTGGTGGCCGATCTGACCGGCGCGACGGTGCGAGAGGTCTCCGACGACTACCCCGACGAACTGGCAAGCTGGCTGGCAGAGCGCCAGCCCAAGCTGATCAGCGACGCGCACTGGCAGGCGATCGACGCCCACGAACGATCCGCCGGGGAACCGCACGGCCGTCCGCGGGTCAAGTTGCCCAGTGTCGAGCGCCTGCTGCACGTCGGGCACGGATAGCCACACGTGCGACCGCGACCGTGCGGTTTTCTACCGGACACGCCGTGGCGCCGTGAAAATCGCACGGCACCGGCGGTCAGGACACCGGCGGCACCGGCGGGTCCGGCGGCACCGGCGGTGCGAAGAACCACTTGTCCGGGTTCTTCGGCGAATACACCACCGGGATCAGCTGCCCCATGGTGGGCCAGTCGTTCACATCGACCGCCATCCGCTGGTAGACGACGTGTTCATCGACGGTCGGTCCGTTGATCACGCCGCTGATCGTGACGAACTGCTCGCCGATGGCCTCCGGACGCGGACTGACACCCGTGACCAGCAGGGTGCCCTGAGCCATCTCACCTCGCGGCCCGCGCTTGCTCATCAGCCTCGGCCCAAGCAGCAGCGCAAGCGCACCGACAATGAGCAACAGCACGGCGAACTCCATCATGGTGCCCATGGTAGGACTGCAGCCATGAGCGACCTCACGGCCGACCTCCTCACGGCTGATCTCCTCAAGGCTGACCTCGACGTGGCACTCAGCCTGGCCGACCACGCGGACGCCATCACCGCGGCCCGTTTCGGAGCGCTGGACCTGCATGTCGAACACAAACCGGACCTCACGCCGGTCAGCGATGCCGACCTCGCGGTCGAGGCCGCCCTACGCAGCGTCCTCGCCGATCAACGGCCAGACGACTCGATCTTCGGCGAGGAGCAGGGCGGCGAACCACTGGGCCGGGGACGGTTGTGGGTGATCGACCCGATCGACGGCACCAAGAACTTCGTTCGCGGCGTACCGGTATGGGCAACCCTGATCGCGCTGCTGCACGACGGCATTCCGGTTGTCGGGGTTGTGAGCGCACCGGCACTCAACCGGCGCTGGTGGGCCGCCAACGGCCTGGGCGCCTATGTCTCAACCGGGCACCCCACGGCGGTACGCCGCATCTCGGTCTCCGCGGTGGCCGAGCTGGGGTCGGCGAGCCTGTCGTTCTCCAGCCTGTCCGGTTGGGCCGAACGCGGCGAGCGGGACAGGTTCATCGCACTGACCGACGCCGTCTGGCGGGTGCGCGCCTACGGCGACTTCTTCTCCTACTGTCTGGTGGCCGAGGGCGCCGTGGACATCGCCGCCGAGCCGGAGGTCAAGCTGTGGGATCTGGCGCCACTGGAGTTGCTGGTCCGGGAAGCGGGCGGGGTGTTCACCGCGGTGGACGGGACCCCCGGCCCGCACGGCGGGAGCGCGGTGGCCAGCAACGGTCTGCTCCACCAGGACGCGCTGCGCTACCTTACTCCTGAGTAAGATACGCTGGCCCCATGGCCACCGCCCCCGCACACCGCAGTGCCCGCGCCCGCGAAAGCGCCGTCGGCCGATTCCGGCCGCAACGGTCCGTCATCGACGTCGGGATGGCCCTGCTGACACCGATTCTGGGACAGGACTTCCTGGACCGCCGAGGGCTGCGAGACCCGCTGAATGCCGCGCTGAAGATCGGCGTCAAGCATGGATTCTCGGCGGCCGGAGCGGCCAGCCGTCAGTTCAAGAAGATTCAGGGACTGGGCAAGCCCCCGGTCCGCCTGGCTGCCGCGGGGTCGGGCTACTTCGACCTCACCCCTGACGACGACCAGCGGATGATCCTGGAAACCGTTGCCGAGTTCGCCGACGAGATTCTGCGCCCGGCCGCCCGGGAGGCCGATGATGCCGCCGCCTTCCCCACCGCCCTGATCGCCAAGGCCGCCGAACTGGGCATCACCGCGATCAAAGTGCCCGAGGACTTCGATGGCATCGCCGAGGGCCGTACCGCGGTCACCAACGCGCTGGTCGCCGAGGCGTTGGGTTACGGCGACATGGGCCTGGCTCTGCCGATCCTCGCGCCGGGCGGGGTGGCCTCGGCGCTCACCCACTGGGGCAGCGCCGCCCAGCAGGCCACCTATCTGCCCTCGTTCACCGGCGATAACGTTCCTCAGGCCTGCCTGACGATCGCCGAGCCGCACCCGCTTTTCGACCCGACCACGTTGAAGACCACCGCCGTTCGCACACCCGGCGGGTACCGGCTCGACGGGGTCAAGTCGTTGGTCCCCGCCGCCGACGACGCCGAGTTATTCGTCGTCGCAGCTCAATTGAACGGCAGACCCACCTTCTTCGTCGTCGAGTCGGGGACGGCCGGCGTAGCCGTCCGGGCTGACCGATCGATGGGCCTGCGTGCCGCCGCCCTCGGGCAGCTCGAGCTTCGCAACGTTTCCCTTCCGCTGTCGGCCCGGCTTGGTGAAGACGCCGATGAAGGCACCCATGCCGCCAACTACTCCGAAGCGGTGGCGCTGGCTCGGTTGGGTTGGGCCGCACTCGCCGTCGGCACCTGCCATGCGGTCCTCGACTACGTCGTGCCGTATGTGAAGGAGCGGGAAGCCTTCGGCGAGCCGATCGCCCGGCGGCAGGCAGTCGCGTTCATGTGCGCCGACATCGCCATCGAACTCGACGGGCTGCGGCTGATCACCTGGCGCGGGGCTGCCCGCGCTGATCAAGGACTTCCGTTCGCCCGGGAGGCCGCCCTGGCCAAGAGTTTCGGGGCGGACAAGGCGATGCGCATCGGTCTCGACGGGGTTCAGTTGCTCGGCGGCCACGGGTACACCAAGGAGCACCCCGTCGAACGTTGGTACCGAGACCTGCGGGCCCTCGGCGTCGCTGAGGGCGTCCTCGTCCTCTGACCGCCAGCCAACCCAGGACTCCCGGACAATCCCCAAACCCTGTCCACCAAGGAAGAACATCATGGGAATCAACCTTGAACTACCGGCCAAGCTCGAGGCCGTCGTCGATATGGCGCACAAGGGGGCAGCGGAGATTCTGCGCCCGATCTCACGCAAGTACGACCTCAACGAGCACGCCTACCCCGTCGAACTCGACACGGTGGCCACGCTTTTCGAAGGCATCACGGCGGCCAAGACCATCTCATTCGCCGGTACCGACGCATTCCGTGACGCCGACGGCGGCCCGAAGGGAAACATCAACGGGGCCAACATGTCGGCGCTGCTGAACGCCCTGGAGATCGCCTGGGGCGACATCGCACTACTGCTCTCGGTTCCCCGACAAGGTCTGGGCAACGCCGCGATCTCGGGAGTGGCAACCGATGAGCAACTCGCGCGGCTGGGCACCGGAATCTGGGCGGCGATGGCGATCACCGAGCCGTCCTTCGGATCGGACTCCGCGGCGGTGTCCACCACCGCGGTCCTCGACGGCGACGAGTACATCATCAACGGCGAGAAGATATACGTCACCGCAGGCGGGCGGGCCAGCCACATCGTGGTGTGGGCCACCCTGGATCGATCCAAGGGTCGCGCGGCCATCAAGTCATTCATCGTCCCGCGGGATCATCCCGGAGTCACCGTGGAGCGTCTCGAGCACAAACTGGGCATCAAAGCCTCCGACACCGCCGCGATCCGCTTCGAGAACGTGCGCATCCCGAAGGACAACCTGCTCGGCAGCCCGGACATCGAGGTCGAGAAGGGCTTCGCCGGGGTCATGGAGACGTTCGACAACACTCGCCCTATCGTCGCGGCGATGGCCGTCGGGGTGGCCCGGGCGGCACTGGAGGAACTGCGCAGCATCCTCACCGGCGCGGGTGTGGAGATCTCCTATGACCGGCCGGCGCACGCCCAGAGCGCGCCTGCGGCGGAGTTCCTGCGGATGGAAGCCGACTGGGAAGCCGCATACCTGCTCACCGTGCGATCGGCCTGGCAGGCCGACAACTCGATCCCCAACTCCAAGGAAGCCTCGATGGGCAAGGCCAAGGCAGCCCGGGTCGCCAGCGATATCACTCTCAAAGCCGTCGAACTGGCCGGCACGACCGGATACTCCGAGCAGTCGCTGCTGGAGAAGTGGGCCCGCGACTCCAAGATCCTGGACATCTTCGAGGGAACTCAGCAGATCCAGTTACTGGTGGTCGCACGGCGCCTGCTGGGGCTGAGCTCAGCCGAGCTGAAGTAACGGCCGACGCTCGTCGGCGCCAGGTGCGGCGCTCGCGGCGCTCAACGTCAGCGGGCCCCCGACTCTCCATGCGCAGAGTCGGGGGCCCGCTTTTCGTCGCTGTTCTCAGCCGAGCAGGACCCGCTGCAGGTCGGGCTTCATCGCCTGCAGTTCGCGGCCCCAGTAGGCCCAGTTGTGGGTACCGTTGTCCGGGAAGTTGAACACCCCGTTCTTGCCGCCGGCCGCGAGGTACTTGTCGCGGAAGGTGCGGTTGGTGCGGATGGTCAGACCCTCCAGGAACGTGGCGGGCACGTCCCCGCCGCCGAGCTCGTTGGGCTGGCCGTTACCGCAGTAGATCCAGATACGGGTGTTGTTGGCCACCAGCCGCGGAATCTGCTCCATCGGATCGTTGCGCTTCCACGCCGGATCACTCGACGGGCCCCACATGTCGTCGGACTTGTAGCCGCCGGCGTCACCCATCGAGATGTTGATCAGGCCGGGCCACCAACCCTCGGACGGGTTGAGGAAGCCCGACATCGAACCGGCGTAGACGAACTGGTTCGGGTGCCACACCGCCAGGGTCAAGGAGGCCGACCCCGCCATCGACAGGCCGATGGCCGCGTTGTTGGTCGGGCTGACGTCCTTGTTGGCTTGCAGCCAGGCCGGCGCCTCCTTGGTCAGGAACGTCTCCCACTTGTACGTGGTGCAACCGGCCTTGCCGCAGGCGGGTCGGTACCAGTCGGCGTAAAAGCTGGACTGGCCGCCCACCGGCATCGACATCGACAGACCCGAATCGAGGTACCACTCGAACGCCTGGGTGTTGATGTCCCAGCCGTTGAAGTCGTCCTGGGCCCGCAGACCATCAAGCATCCAGACGTTCGGCGAGTTAGGGCCACCGCTCTGGAACTGCACCCGAATGTCGCGCCCCATGCTGGGTGACGGGACGTCGAGGTACTCGACCGGCAGCCCGGGACGCGAGAACGCGTTCGCCGTGGCCGTACCGCCCACAAAGCCGATCAATCCCGGCAGAGCAGCCGCGGTGACCGCGACGACACCGAGTCGGCGAGACCAGCCTCGCACCTTGTCGAACACAGACTTCACCAACACACCCCAGCTTTCTCTTTTTCCCCGATGATGTCTTAAGGGGAAAGTAAAACACGGCATCGACGGCAGAAGAAACTCGAAGCCGGTCGACGGTCATGATCCGGCGTGGCAAAACCCCTTGTCACGACAGGGCAACAAAAGTAATGTCATTTTTAGTTTTGCCCGGCAAGATCCCGGAGCCTTCCATGGAATCCTTCGTTCACCTGCGCAAAGGCACCATTCCGCGGCGGCTGCATGCCGACCTCGGTGACCTCAAGGATGACGAGTTGGGCCGGGGGGGATTCACCGGCCGGACAGCCAACCTCCTTCGCCGTCACGATCCGACACAATTCCGCGCGTCGGGTCCACTGCGGCCGGTCGACGTCATGGCCGGCACGCTCGACACCGGCGACGCCGGCGATCCCGACGGCGGGCCACTGCTGCTGTTCTCCAACCTCGACTGCCGGATCATGCTGAGCCGGCGCAGCGCCCCGATGCCCTACTACTCCCGACACGTCGACGGCGACCTGCTCAGCTTCGTCCACCAGGGCAGCGGCCGCATCGAGACCGAGTTCGGCCCCTTGGACTACCGGCCCGGCGACTGGGTGTACCTGCCCAAGGCCTGCACCTGGCGCCAGATCCCGGACGAGCCCGGTACCTGGCTGATGATCGAGGCAACCGACGAGTTCCGCGCTCCCCCTCCCGGCCCTCTCGGACGGCACTGGCCCTTCGACCCCGGACAGGTCACGGTGCCCGAGCCGGCTGCACTCGACGACGACGGCCGCGACGAATACGAGGTCCGCCTCACTCACCGGCCGATCGACGGGATCAGCCACAGTTCGCTGTTCTACCGCCATAACCCGCTTGACGTGGCCGGCTGGCGCGGTGACAACTTCCCATTCACCTTCAACATCGAGGACTATCACGTCATCACCTGCGCCAGCGTCCATCTGCCGCCGACGGTGCACCTGTTCATGCAGGCCACCGGGGTGTACGTCTGCAATTTCCTGCCCAAGCCCGCCGAGAGCGTTCCCGGGACCGAGCGCACTCCCTGGTACCACCGCAACGTCGACTTCGACGAGATCGCCTTCTTCCACGGCGGTTCGCTCTTCGGCCAGCCGATGCCGCCCGGGCTGATCAGCCACGCCCCCCAGGGAGTGCATCACGGCGCCCCGGAGCGAGCCAGGGAGCGGGCCCGGCGGCTGTTCGACGATTACGACGCCATCGAATGGAAAGTCATCGCCATCGACACCCGGCTGCGGTTGACACCGTCGCCAGCGGTGCTCGCCGCGGACTTGCGCGCGGCCAAGGCCGCCGCGTCACCCTCCCGCACGGCGACATGAGGTACGAGCGCATCCCCTACCTGGTGGCCTTTGCCAATCGATCCGGGATCCGTGACGTCTACGGTGGCCTGGCCGAGACCGTCGCACTGGAGTGCTACCTACTCAGGCCACCGGAGACGCCATCGGACACCGTGCTGGTCTTCATGCACCCGATCGGTGGCGGGGCCTACCTTCCCATGGTCAACGCCCTCGCCCGCGGCGGCCACCATGTCATCTACGCCGGCAGTCGCTACCGCGGCACCGACTCGGCACTGGTGATGGAGAAGGTGGTCGAGGATCTCGGCGAAGTCATCAACGACGCCAAGAATCGCCTCGGCTACCCGAAGGTCGTCCTCGCCGGATGGAGCGGCGGCGGATCGTTGTCGCTGTTCTATCAGCAGCAGGCGGCCCATCTCGGGCTGATTCCCGCCGACGGGGTCATGTTGCTGGCCGCCCACATCAGCCGCCACGGCACCCTCACCGAATGGCTCGACGCGTCCATTGTCGACGAGTCCGACCCTTCCCGGCGGGACACCGAACTGGACCTGTACAACCCTGACAACCCGAATCAGCCGCCCTACAGTCCGGCGTTCCTTGCGCGCTACCGGCAGGCGCAAGTCGACCGAAACCGCCGCATCACGGCCTGGGTGAAGAACACCCTCGCCGAACTAGAGGCACAGGGCCGCGGCGATGAGGAGCGCTGCTTCGTCGTCCACGGCACGATGGCCGATCCGCGCTGGCTGGATCCGGCCGTCGATCCCAACGAACGTCTGCCGGGGACCTGCTACCTGGGCGATCCGCGGGTGGTCAACAATTCCCCTGTCGGGCTCGCCCGGTTCAGTTCGCTACGCAGTTGGCTGTCGCAGTGGAGCTATGACGACGCCCGCGCTGACGGAATCGCCTGCGGACGGGAGGTCGCAGTACCCACCCTGGTCATCGGCAACCTCGCCGATGACGCCTGCACACCCAGCCACACCCGGCGGTTGTTCGAGGCCATCGGTAACCCCGACAAGGAGATGCACGAGATTCCCGGCGCCAACCACTACTACTCCGGACCCGGCCAGCGCGAGAAACTCGACCAGGCCATCAGCATCATCACCGACTGGGCTGCACGACATGGCTTTTCAGGAGGATCGCGATGATCGGTGCCCTCGACGGCGTCCGCGTTCTGGAGGTCGGAACGCTGATTTCGGGCCCCTTCGCCGGGCGACTTCTCGGCGACATGGGCGCCGATGTCATCAAGATCGAGCCGCCCGGCGCCCCGGATCCGATCCGAACCTGGGGCCAGGCGGAGGTCGACGGCCACCGCTTCTTCTGGACCGTGCACGCCCGGAACAAGCGGTGCGTGACGCTCAACTTGCGCAAGCCCCGCGGCCGGGAGTTGTTCCTGGACCTCGTCGGACAATCGGACATCGTCGTGGAGAACTTCCGGCCGGGCACCCTCGAGAAGTGGGGGATGGCGCC
>JAGQTS010000189.1 GCA_020438895.1 Mycobacterium sp.
GCGCAGTCGGCGTGCTTACCGCGGACGTAGGCCTGTGAACCCGGATCGTCCCCGACCAGCACCGTACCCAGTCCGGGTGTCCGGCCTGCCGCGCTGAGCGTGGCCACGCGTTCGGCGAGGTCGACGAAGATCTCGTCGCGAGTGAGCTTGCCATCCAGGGTTCGCGCCCGAGTCGACGATGCCGCCGGGCGGCGCCCGGCGGCGGAGGAGCACGGCGGTACGTCAGCGGCCACCGCTACATTCTGCATATGCGAGGGGCCCGCGATGTGTTCAGCCCGGCCAAGCTCGGTCCGATCGTGCTGCGTAACCGGACCGTCAAGGCGGCAACCTTCGAAGCGCGTACACCCGGCGCGCTGGTCAGCGACGACTTGATCGCGTTCCACCGGGCGATGGCCGCCGGTGGCGTCGGGATGACGACCGTCGCCTACTGCGCCGTCAGCCAGGGCGGCCGCACCGATGACTCGGCGCTGTGGATGCGCCCGGCGGCCGTGCCCGGCCTGCGCCGGCTCACCGAAGCCGTGCACGCTCAGGGCGTGGCCGTCAGCGCCCAGATCGGGCACGCCGGTCCGGTGGCCGACGCACGTTCGAACAAGGCGACCGCACTGGCGCCGGGGCGTTTCTTCAATCCGCTGTCGATGCGTTTCGCCCGGCACGCCACCCGGGCCGATATCGCCGATGCCATCGCCGCGCACGCCCGGGCCACCCGTTACGCGATCGACGCCGGGTTCGACGCCGTGGAGATCCATCTCGGGCACAACTACCTGGCGAGCGCTTTCCTGTCCCCGCTGCTCAACCGTCGCAGCGACGAGTTCGGTGGATCACTGCAGAACCGCGCCGAGGTAGCCCGCGGGATCGTGCGCGCCGTGCGCGACGAGGTACACCGTGACAGCACGCCGGCGATAGCGGTGACGGCCAAGCTCACCATGTCCGACGGGGTGCGCGGCGGGATCGGCCTCGATGAATCGCTGCAGACCGCACGCTGGCTGCAGGATGACGGCGGACTGGACGCACTCGAACTCACCGCCGGAAGTTCGCTGGTGAACCCGATGTACCTGTTCCGGGGCGACGCGCCGATCAAGGAGTTCGCCGCCGCATTCCCTCCGCTATTGCGCTGGGGAATACGCATGTCGGGAACGACGTTCCTGCGCCGCTACCCGTACCGCGATGCGTACCTGATGCCGGAGGCGACCGCGTTCCGCAAGGAACTGACCATGCCGCTGATCCTGCTCGGGGGGATCACCGGCCGCGACACCATGGATGCGGCAATGGCGGCGGGATTCGACTTCGTCGCACTCGGCCGCGCGCTGCTGGCCGAACCGGACCTGATCAACCGGATCCAGGCCGACCGGTCGGTCCGGTCGATCTGCGATCACTGCAACAAGTGCATGCCGACGATCTACTCGACGACGCACTGCGTGGTGACCGGCGCTCTGCTGTGAGAGTCACTTACAGTAAATCGCGATGAGCGCGCCTGTTCTGACCGTCCGCTACAACGGCGCCCCACGTTCCTTTTCTCCCGGCCACGACGTGGTCATCGGACGTGATCTCCGCGCCGACATCCGCATCCCGCACCCGTTGGTATCCCGGGCGCATGTCGTGCTGCGCTTCGACCCCTCGGTTCCGGGCGGCCGATGGGCGGCGATCGACAACGGCTCACTGAACGGGATGTACGTCAACGGCCGTCGGGTGCCCCAGGTGGATATCGCCGACGGCACCGTCATCGCCCTGGGCAACCCCGATGGCCCGGTGCTGCAGTTCGAGGCGGGCCGTCAGCAGGGTGCGGTGGGCCGGCCCCCGCAGACCTCGACGGTGCTGATCCCTCCCCCGCCCCAGCCCGGCTACGACCCCCCCAGCCAGCCGTCCTATCGGCCGCCACCGTTTCCGCCGTATGCACCGCCGACCCGCCCCACCGCTCCCGCTTCTGCGCCGGGGCAGCCCCACGCACACCCATCCGACGCCGCGCCGACCCAGATGAGCCCGGCCCAGGCCCGCGGTGGTTCGCCGGGTACCGCGAACCTGGCCACCTCGATGCTGAAAATCCTGCGGCCGGGTGCATCGTCGACGCCACCGCCGCCCGGGTCGCTGACCATCGGCCGCGCAGGCGACAACGACATCGTCATTCCCGACGTGTTGGCCTCGCGGCATCATGCCACCCTGATCCCGACGCCCGGTGGCATCGAGATCGTCGACAACCGCAGCATCAACGGCACGTTCGTCAACGGCAACCGGGTGGACGCCGCTCTGCTCGACGACGGCGACGTCGTCACCATCGGCAACGTCGATCTGGTCTTCACCGGCGGAACTCTGCTGCGGCGCACCGAGACCGCCACCGCCGTCGGCACCGGCGGCCTGGACGTGCGCGCAGTGACCTGGACCATCGAGGGCAACAAGACCTTGCTGGACAACATCTCGCTGGCCGCCCGTCCGGGCACCCTGACGGCGATGATCGGCCCGTCCGGAGCGGGAAAGTCCACGCTGGCGCGGCTGATCGCCGGTTACACCCATCCGACCAGCGGCGCGGTCAGCTTCGAGGGCCACAACGTCCACGCCGAGTATGCCTCGCTGCGGTCCCGAATCGGGATGGTGCCGCAGGACGATGTGGTGCACGGTCAGCTGACGGTGAACCAGGCGCTGATGTACGCCGCCGAACTGCGACTCCCACCCGACACCACCCAGGCGGACCGCCAGGCGGTGGTCGACGAGGTCCTCGGCGAACTGGAGATGACCCAGCACGCCGGTACCCGGGTGGACAAGCTGTCCGGTGGGCAGCGCAAGCGGGCATCGGTTGCCCTGGAGTTGCTCACCGGGCCGTCGCTGCTGATCCTCGACGAACCGACCTCGGGGCTTGACCCGGCCCTGGACCGTCAGGTGATGACGATGCTGCGCCAACTCGCCGACGCCGGCCGGGTGGTGCTGGTGGTCACCCACTCGCTGACCTATCTGGACGTCTGCGATCAGGTGCTGTTGCTCGCGCCGGGCGGCAAGACCGCCTTCCTGGGTCCGCCGGAACAGATCGGTCCGGTGATGGGTACCACCAACTGGGCCGACATCTTCAGCACCGTGGCCAGCGACCCGCAGGCCGCCAGCGACCGCTACCGCGCGCTGAGCGGGCCACCACCGCCCCCGCCGCCGGTCGAGCAGCCCTCCGATATCGGCGAGCCGGTGCACACCAGCCTGCTGCGCCAGTTCTCCACGATCGTGCGGCGGCAGACCCGGCTGATCGTCTCCGACCGCGGTTACTTCACCTTCCTGGCGCTTCTGCCGTTCATCATGGGCGTGTTGTCGTTGGCAGTTCCCGGGACGGTGGGCTTCGGTGTGCCCGACCCGATGGGCAACGCGCCCAATGAGCCGGGCCAGATTCTGGTGCTGCTCAACGTCGGCGCAATCTTCATGGGCACGGCCCTGACGATCCGGGACCTCATCGGGGAGCGACCGATCTTCCGCCGTGAGCAGGCCGTCGGCTTGTCCACGACCGCGTACCTGCTGGCCAAGGTGTGCGTGTACTCGATCTTCGCGATCACGCAGTCAACCATCGCCACGGCCATCACCGTGATCGGCAAGGGAGCACCAACGCAGGGGGCCATAGCGCTCGGCAGTCCGACACTCGAACTCTTCGTGGGAATGGCCGCCACCACCGTCGCCTCGGCGATGCTGGGCCTGCTGCTCTCCGCGGTGGCGAAGTCCAACGAACAGATCATGCCGCTGCTGGTGGTGGCGATCATGTCGCAGTTGGTGTTCTCCGGCGGGATGATCCCGGTGACCGACCGCCTGGTGCTCGATCAGCTCTCCTGGCTGACGCCGGCCCGTTGGGGCTTTGCGGCCTCCGCATCAACGGTGGATCTGATCAACCTGGTACCCGGACCGCTGACACCGAAGGACCACTGGTGGGAGCACAGTGCGTCGGTGTGGTGGTTCGACATCGGCATGCTGACTGCTCTGAGCGTGGGCTATCTGTTGTTGGTGCGCTGGAAGATCCGGCTCACGGGCGCGAAGTAGGACAAGCCGGACCCCCGAGGCGCTACCCTGGCAATCCGCCAGTGAAGTCCTCGTCGTCGACGACGACCCTAAAGCCGTCTCCTACGTGTGCAAGGTGCTGGAAGCCGCTGGACTCACAACTCGCCGCGCCTACGGTGGCCAGGAGGCACTCGATGCGGTTGCCGCATCGTCCGTGGACGCCATTGTCCTCGACCTGATGATGCTCGCTCACCAGGGACGAAAAGGCTTCACTACACAGCATGGCGTCGGCAGTCGTGGAAAAGAGGCAATTGCGCGGGAGCCGGTTCGCCGAGGTTGTCCTCGATGCGATCCACCGTCCGAGGGCGGCGCCTACCGATGTCGACAGGGCCGGCGCCGGCGGCGAACCGGGAATGCACGCCCCCGTTGCGGACCATCCCGGTCCTGAAAGGCAGAAGTGATGGCCCGAATCCTGATGATCGAGGACAACCTGGCCAGCCAGAAGCTGCTCGGGGATCTCCTCTTACGGGTCGGGCACGACGTCACGATCGTCGACAACGCCGCCGACGGGCTCTCCCGCGCCGCACACCAGACACCGGATTTGATCATCATGGACGTATCACTTCCCGGGATGGACGGCCTGACGGCGACTCGCACGCTGCGGGCTGAACCGATCGGTTGCACCATCCCGATATTGGCGGTGACGGCCGAACGCGATGGCCGGCGACCGGGAACGCATTCTGTCTTCGGGATGCACCGACTACCTTGCCAAGCCGATCGCCTACCGGGAATTCCTGGCGAAGGTCGACGCACTGCTGAAGGACCCGAACAGTGACCGCGAGCACAGCACTGAGACTCTCGGCGGAGACTCCACGCGCGCAACGGTCCTGGTGGTCGATGACGATGCCGCGAATCGCAAGCTGCTGAAGGCCCTGCTCGCACCGCTCGGCGCTCCGGTGGTTGAGTGTAACGGCGGCGAGACCGCACTGGATCTCCTCGCCAAACCGCATCACGGCATCGAGCTGGTCATCTTGGACATGATGATGCCGGTATGCGACGGCATGCAGGTGCTCAACACGCTCGCCACCCGGGCGATGACCCCGGGTCTACCGGTCTTGGTGGTCACCGCGCACGACGATCGGTCCTTGCGGCGACGCGCATTGGAAGCCGGGGCGATCGACTTCATCGGCAAACCGGTCGATCGGGTCGAATTTCAGGCCAAGTGCAAGACCATGCTCGAACTGAGCCACCTGCGCGAAGATGAGCTCCTGATCCGATTGGGGGACGCCGCGACGGGGGAGATCTCCGCACCCAGCGAGTTCCTTCCCCAGTGTGAGCAGCATCAGTTGCTGCCGGTCATCGACCGATACATGGTCGATCGCGCGATCACGCTGGCCGCGGCGGGAAGGCACGTGTGCGTCAACATCACCGGCCAGACAATCGGCGACGCGGCGGTCATGACGGAGATCTTCCAAGAACTCAGAACCGCCGGCCCCCAGGTCGCCGGCAGAATCCTTTTCGAGATCACCGAAACGACAGCACTCGCCTCACCGGAGACGGCTCAGGCCTTTTCCTCCGGTATGCACACCCTGGGATGCCGGGTCGCCTTGGACGATTTCGGCACCGGCTACGGGACGTTCACCGAGTTGCGGAACCTTGAACTCGACGAGTTGAAGATCGATCGCAGCTTCGTCCAGAACATACTTGACAGTCCCGCAGATGAGCGCGTCGTGAACACCATCGCCTTCGTCGCACGCGAATACGGCTTGACCACGGTCGCCGAGGGCGTCGAGACCGAGGCGACCCTGGAGAAACTCGCCGAACTGGGGGTGGACCGCGCCCAGGGGTATCTCTTTGGCAGGCCCGCGCCGGTGGCGTAGCCGGACCGTCATCCGCTGACATCGAGCCCGTGCGCAACGGCGAAGGCCAGCGCCTGGGCGATGTCGATACGGGCCTTTCGGCAGGCAGCGGTGGTCCACAGCGTCGGGTCGATCCGCGCTCCGCGCAGATCCGCCTCGTCAAGTTTGAGTCCCTGGGTCCGGGCCCCGGAGAGGTCGGCGTTGCTCAGCACCGCCTTGCGCAGGTCCGCTCCGACCAGGGAGGCCTCCCGAAGCCGGCAGCCGCTGAGGTCCACCCCGCGAAGGTCGGCCCCGGCCAGCACCGCGAGGGTGAAATCCACCTCCTCGACCGTGATGGGGCGTAGCCGGCAGTCCTCGAATGTCGAGCCCAGCAAGCTGCAGTGATGGAAGGTGCTGTGCCACAGCGTGGTCCGAACGAACCGACAGTTGCGGAAGGCCGAACCCCGGTGGACGGACTCGGCGAGGTTGGCACCGCTGAAATCGCATCCGGTGAACACACACCGTTCGGTCGTCAGAGCGGACAGGTCCTCGTCCCGATAGTCGGCCCCATCGATGTCGAGGTCGGTCCACCGCTGCACGCCTCGATCATTGTCCACCGGGGGCTGAGGGGGTGACTCGGGACAGGTCACCATTGGTGTAGATTGCGAAATTGTTCAATTCGCCAATTCGCCAACTGGGGGTGCCTCATGCCCGATGGCTTTTCCCGCGACCATGAGCGGCCGCTGTACGAGATCAAGGCGAACCTCTTCAAGGCGCTGTCCCATCCGGCGCGAATCCGGGTCCTGGAGATCCTGTCCGCCAGCCCCCGTCCGACCGGGGTCGCCGATATTCTGGGCGCCACCGGGATTGAGCCGACCCTGCTGTCCCAGCACCTCGCCGTGCTGAAACGGCACCGCGTCGTGCGGGCCGAACGGGTCGGCAACGCCGTGTACTACGAGATCACCCACCCGTCGGTGTCCGAGCTGCTGGTCATCGCCCGAACCTTCCTGGCCGACATGCTGCGCTCCCACCAGCAGCACCTCGAGGTGTTGGACGCACTGCCCAAGGTCGGCGACCCGCAGTGAGCGCACCGCCCGCCGGGGCGATACGCCGCCTGCTTCCCCACCCCGGCGACTACGCGGGGCTGCGGCAGTCGTGGCGGCGAGACGTCCTGGCCGGCATCACGGTCGGGGTGGTGGCCCTGCCCCTGGCATTGGCCTTCGGGATCAGTTCCGGCGTCGGCGCGGCCGCCGGTCTGATCACCGCTGTCGTCGCCGGACTGGTGGCCGCGGTATTCGGCGGCTCCCCGGTTCAGGTGTCCGGGCCGACGGGAGCGATGGCCGTCGTTCTGGCGCCCATCGTCGCTACACACGGCGCGGGCAGCATCGCGGTGGTGACACTGCTGGCCGGAGTGCTCGTTCTCAGCGCAGGCATCACCGGCCTGGGCCGCGCGGTGACCTTCATCCCGTGGCCGGTCATCGAAGGCTTCACCCTCGGGATCGCGGCGATCATTTTCCTGCAGCAGGTACCCGCGGCCTTTGGTGCACGCGCCCCGACCGGCCGCCGCACGCTTCCTGCTGCGGTCGAGGTCGTCACCGGAGCCAACTGGTCGGCCGCGGCGCCGACTCTGGCCATCGTCGGTCTGGTCGCGGCGCTCATGCTCGGACTGCCACGACTGAATCGGGCCATCCCCGAGTCGCTGACTGCGGTCGCGGTGGTGACGATCGTCGTTGTCGCCTTCGCCCTGCCGGTGGCCACCATCGGCGAACTCCCCTCGCATCTGCCGGCTCCCGCGGTACCGAGCACCGACCTCGACGCACTGCGGACCCTCGTCGGGGCGGCCCTCGCCGTCGCCGCCCTGGCCGCCATCGAGTCCCTGCTGTCGGCCCGGGTGGCCGCGACGATGGCCCCGAGTGGCTCTTACGATCCCGATCGCGAGCTTGTCGGCCAGGGATTGGCGTCCGTGGCGGCGGGCCTGTTCGGCGGGATGCCCGCCACCGGTGCCATCGCCCGGACCGCGGTCAACGTGCGTTCCGGCGCCAAGACCAGGCTGTCCGCGATCGTGCATTCACTGGTGCTGCTGGCGGTGGTGTACCTGGCCACCGGTCCGGTAGCCGCCATTCCGCTCTCCGCATTGGCCGGCGTGCTGATGGTCACGTCGTTCCGCATGGTCGCCTTCGGCACGGTGCGCAAGATTCTGCATTCGACCCGGTCCGATGCGCTGGCCTTCGTCCTGACCGCCGTCGTCACGATCTGCTTCGACCTGATCGAAGCGGTCGAGATCGGCATTGTCGTCGCCGCGTTCTTCGCACTGCGCACCGTGGCCAGACGCAGCAGCGTCGTGCGCGAGGACCTGCCCGGACCCGGACAGCCCGGTGACGAGCGGATCGCGTTGCTGCGTCTGGACGGTGCGATGTTCTTCGGCGCCGCCGAACGGATTTCCACGGCGATCACCGACGCCGACCATCACGAGGTCTCGGTGGTGATCATCCGGATGTCCCAGCTGGGCATGCTCGACGCGACCGGGGCCCACACCCTCGCCGAGATCTGCCAGGAACTCGAAGCGCGCGGGATCACCGTCATCATCAAGGGCGTTCAGCCCGAGCACCGCAACCTGCTGTCCACCATGGGGATCTTCGACGCGCTGCGCCACGAGAACCACCTCATCGACTCCCTCGACGACGCGATCACCCATGCGCGTACCCACGTCGTGCAGCGGCCGGTTACGCAGGCCGCAGGACGGCGACCAGAAACCCCGCATCGTCACTGAACGGCCGTAGGTCCCAGGTGGACAGCAGCAGATCCGATGTGAAGCCGGCGGCCTGCGCATCATCGAAGAATTCGCCGTATTCGTAGTCCCGCCCGGCGCCGAAGCCGATCACGGCGCGCCCGTCGTCGTCGAGGTGGGCACGAAATCGGGAGAGCACCCTGCCTCGGGTGCTTGGGGCGAGGAAGGTCATCACATTGCCGGCCGCCACGATGATGTCGAAGGGTTCGGCGATCCCGCGGGCGGGCAAGTCCATCTCGGCGAGGTCACCGACGAGCCAACGCGGCCCCGGATGATCCTGTTCGGCCGCCTCGATGAGCGCCGGATCGACGTCGAGGCCCACCACTCGGTGGCCGGCGGCCGCCAGATGTGCACCGACGCGGCCCGGGCCGCAGCCGGCGTCGAGTATGTGCGCACCGCGTCGTGCCATCGCATCGACGAACCGCGCCTCCCCGGCCAGGTCGTCACCGGCGCGCGCCATTGCCCGAAAACGTTCGATGTACCACTGCGAGTGCCCCGGATCGGCCGCAACCTTCTGCATCCAGATACTCGCCTCGACCATGCTGGAAGTATCCACCACCGATGCGCGGGGTGCCGTCGGGAGCGATCGGACTCTGGCAGCATGGCCTCTGTGACGGCCTATCTGCGACCGCCTTGGTTCACCGCACGGGTGTTCAACAGAATCGCCATGCTCACCGGATTGGCCGGCACCGAGACCTTGGCGTTGACCACCCGCGGCGGCCGAACGCAACAGATCCCGGTCATTCCCGTCGAGGTCGATGGATCTCGGTTCCTGGTATCGACGCGCGGGGAGTCGCAGTGGGTGCGAAACCTGCGGGCGAATCCGCGAATCACGTTGACCGCTAAAGGGACTGAAAAAACTTTCACCGCGATGGAGATTCCGGTGGATGACCGCCCACCGGTGCTGGCAGCCTACCGCGCCAAGGCCGGCCGAACCGTCGAGGGCTACTTCACCACACTCCCCCACCCGTCCGACCATCCGGTCTTTCGCCTCACCCCGGTATGACGGCGGGCGTCGTCGTGACCCTGTGAGCGCCGACGATTGACGAGAACTATGTTTGGGCAGTGACATCACCGGCTTCGTCGTCGAGCGGCTGGGTCTCACCGGTCACACTGGAGGGAACCCACGTACGCCTGGAACCCTTGTCGGTCCGGCACCACGATGGCCTCTGCGAATCCGTCTGCGACGGCGAACTATGGCAGCTCTGGTACACCATGATTCCCACACCCGAGCGCATGGGCGATGAGATTCAGCGCCGACTCGATGAGCAGGACCGGGGCAGCATGTGCCCGTTCGCCGTCGTCGAGCCCGCAAGCGGTCGGGCGGTGGGCATGACGACCTACATGAACATCGACCCCGCCAACCGTCGCCTGGAGATCGGTTCGACCTGGTACCGGCAGAGCGTTCAGCGAACGGCGCTCAACACCGAGGCCAAGCGGCTCCTGCTCTCCCACGCATTCGACGAACTCAACGCCATCGCTGTGGAGTTCCGCACCCATTTCTTCAACCACTCGAGCCGGCGCGCGATCGAACGCCTCGGGGCCAAGTTGGACGGTGTGTTGCGCAACCATCAGATCACCGCGCACCCGCAGGCAGCCGGAACGCTTCGCGACACCTGCGTGTACAGCATCATCGCGAGCGAGTGGCCGACCGTCAGGGCAAACCTCGACCACGTGCTGTCGAAGAGCCGAAAGTCGTAATGGGCAGAAACTGCTGTGCTGTCCGTCCACAGGGCCGAGAAAGCGGGACGGTTCGGGGTTCGGTCACGGCGGTAATCTCGACGCTGTGAGTCAGGATGATCTCGACGCCGCAGCAGCCCGGGTATTGGCGGGCGCTACCGGCCAGCAGCACATCGCCGAGCTGATTCACCGACTGATCGACGACCGGGACCGTTAGCGGTCCGGCTGTCAATGTTCCGAATCCTCTTCTACTCGCCCCGCATCGCCCCGAACACCGGCAACGCGATACGCATGGTGGCAGCCACCGGCTGCGAACTCCATCTCGTCGAACCACTGGGGTTCGACCTGTCCGAACCAAAACTGCGCCGCGCCGGATTGGACTACCACGATCTGGCGTCGGTCACCGTGCACGCAAACCTTGGTGCGGCCTGGGCTGCGATCGGTGATGCTCGGGTGTTCGCCTTCACCGCGCACGCCGAGACGTCCTTCGCCGACATCAGTTATCGGCCGGGCGACGTTCTGCTCTTCGGCCCCGAGCCGACCGGCCTGGACGGCTCCGTGCTGGCCGACCCACACATCACCGGCGAGGTGCGCATCCCGATGCTGCCGGGCCGTCGGTCATTGAACCTGTCGAATGCCGCGGCGGTGGCGGCCTACGAGGCCTGGCGTCAGCACGGATTCACCGGGGCGGTATGAAGAACTGAATCACCATGTGTCCCAGTGGGTCAGCTGCTCAGCCGGAAGTCGCTTGGCCGGCTTGAACTCAGTGCCCTTGGTATAGGCGATCGGGAACAGCCCGCCCTGGGTGTAGTGCTGATAGGGGATGCCGAGCAATTCCGCGGCCTTCCTCTCGCCATCACCGATCAGGTGCAACGTGGTCCACGCCGTTCCGATACCGCGTTCACGCAGCGCCAGCATGAAACTCCACACCGCGGGCAGCAGCGACCCCCAGAACGACGCCTGCATCCCGACGTCGGCACCGTCGGGCCGGCCCTCGAGCAGCGGGATCATCATGACCGGCGCCTTTTCCATGTTCTCGTTGAGGTACTTCGCCGAGGACACCACGGCGTCCATCTGCTCGTCGCGGACATCGCCGCGGACCGGTTTGGGTAGATCCAGATACGGCGTGCCCATGGCACGGTAGATGTCGGCCAGCGCCTTCTTCTTGGCCGGATCCTCGATGAACATCCACTGCCAGCCCTGGGCGTTGGACCCCGTCGGCGCCTGCAACGCGATGTTGAGGCACTCCATCAGCACGTCACGTGGCACCGGCTTATCGAAGTCGAGGCGCTTGCGTACCGAACGGGTGGTGGTGAGAACGTCGTCGGCGGTGAGGTTCAGGGTCATGGCAGCGACATTACTCAGCGGAAGTCCCGAGAGCGGGAGTCGACGGCCATGGCGATGCCTCCCATCCGTTCAGCCACCACCGTCACCGCCCCGGTGGCGTTCTGGACCTGGCCGCGGATCACCAGCGCCGACGCGGTCTGCGCCAGCCGGCGGTGGCGTATCCACACCCCCGGTGGGCACAGCACATTAACCATTCCGGTTTCGTCCTCAAGGTTGACGAACGTCACCCCGCGAGCCGTTGCCGGGCGCTGCCGATGGGTCACGGCCCCGGCAACCAGAACCCGGCTACCATCGGCAACCTCCAGCAGCCGCTCCGCCGGGATGACCCCCAGCGCGTCCAGATCGGCCCGGACGAACTGGGTGGGATAGCTATCGGGTGACACCCCGGTGGCCCATACGTCGGCGGCGGCCAGTTCGACCGCGCTCATTCCGGGCAACTCGGGCACATGCGACGACGAGCCCACCCCGGGCAACCGTCCCGGGCGCTCAGAAGCCGCCGCGGCGGCCGCCCACAAGGCTTCCCGCCGGTGCACTCCGAAACAGCCGAGGGCCCCCGCGGTCGCCAGCGCCTCCGTCTGCGGCACCGACAACTGCACCCGGCGGGTCAGATCGAGCACGCTCGCGTAGGGACCATCGGCGTCACGATCGGCAACGATGCGGCCGGCCAGTTCCCCGCCGATATGACGGACCGCCGCCAACCCGAGTCGCACCTCCGAACCATCGTTCTCCAGCGTGGCGTGGGCCAGACTGGCGTTGACATTCGGGCCGTGCACGAGCACCCCGTGCCGGCGCGCATCGGCCACCAGGGACTGCGGCGAGTAGAAACCCATCGGCTGAGCCCGCAGCAGCGCCGCGCAAAACGCGGCCGGGTGGTAGAGCTTGAACCACGAGGAGTAGTACACCAGCGAAGCGAACGAGAGTGAATGACTCTCCGGGAAGCCGAAATTGGCGAAAGCCGCCAGCTTCTCGAAGATTCGGTCAGCCACCTCGCCGGTGATGCCGTGCAGATCGGCCATCCCCGCATAGAAGCGGTCCCGCAGCCGTTGCATCTTCTCGGTGGAGCGTTTGGCACCCATCGCCCGGCGCAACTGATCGGCCTCGGCCGCGGTGAACCCGGCGCAGTCCACCGCCAGTTGCATCAGCTGTTCCTGGAACAGCGGCACCCCCAGCGTCTTGCGCAGCGCCCGTTCCATCGACGGGTGGTCATAGGTCACCGGTTCACGTCCGTTGCGGCGCTTGATGTACGGGTGCACCGAGCCACCCTGGATCGGGCCGGGCCGGATCAGTGCCACCTCCACAACCAGGTCGTAGAACACCCGGGGCCGAAGCCGCGGCAGGGTGGCCATCTGGGCGCGGGACTCCACCTGGAACACACCGACAGAGTCGGCGCGCTGCAACATCTCGTAGACACGCTCATCGGAAAGGTCCAGGCGGGCGAGGTCGACCTCGATGCCTTTGTGCTCGGCGACCAGATCGATCGCATAGTGCAGAGCGGAGAGCATACCCAGACCCAGCAGGTCGAACTTGACCAGACCGATTGCCGCACAATCGTCTTTGTCCCATTGCAACACGCTGCGCCCGGGCATGCGGGCCCATTCGACCGGGCACACATCGGCGATCGGGCGATCACAGATCACCATGCCTCCGGAGTGAATACCCATATGCCGGGGCAGGTCCTTGATCTGAACCGCCAATTCCATCACCGCCTCCGGGGCGTCCTCGACGTGTTTACTCCAGGCATCCTGCTGACCTTGGGAGAAACCCAGCGCCCGGGCCATATCGCGTACCGCACTGCGGCCCCGGTAGGTGATCACGTTGGCGACCTGGGCGGCGTAATCGCGGCCGTACCGTTGATACACGTACTGGATGACCTGCTCTCGCAGGTCCGACTCGATGTCGATGTCGATGTCCGGCGGACCGTCACGGGCCGGGGACAGGAAGCGTTCGAACAACAACCCATTGGCCACCGGATCAACGGCGGTGACCCCGAGGGCGTAGCAGACCGCCGAATTGGCCGCCGATCCCCTCCCCTGGCAGAGAATGTCATTGCGGCGGCAGAACTGGGTGATGTCATGCACCACCAGGAAGTACCCCGGGAACGTCAACTGGGCGATCACCTCCAGTTCCCGGTCGATCTGGGCGTAGGCCGCCTCCGCCGACGCGCGTGGACCGTAACGCCGGGCAGCCCCGGCCATCACCAGTTCCCGTAGCCAGCTGTCCTCGGTGTGCCCTGGAGGGACGTCGAACGGCGGCAGCTGCGGGGCGATCAACGCCAGTTCGAACGCACACTGCTCACCCAGGTCCGCCGCCGCCGTGACGGCGTCCGGATGCCGGTCGAACAGCCGGGCCATCTCCTCCCCGGAACGCAGGTGCGCCCCGCCCCGCGGCGCCAGCCAGCCGACCGCGGCATCCAACGATTGCCGGGCGCGGATTGCGGCCATGGCCGCCGCCAGCCGACCTCGGGACGGCTCGGCGAAGTGCGCGCCGGTCGTTGCCACCCTCGAAACCCCGAACCGTGGCGCCAGTCCGGCGAGCACCGCGTTTCGCTCGTCATCCAGCGGATGGCCGTGATGGGTGAGCTCGACACTGACCCGGTCACTTCCGAACCGATCCACCAGGTCGGCCAGCGCCGCTGCTGCCGCCTCTTCACCCCCGGACGAAAGTGCCTGACGCACATGCCCTTTGCGGCACCCCGTCAGAATGTGCCAATGCCCGCCGGCCGCTTCGGTGAGCGCGTCGTAGTCATAGCGCGGCCGGCCCTTCTCGCCGCCGGCCAGATGCGCGGCGGCAAGTTGACGGGACAACCTGCGGTAGCCCTCCGGACCCCGGGCCAGTACCAGCAGATGCGGACCGGGCGGGTCGGGCGCCTCGGTGCGGGCGGTATCGGCCAGCGAGAGTTCGGCCCCGAATACCGTGGGCACGCCCAATTCCCGCGCCGCCTCAGCGAATCGCACCACGCCGTAGAGCCCGTCATGGTCGGTAAGGGCGATACCCCGCAGATCTAGCCGGGCGGCCTCTTCGACGAGTTCCTCCGGGGTCCCGGCGCCGTCAAGGAAGCTGAAGGCGGAGTGCGTATGCAGTTCGGCGTAACGCACCGTCGAGGGCGGGCGATCCGGCGGCGTCGACCGGTAGCCCTCCCGTGTGCGCGACCAGGCCGGACCGTCGTTACCGTCGGGGGGACGGCTGTTGAGCACCCGTTCCATCTCCGCCCACGTCGGCGGCCCGTTGTTCCAGCCCATTCCCTCACGGTATCGAACATATGTTCGCATTACCAGGTCGCGAAGATGAGGGAGGATCGTCACATGCCCGCAATGCCACCGATCGTCGATCAGCAGACCTGGCGCACCGCTCTGGAGGATCTGCGCACCCGGGAGAAGGCCGCCACCCGCGAACTCGACGCCATCGCCGCCGAACGCAGACGACTGCCGATGGTCGAGATGCCCGACTACACCCTGGACGGACCCGACGGCCCGGTCCGGCTGAGGGACATCTTCGACGGCCGCTCGCAACTGATCACCTACCACCACATGTGGACCGATGGGCAGCAGTGGCAATGCCCCGGGTGCACCGGCTACACCTCACAGTTCACCCGCCTGGAATTCCTCGACGCCTACGATGCGCGGTTCGTCATCGTCACCAACGGACCGATCGAGGAGGCGCTGGCCTACCGGTCCCGGGTCGGCAACAGGATGCCGTGGTATTCCTCCGCCCGGAGTTCCTTCGGAGCGGACGTCGACGCACCGCCCGGGGGCGAGTTCGGGATCAACGTGTTCCTGCGGGACGGCGCAACCGTGTACCGCACCTGGCACACCACCGGCCGCGGCGTTGAACAACTCGGCCACGTCTTCGGCGTCATCGACGCGCTGCCATGGGGCCGACAGGAGGAATGGCAGGATTCCCCGGAGGGCTGGCCCCAGCGGCGGACATACGCGGGCTGGGCCGGCGCGGAGGATATCGCGCGCCGGTACGGAGAACCCCCTACGCTCAAGCGGTGACATCCTCACCATCCCACCCCGCCGAACCACACATCGGGGCGATCAACGCCAAGTTGAACTGGTTGCGCGCCGGAGTTCTCGGCGCCAACGACGGCATCGTCTCCGTCGCCGGAATCGTGGTCGGGATCGCAGCGGCGACCACCGATCGCGGACCCATCCTGACCGCCGGAATCGCCGGCCTCGCCGCCGGAGCGCTGTCGATGGCCCTCGGGGAATACGTCTCGGTCAGCACCCAGCGAGATACCGAACAGGCACTGCTGGCAAAGGAACGACGAGAGCTCATCGAAGAGCCCGCGGCCGAACTCGAAGAACTCGTCGGCCTCTACGAGGCCAAGGGCCTCTCGCCGGCCACCGCCCGCACAGTGGCCGAGGAACTCACCGCACACGACGCCTTCGCCGCCCATATCGACATCGAACTCGGCATCGACCCCGACGATCTGACCAACCCATGGCACGCGGCCATCTCATCGGCCATCGCGTTCACCGCCGGCGCGCTGCTGCCGATGCTGGCGATCCTGCTTCCGCCACCGTCGGCCCGGATCCCCGTCACCTTCGTCGGCGTCCTGCTGGCTTTGGCGCTCACCGGCTGGATGAGCGCCCGCCTCGGCGGGGCCGACCCGCGTCGCGCCACCAAACGGGTGGTGATCGGCGGCGCGCTGGCGATGGCGATCACCTACGGGATCGGCCGCGCGATGGGCGGGGTCATCTGAACTCGGCGACCCCGTCGTCGAGCACCACGCGGGTATTGGACCCGTCGGGGGCGCCCGCCTCGGTGCGATAGACCGCCCGATTCGATTCGGTTCGCCAGATCGAGGTGGTCAACAACTCACCGGGGAAAACCGGCGAGGAGAACCGGGCAGCCATCGCCGTCAGACTGGCCGCCTCACCGCCGGCCAGTTCGGCCAGCAGGGCCCGGCCGGCGAAGCCGTAGGTGCACAGGCCGTGCAGGATCGGCATCGGGAAACCTGCCAGCTCGCGGGCAAACCAGGGATCGCTGTGCAGCGGGTTGCGATCGCCGGAAAGCCGGTAGAGCAGCGCCTGGTCCTCCCGGGTGGGGAGCGCGATCCGGGCGTCGGGTTCGCGGTCGGGGAACTCCGGAGCCGGCGGTCGCTGCCCGGGCCGACCCCCGAAACCTCCCGCACCACGGATCACCAAGGTGGTCAGCGTCTCGGCTACCTGCTCACCGGTGGCCGGATCGGACCCGCGGGCCCGCAACACGATGATGGCGTTCTTGCCCTCGCCCTTGTCCTGGATGTCGGC
>JAGQTS010000190.1 GCA_020438895.1 Mycobacterium sp.
GGGTGCCGCTGAGCTCGGCTTGACCTGCGGCGCACGCACCCAGTAGGCATGTGCTCAAACTGGATGACAATCCGCCGATGACATTGAGATCGAACAGCGGACCCGGTCCGAGAGTGATCGCATCGGTGCTGATCTGGGTTAGACCGAATGGAGTGCTGGTGACGCTGATCGGGATGTCCACCCCGATCATGGCACTGAAGTCGATCGGAGTCTCATCCAGGCCGATCGTGATTCCCCACGGGATTGCCGCGTCGAGGTGCGAGCGGAATCGATCGATGTAGTCGCCCAGGCTGAGCGAATCCTGGAACCAGCCGGCCAGCACCGCACCGGTGTTTGCCATACCCGAGATGAGCGCGGGTGTTCCTTCGGTCAGGGTGCTGGTGTTGAGGAACCCGGCGATCGCGGAACCGACGTTGTTGAAGCCCGAGTTCGAGGATCCGGTGTTGAAGGTGCCGGACACCGCGGATCCGATGAGTTGCTCCAGGGCCACGTTCCACAGCCCGGAGACACCGTTGCCGGCGTTGAAGATGCCCGAGCCGGCGCCACCACCGGTGTTGAAGAATCCCGATGACGGGTTGCCGGTGGCGTTGAACAGTCCCGGCCCGGTCGGGGTCAACGCAATCGCCAGGTTCGTCGGGCCGATGTCGGCGTTGAAACTGAGCGGGATCGAGGTGTCCGGGCCGCCGATCAGGCCGGTGATGACCGGAAGGTCGAGTCCGAACTGGTTGACGGTGATGTCGCCGATCGGGATGTCACCGTTGACGGCCTCGAGATTGAGCTTCGCCGTCCCTACCGGGAGCGGGATCTGCTGATCGACGATATCCGGCCAGTTCGACGTGGCGATGTTGAAGCCGGGGATCGTGAACGACGACAGGCTGAAGTCCCCGAAGTCGGCGGTGATCGGGATGTTGACCGGGATGTCGGCGTTGAGGGTGATCGGAATCGCGGCGATCTCGCCGCCGAGCACGACGTCCAGCCAACCTCGGTCGTTGGCCTGCCACAGGAATCCGTTGTTGCCGGTCCCGGTGTTGAAGGCTCCGGTGTTGGTGTTGCCGAGGTTGAACAGACCGGTGTTGGCATCCCCGGGGTTGAGCCATCCGGTGTTCAGGTCTCCGACGTTCTGGCCGCCGGAGTTGACGTCTCCGACGTTGAAGTTGCCGCTGTTGAAGCTACCGCCGTTGTACCAGCCGGTGTTGAAGCTGCCGGAGTTGCCCAGACCGTAGTTGGTGTCGCCGGAGTTGAACCACCCGGTATTGACACTGCCCGAGTTGGCCACGCCCCAGTTCTCGCTACCGGAGTTGAGGAATCCGTTGTTGAAGCTGCCCGCGTTGAAAAGGCCGCTGTTTCCGGTGCCGGAGTTGAACAAGCCGCTGTTGCCGGTGCCGGAGTTGAGCCCGCCGAACCCGAACTGGTTGTCCCCGGTCAGACCGATGCCGATGTTGTTGTTGCCGGTGTTGCCGAACCCGAGGTTGCCGTTTCCGGTGTTTCCGAGACCGATGTTGCCGTCCCCGGCGTTCCCCAATCCGAAGTTGCCGCTACCGAGGTTTCCGAACCCGAAGTTGTTGTCTCCGGTGTTGCCGGAACCGAGGTTGAAGCTGCCGATGTTGCCCGAACCCAGGTTGAGGGCCCCGAAGTTGCCGAACCCGAAGTTCCACTCCCCGGCGTTACCGTTTCCGAAGTTGGTGCTGCCCAGGTTGCCCGATCCGAAGTTCCAGTCCCCGACGTTGCCGTCGCCGAAGTTCAGCGATCCGATATTGCCGAGGCCCAGGTTGAACGACGTCTGGCCGGTGACATCGTTCCAGAACATGCCGGCCAAGTCGGTGCCGAGGTTGGCGACACCCGACAGCCAGGCAGCACCCGCCGCGTCGAGGGTACTGGCGTTGAACCACCCCGACGTCGCGCCGCCGAAGTTGCCAGTTCCCGACCCGCCGGAGCCGTAGTTCAGCCAACCCGACACTCCGGTCCCCAGCAACTTATCGATCGCGGTATTGAAGAAGCCCGAGGCGGTGCCGACGTTGTACAGACCCGAACCACCGCCGGTGCCGGTGTTGAAGAATCCCGACGACGGCGCGTCGGTCTTGTTGAACAACCCGGGACCGCCGAGTTGCAGCAGCGGGATGTAGATCTCGCCGATGGAGCCGTCGACGTTGATCGGAATCGAGACGTCGGGTCCGCCGATGTTCAACGTCAGCAGAGGATCCGACGGGTCGATGAAGAGGTCGGGAACCGTGATGGGTCCGGCGGAGTAGTCCGGGTTGAGGTCAATGGTCGGAAGGCCAGGGATACCCAGAATTGCCGACAGATCGAGCTGGATGGACAGCGATCCTTCGATGGCCGGGATCGTGAACCCGGCCAGTTCGATCGGATCGTCGCCGATACTGAACGTGATCGGGACGTCTACCGGGATGTCCGCGTTCAAGGTAAGCGGGATCTCGTCGATGGTGATGCCCAGGTCGACGTTGAGCTGACCCTGATCATCCCCCCGCCAGAACAGACCGTTGCTGCGGTTACCCGAGATGAACAATCCGGTGTTGAGGTCACCGGTGTTGGCCAGGCCGGTGTTGGCGTCGCCGGGGTTGAGCCAGCCGGTGTTCAGATCACCGACGTTGAATCCTCCCGAGTTGACGTCACCGACGTTGGCGGTGCCGCTGTTCTCGTTGCCGAGGTTCCACGAACCGGTGTTGAAGTTGCCGACGTTGGCCAGGCCGGTGTTGACGTCACCGACGTTGAACAGACCGGCGCTGGTGTCGCCGGCGTTTCCGATCCCCCAGTTGTTGCTACCGGAGTTGAACAACCCGACGTTCCCCGTGCCGGCGTTGAAGAATCCGCTGTTTCCGCTGCCGGAATTGAACAGACCGGTGTTTCCGGTTCCGGAGTTCAGCCCGCCGAACCCGAACTGGTTGTCCCCGGTCAGCCCGATGCCGATGTTGTTGTTGCCGGTATTGCCGAAACCGAGGTTGCCCGACCCGGTGTTGCCCAGACCGAAGTTGCCGTCCCCGGCATTGCCGAAGCCGAAGTTGCTGTTGCCCAGGTTGCTGAACCCGATGTTGGAGTTACCGGCATTTCCGGACCCGATGTTGTAACTGCCCTCGTTGCCCGACCCCAGGTTGAAGCTGCCCAGGTTGCCGTTGCCCAGATTCCAGTCGCCGAGGTTGCCACTGCCGAGGTTGACGTCGCCTTCGTTGCCCGAACCGAGGTTGAAGTCGCCGATGTTGCCCGAACCGAAGTTTAAGAAGCCTTCGTTGGCCACCCCGATGTTGAACGTGGACTTACCGGTGACCTCGTTCCAGAACAGCCCCGCGAGGTTGGTTCCGACCATGCCGATCCCCGACAGCCAGGCCGGGTCGTCCGGATCCAGCGGGCTGGTGTTCAACAAACCGGAGATGCCGCTGCCGAAATTGGCGAACCCGGACCCGAGGGACCCGTTGTTGAGCCAGCCCGAGAGCGCTGCAGCGCCGATCACCTGCGCCAGGGCGACGTTGAACAGGCCTGACACCCCCCCGCCGGCGTTGTACAACCCCGAGCTGCCGCCTGCGCCGGTGTTGAAGAATCCCGATGACTGCGCCGTCGTCGAGTTGAAGAATCCCGGACCGGTGGGGATCTCGAGGACGGTGACCTGCAACGGACCCGTGGAGCCGGAGGCCGTGACGTCCAACGTGGACGGACCGACGGTAACCGTCAGATTCCGTGGATCGGTGAAGATGTCCAGCGGGATCTCGAAGACCTGGTCGATGGTGATCGGCAGGTTCTCGTCGAACTCCAAGCCGGGCACGGTGAAGGCGATGTTGATGGCCGGCAGCCAGTTCTGGTTGTCCTCAGACTCGAAGAAACCGTTGCTGGCGTTGCCAGAGTTGAAGAACCCGGTGTTGAGGTCCCCCGAGTTGCCCAACCCGGTGTTGGTGTCGCCGGAGTTCAGCCACCCGGAGTTGGTGTTTCCGGTGTTGAAGTCACCGGTGTTGGTGTTACCCGGGTTGTTGGTTCCGGTGTTGTAGTGACCGACGTTGTGCCAGCCGGTGTTGAAGTCGCCGACGTTGCTGAATCCGGTGCTGGCGTCGCCGACATTGAACAGACCCGTGCTGGCAACGCCGGCGTTGCCGATGCCCCAGCTGTCGGAGCCGGAGTTGAACAACCCGAAGTTGCCGGTCCCGGCGTTGAAGAATCCGGAGTTACCGCTACCGGAGTTGAACAGCCCCACGTTGCCGGTGCCGGAGTTCAACCCGCCGAACCCGAACTGGTTATCACCGGTCAGGCCGATACCGATGTTGTTGTTGCCGGTATTGCCGAAACCGAGGTTCCCGTTCCCGGTGTTCCCCAGGCCGATATTGCCGTCCCCGGCATTACCCAAGCCGAAGTTGCTGCTTCCCAGGTTGCCGAACCCGATATTGTGATCGCCTCGGTTGCCGGATCCGATGTTGTAACTGCCCTCGTTCCCGGAGCCGAGGTTGACGTTGCCGAGGTTGCCGGCGCCGAGATTGAAATCGCCGACGTTACCGTTTCCGAAATTCCAGCTGCCGACATTGGCCAGGCCGAGGTTGATTCCACCGGTCGCCGCGGCGGGTTGAACGGCCGTCGACGCCGCCTCCGACACCGCCGCCGTCTGGATCGGGTCCGGGATCGGCTCGCTGACCAATTCCACCACCGGCGCCGGAGCTGTCGGCTCGTTCCCGCTGGTTTCGTTTACCTCCGAGGAAGCCGCCGCCTGAGGCGGCCGGACCGACGCCCGCGGCGCCGGCCCTTCAGCGACCCCGCGCACAATTCCCGGCACAGATGCCGCAGCTGCCGCAGATCCACCACCCCGCGCCACACCGGCTGAGGATGCGCTCCTGGCCTCTGCTCCTCCACGCTGTCCGGCGGAGTCCCGGCCGGGCGACGCCGAGGTGTCCGCGCCGTCGGCATCAGCGTGCGCTGATCCCGATCCGGCGACCACCGCGGCACCCAGTCCGACGGTGACCAGCCCCGCCCCTAGCCAGGCGTACGGCTCGATCCGCCGACCCGACTGCCTCCGATGGGCACCGGACTTGCCCCCTGCACGCTGATTGCGACCCGCCATGAGCGAGAAGCTAACAGATACCTGAGAGCCAGGTATGCGTTTTGCCAACGACCGGCGTGGCCTCAGACGTCGGTGCCGTCGGGGGCCGAGGGGATGTCCCGTTCGATATCGCTGAGCCACACCGTCGCCGCCATATCGGAGGGGGCCCGCCAGTCACCGCGCGGCGACAACGAACCGCCGCGGGAAACCTTGGGGCCGTTCGGAAGGGCCGAGCGCTTGAATTGGCTGAAAGAGTAGTAACGCTGGGCGAACACCACCAGCCAACGCCGGATATCGGCAAGGCTGTAGGCCGGTCGCTTGTCCGCCGGGTGGCCGGAGGGCCACGTGCCGCGGGACGGGTCACTCCAGGCGTGCCATGCGAGGAAGGCGATCTTGGCGGGCCGGAATCCGTACCGTAGCGCCTGAAAAAGGGTGAAGTCCTGCAGGGGATACGGGCCGACCGTGGCTTCGCTGGATTGCACCGCATCGTGATCGCCGGCGGGAACCAGTTCTGGGGTGATCTCGGTGTCCAGGACCGACTGCAGGATGGCGCCCACCTGGTCATCGAACTGATTCGATCGGATCACCCACCGGATCAGATGCTGAATCAGCGTTTTGGGCACCCCGGCGTTGACGTTGTAGTGGCTCATCTGGTCACCCACGCCGTAGGTGGACCAACCCAGTGCCAGTTCCGACAGGTCTCCGGTGCCCAAGACTATTCCGCCGCGCTGATTGGCGATCCGGAACAGGTAGTCGGTGCGCAGGCCCGCCTGCACGTTCTCGAACGTCACGTCGTAGACCTGCTCGCCACGGGCGAACGGGTGGTCCATCTCGGTGAGCATCACGGTGGCGGTCGGGCGGATGTCGATCTCGGAGAAGGTGACCCCCAGGGCCCGCGACAAAGCGGCCGCATTGCACTTGGTGTGATCACCGGTGGCGAAGCCGGGCAAGGTGAACGCGAGGATGTCACTACGGGGACGTCCCTCCCGGTCCATCGCCTTGGCCGCGACGATCAGCGCGTGGGTGGAATCCAGTCCGCCCGAGACCCCGATCACCACCTTGGGGTAGTGCAGGGCCCGCAGGCGCTGCTCAAGACCTGCGACCTGAATGTTGTAGGCCTCGTAACAGTCCTGCTCGAGGCGGGCGGGATCGCTGGGAACGAACGGGAAACGCTCAACCTCACGCCGCAACCCGATGTCACCGGCCGGCGGAGCCAAAACGAAGGCGACGCGGCGGAATGCCCCCGGACCGACACCCTGGTTGCGGCGGTTGTCGTCGAAGGTGCCCATGCGGAGCCGTTCAGCTCGCAACAGGTCCAGGTCGACGTCGGCCACCGATCGCCGGGGGCCGCGGGGGAACCGTTCGGACTCCGCCAGCAGTCGGCCGTTCTCGTAGATCATCGTCTGCCCATCCCAGGCGAGGTCGGTGGTGGACTCGCCCTCGCCCGCGGCGGCGTAGAGGTAGGCGGCCAGACATCGCGCTGAGGCCGAACGGGCCAGCAGGTGCCGATCTTCCGAGCGGCCCACGGTGATCGGGCTGCCGGACAAGTTGGCCAGCACGGTCGCGCCGCCCAACGCCGCACGCGCGCTCGGCGGGATCGGCACGAACATGTCCTCGCAGATCTCCACGTGCAGGACCAGACCGGGCACGTCCTCGGCGGCGAACAGCAGGTCAGGACCGAAGGGCACATCGCTGCCGAGTACTCGGATCACGCCGGTCATATCGTCGCCCGGGGCTACCTGGCGGCTCTCGTAGAACTCACGGTAGGTCGGCAAGTACGACTTGGGGACCACGCCGAGAACGGCACCGCGGTGGATGACCACCGCGGTGTTGTAGATGCGGTGCAGATGTCGTAGCGGGGCGCCAACCACCAGGACCGGCAGCAAGTCCGCCGAGCCGGCCACGACATCGGCCAGGCTGCGCTCGACCGCATCGAGGAGGCTGTCCTGAAGCAGGATGTCCTCGATCGAATAGCCGGTGAGAGTCAGCTCGGGAAATACCGCCAGCGCGACATTTTCGTCATGGCATTCCCCGGCGAGCCGCAGCACCGATTGCCCGTTCGCCGCCGGATCGGCCAGCACCGTACGGTGGGTGCAGGCGGCGACACGCGCGAACCCCTGGGCGTAGGCGGAGTAAAAATCCACGCCTCATTGTTGCTCACCCGTGCTGCTACACCTGGTTTCATCGTGTCCACCTGTCTTAGGGGGCGTTATTCCGGGCACCAGCGTTCGCGGGGGTTCCTTACCGCTACTGCCGACGACCGCTCAGGCGGGCGCGGCGGCAGCGGTGTTCTTCGTCGCATTCACCGCTTTCCTCCTGGCCGGCTGGCCGGACGCCGAGACGGTCGAGATCGTGACCACGGTGGTTTTCCCGCTGCTGGGGCTGCTGTATGTACCGCTGGCGGCGCTGGCGGCGGTTTCAGCCAGGGATCGACTCCGGGTGGCCTGGCTGGTGCTGGCGATCGGTTTGGCCACGTGGGCCGTGGGCGACGCGATCTCCGGGTATTACGCGGTGATGCGCGGCCGCGAACCGTTTCCGTCCTGTGCCGACGCCGCCTACCTTGCTTACATTCCCATCGCGGTCATCGCACTGGTGCTCTTTCCGAGCGGGCGGAGTTGGCGTGAACAAGGCCGCATGGTTCTCGACGGAATCATTCTGGCCGGCTCGATCTTCGTGATCGCCTGGCTCGCCGTGATGCGCACCGCCTGGCACAGCGGCGGTCTGAGCGGGTCGGCCTTCGCCATCTCGCTGGCCTACCCGGCCGGTGATGTACTCATCGTCACTGTGAGTTTCCTCGTGCTGCTCAGGGCGCCATCGGGATTGCGTGTCACTCTGATCGTGCTGATCGCCGGATTGTTGTCGGCGACCGTGGCGGACAGCGTGTGGGCCTACCTTTGGAACTCGGCCGGCCACCCGGTGGGCAACCTCCCCAACATCCTCTACATCGCCAGCGTGTTGCTGATCATCGTGGCGCTCGTCGCAGCTCAACATGCCGTCCCCGGACCTGCCGCACGCACCAGGCTCCCGGGACTGTGGTCGTCGTGGCTGCCGCTGTTGCCGCTGGTCGCTGCCGCGGTGTTCGTGGCCAGAACTCCCCCTGACGTGGTGATTGAGACCCCGGTAGCGGCCACGGGTGTCCTCATCGTCGTGGCCACGCTGGCCCGGCAATTGCTGGAAGCCGCCGAATCGGTCCGCCGCGAACGCCACATCCGGGTGCTGGCTGATCGGTTGGAATCGGACCTCGAGAGCGCGGCGAGCTATGTGGCATCCATCTTGCCCGGCGATTTGACCGGTCCGGTCGAGGTGAGTTCGCGCTACCTGCCGGCGCGCACGGTCGGCGGGGATGCGTTCGGCTACACCTGGGTCGACGAAGACCATGTGATCGTCTACCTGATCGACGCCTCCGGGCACGGGGTGGAGCCCGCACTGCTGTCGGTATCGGTGCACAACCTGCTGCGTTCGGGTTCCCTACCGACCCCGACCTTGCTGGAACCGGATCGAGTTCTCGCCGAACTCAACCAGCGCTTCAACATGGATAGCCACCACGACCACTACTTCACGATGTGGTATGGGGTCTATCGCCTCTCGACCGGCCGGTTGCGGTACGCCAGTGCCGGGCACCCACCCGCGCTGGCCCTCAACGTGGTGGACGGCTCAGTCACCACAACGTTGCTGACCGGGGGGTCGTTACCCGTGGGGATGTTCGCCGACACCGAGTTCACCGCAGAGACCTACACCGTTCCCGCCGGGGCGCGGATTCTGCTGTACAGCGACGGCGTGCTCGGGGATCCTCCGCAGATGACCGAATTCGTGTCATTGTGCGAGGAGTTTGCCGCTGAACCCTCGAGTTCATTGGATGTGCTCACCCCGCGCCTACCGATCGGCAACGACACCTCCGTCGAGAGCGACGACTGCTCGCTGATTCAACTTAGGTTCTTGAGGTAGGAACACGGCGATGGATGCCCCCGAACTGGTCAGGCTGCTGTCGGATCGGCGCGTCGCGGTGCTCACCGGCGCGGGGCTGTCCACCGACTCCGGCATCCCCGACTACCGCGGACCGGACTCCCCACCCGCCAACCCGATGACGATCCGGCAGTTCACCGGAAGCCGCGAATATCGGCAGCGGTACTGGGCCCGCAACCATCTGGGCTGGCGGCACATGGACCAGACCCAGCCCAACGCCGGCCACCGGGCACTGGCCAGACTCGAGCGAGACGGCGTGGTGACGGGGGTGATCACCCAGAACATCGACCTGCTGCACACCAAGGCCGGAAGCAGAGCAGTCATCAACCTGCACGGCACCTACGCCGACGTGATCTGCCTGGACTGCGGTCACCGCATGGCGCGGGCGGACCTCGCCGAATTTCTCGAGGACGCCAACCCCGGGTTCGCCGAACGAGCAGATCAGGCAGGCGGCCTCGCGGTGGCACCGGACGCCGACGCCGTCGTGGCAGACACCAATTCATTCCGGATGGTCGACTGCCCGGAATGCGCGGGCATCCTGAAGCCGGATATCGTTTACTTCGGTGAGTCGGTCGCCAAAAAGGTTCTCACGCAAGCGTATTCGCTGGTCGATGAATCCGAGGTGCTGCTGGTGGCGGGATCTTCGCTGACGGTGTTCTCCGGCTATCGGTTCGTCCGGCACGCCGCAGGGACGGGAAAGCCGGTGGCGATCATCAACCGCGGGCCCACCCGCGGCGACGATCTGGCGACGGTGAAGCTCGACGCCGGATGTTCGCCGATCCTGACGTTGTTGGCCGAAGAGCTTTCGGGCAGCCTGCCATGGCTGCCGTAGGGTCGCCTGATGGCTTCCGTGGGAGACGTGGCGGTCGGTCTCGCCGTCGGAATCGGCAACGCCGTACTCCAACCCGTACGGCCCGGACCCGGCCCGGCCACCCAGCGCTGGGGTGTGGGATTCGGTGAGGCGATGGCCCGCCTGCCGAACCTGCCGGGACCCGCGCGGCGGATAGCCCGTGCCTTCAACAGGTTCGGATCGGTCGTTGTCGGACCCGACAGCATCGAGTTCGACGGCGATGACGTGGGGTGGTCGAAGGTTACCGAGATCCGGGCTCACCGACTGGTCGGGTATCTGCTCACCGATGCGGTCACCACGCAGGTCGAACGCCTGCCGCTATGGCGGTTTCCCGGCCGCAGCAGGGTGCTCGACGGGCTGAGTCAGGCGGCGCTGACGGCGGTGGCCGTGGCGGCCGACCTGCGCCTGGACCGCGGCATCTTCACGCTGTACGTCCCCGCCGAGGTGGTCTACCAGGGATTCGTGCGCCATAAGGGCATGACGGCGGGAGTACCGGCCGCGCTGGTCCTGGCCGATCCGGCGGTGCGCGATCTGGTGGAGACCACCGCTGCTGCGCACGGCGTGCCGGTACGGATGGCCGACGACGACGCTCTGGAGGCCGCTGCCGCGCAGGCGACAGCGATCCGCGGGGCTGTGGTGCGAGCGGCCGGGATTCTCCGGATTGTGAACGACGATCACACGGTGTGACGTCACTCCGATGAGGGCGCCGCGGGCTTACTGATGATCGTCAGTTCGTAGTTGTTGCCTTGCCAGGCGCTCATGAAGGCGCCGATCGGTACCTCCATGGCCTTGCCATAAGACGGACCGCTGTCGTTGAGGAACACCCGTCCAGTTACCAGATCGACCTTGATGACGGCAACCTCATGATCGGCGTCGAAATAATTGGGCGTTCCGGAGGGCTCCCCGTTGATCGCGGCGCTCCAGACCCCACTGGATGCCACCGTTGCCATCGCCGCTTTTCCGGTCGCCAGGGCCGCCTGAAGATCGCGGAGCGCCATCTGCCCGTCCTGCTGAGTCGCGGGAACGGGATCGCCGTTGTCGTCGGTCGTTCCGGGGTACTTCGTCGTTGCCGCCTCCAGTTCGAAGACCGTGTTCAACAGCACAACGGCGTCTTCGACTGCGACGCCGTCGGCAATGTCCGCGGCGAGGTACATCTTCTGACCTGGGCTCGCCACACTGTCCGTCGCAGTCGCCAGCGCCACCATGTATGCCTCGCTCGGTACTCCCACCGTGCCGTTGAGTTGCGCGACGGACATGGCGGTTGCCATCAGGGTGCAGTTCTCATAGGACTGCTTCACCCAGTACTTGCCGTTGTCAATGTCCCCGTACACACCCGGGTTGTCCCCGGTCCCGTCGACGGTCAGCGTGATCGTCTTCTCGATGCTGTCCTCCTGCGACAGACCGAGATCGATGGCCGTGTCGTGCAGCCAGTTCTGTACCGCGCCGAGGAACCCGGGCAGTTCCGCTGCGGTGCCATTGTTCACCGTCACAGTGAACTGATCGACAATTCCCGGCGCGACCAGCTTGTCAATAGGTGTGTAGTAGAACGCTCCGGTGGTGTAGTCGAAGTCGAGCGTGCCGTAGCGCACGTCCTCGGTGATCGTGTAGGTGACGGCAAATCCATTGTTGGAACTGCCGTTGACCCGACCGGTGATCGATCCGTTTTCCGGGTCACTGGGACTGCTGGCCGGATTGGCCGTCGGAGCCTGGTTGAAGAATATGTAGTTGAATCGCTGGGAAAAATCGGCTCCCGCACCCGTAGGCCCGGTGATCGTCGCCTGCGCGACCGACCCCGTGGCCATGGCCGTCGCCGCCATGGCCGTGGTCTCAGCAGTCTCAACTGGTTGGGATAAGGCGGGGCCAACCGCCGCCGCGCGGATGCGGGCGGCTACGAGCCCTGTGCCCGGCGAACCGCTGGCGCCATCGGAGCCGAACGACCCTGCCTGACCCGGTGTCCCGCCCTCGGCCGGGGTGCCGCCGCGGCCACCGGCGCCGCCTGCACCGCCGTCACCACCACCGCCACCGGGCCCACCGCTCACCCCGGGCGGCCCTCCTGTTCCGCCGTTGCCGCCCGTCCCGCCGTTGGCCGCATTGCCGCCGTTGCCCGCTGCGCCAGTCCCGCCAGTCGCACCTCCGTCACCAGGTTCGCCGCCGGTACCGCCGGTAGAACCTTCGCCACCGTTTCCGGCGACACCACCCGCACCACCAGCGCCGCCGACTCCCGCGGCTAGTGTTTCCGAACCCCTACCACCGACTCCGCCCGTCCCACCACTGCCACCGACGCCCGCTGTCCCGCCCTTTCCGCCGGGTCCTCCTGTCCCGCCGTTGGCGCCGGTCCCGCCGGTGCCCCCGGAACCCGGAGTGCCGCCCGGGCCTCCGACACCTCCAGCTCCTCCGACACCACCAGCGCCGCCGTCCCCGGCGCCGGTCGTCTCCGTTGCGGCCCCGCCGGTGCCGCCGGCACCGCCGCGTCCTCCAGCGCCGCCGATACCGCCAGCGCCGCCATAGGTGCCCGCTCCGCCGTTTTCCTGGTCGTCACCGTCGGCACCGTCTTGGCCAACACCGCCTGCGCCACCCGCGCCGCCGGCACCACCGGCACCGCCAACACCCCCGTCACCGCTGTTGCCGGCCACCCCGTCAGACGAAATGAAGAAGAAGTACCGCCCGGTTCCGGCGTCGCCGCCCCGCGCGCCACCGATACCACCCGTGCCGCCGTTGCCTCCGGCTCCACCCGTACCGCCCGTCGAGCCATTGACGTCCTCGGGTCCTGCTGGTCCCACCGCACCGCCGCCCCCGGTACCACCGGCCCCACCAGGTCCGCCCTCGCCGCCGTTACCGCCGCGCCCGAAGACGACGCTGCCGTTACCCCCGGTTCCGCCGGCGCCACCGGGGCCACCGGATGCTCCATCTCCGCCGTTCGAACCTGGCTCGATCCCGAAGGTTCCCCGCAGACCCGAGCGGCCGACACCACCCGGCCCCCCGGCGCCTCCACTGCCGAATAGCGACAGCAGTCCGACGTTGCCGCCCCATCCGCCGTCGCCCCCGCCGTCGCCGCCCTCGCCGCCCTCGCCACCGTTGCCGAGCCAGAGGCCACCGACCCCGCCGTTGCCGCCGCGGCCACCGACGGGGCCCGCGCCGCCGGCACCGCCGCGGCCACCATTGGCGAACAGCGATAACGGGCCCCCACTGCCGCCGTGTCCGCCGGCGCCGCCGTTGCTGGCCCGGCCACCGGCGCCGCCGTCACCACCGTCGCCGAAGAAGGACAGCAAGCCGGTCTCCCCGCCGTCGCCGCCCTTCCCACCAGTGGAGCCCAGCGGAATCGCGTCACCGCCGACGCCGCCGTCACCGCCGTTGCCGTAGAACAAGCCGCCGCTACCACCGGCACCGCCGCTACCACCGACACCGACCACGGACACGGCAGGGTTCCACGCAACGCCGTCACCACCGTCGCCGCCATTGCCGAACCATCCGGCGGATCCGCCGGCGCCGCCGGCATAACCGTTACCGCCGTTTCCGTAGAGCAGTCCGGCCTGGCCGCCGTTGCAGCCGGTGGCATTGGTGCAGGTTTCCTCTGTCCAGGAGTAGCCGTTTCCGCCGAGGACTCCAGCGTTGGGGTGGTCAGCGGTGCCATCGCTGAAGAAGAACGAGAAGAGATCGGGCGCCGACGCGGCAGCCGACCTCGGAGCGGGCACAGAGGCGGGCACAGAGGCGGGCACAGTGGCGGGCGCCCCACCGAGTGCAGGGGTAGCGACGCTGGCGGCCGGTCGGACGGCCACCGCGGCTCGTGTCGCCGCCGATGGCGTCCCGCTATCGGAGCGGATGACCGTCGCCGCCGGCCTTGTGCGGGTGCTGGTCCCAGGCGTGCCCCGGTCCTTGTGGGACGTGCGGGCCACCGCTGGGCGCTCCGACGCCGAAGCCCGTCCGGCGGTGCCGGTGTTGTCACCGGTGTCGGCATGCGCGACAGCGGCGCCCCCGGCCAAGGCAGCCCCGACACCGAGGGTCAACGCCCCGACGCCCAACCAGCCGTAGGGTTGCAGGGCGCGGCGCCCACGACGGGACCGGCCCTTACCTGTGCGTTTTCCAGCGTCGGTCCGAGCCGATTTTCCCGCCATGACAACCCCTGATGGTGATCGGGATCCGACCACCTCAGTCGGATCGCGACAGAATTCGATCACACCGGGAAGTGTTGTGCCCGTAAATTATCCGAATTCATCTCCACGGAGCTTCCCCCGCTACACGACGACCAAGTCGTCGGCGTGCACGACCGGCCGCCGCAGTTCAGCCGGCAGATCGGAAGTGGTTCGGCCGAGCATTCCCGCTATCTCAACCGCGCCGTAAGCCACCACTCCGCGACCGAGCATCATACCGGCGGGGCCGCGCAATTCCACCACGTCCCCGGCGAAAAATCTGCCGACCGCGGCGGTGATCCCGGCTGGCAGCAGCGACCGGCGCTGCTCGGACACAGCACGCACCGCGCCTTCGTCAAGGGTGAGGCATCCGGCGGCTTCGGCCGCGTAACGCACCCAGAACTTGCGGGCCGACATCCGGGCCGACCGGGCGGCGAAAACGGTGCCCACCGACGCGTCGTCGAGCGCGACAGGCGCGTCCGCGGCGGCGGCCAGCAGCACCGGCACCCCGGCGTCGGATGCCAGCAACGCCGAGGACAGCTTCGAAGCCATGCCGCCCGTACCGAGCCCGCTGCCCTGCCCGGCGACGACTCCGTCGAGATCGGCAGGGCCGGCCACCTCCCCGATGAACCGGGCGCTCCCCTTCCGCGGATCGGAGTCGTACAACCCGTCGATATCGGACAACAGCACCAGTGCGTCGGCACCCACAAGGTGTGCAACCAGGGCCGATAGTCGATCGTTGTCGCCGAACCGAATCTCGTTGGTGGCCACAGTGTCGTTCTCGTTGACGATCGCCACCGCGTGCAATGCACGTAGCCGGTCCAGGGTGCGCTGGGCGTTGGTGTGTTGTAGCCGCTGCGCGATGTCGTGCGCGGTGAGCAGTACCTGACCGACGGTGCGGCCATAGCGGGCGAACGCCGTACTCCAGGCGTTGACGAGGGCGACCTGACCCACGCTGGCAGCGGCCTGCTTGGTGGCCAGATCCGTGGGGCGCCGAGACAAACCGAGGGGCTCGATGCCCGCCGCGATCGCGCCGGAGGACACGATCACGACATCGGTGCCGGATTTCATCCGGGCTTCGATCGCCTCGGCCAGAACGGCCAGCCGGCCCGCGTCGAACAACCCGGACGCATCAGTCAGGGCGGTAGTGCCGACCTTGACGACGATGCTGCGGGCGGAACGGATGGCGTCGCGGTGAGCGCTCACGAACCGTTCCCGGTGCCGTCGGAGTGCTCCCGGCGCTGACGCCTGGCCTCCTTGCGCTCAGCGGCGCCGATCCGGTCGTTTCGCTCCAGCCGCACGTCGGTGCCGCGGCCGGTCGGGGTGACGTCCACACCTGCCGGCGTCTGCGGCTCCCAGTCGAAGGTCATCTCTCCGATGGTCACCGCGCACCCGGCGCTGGCGCCCCGACGGAGAAGCTCCTCCTCCACACCCAGGCGGGCCAACCGGTCACCGAGGTAGCCCACGGCCTCGTCGTTGTCGAAGTTGGTTTGGGCGACCCACCGCTGCGGACGTTCGCCGCGGACGATGAATCCGCCAGGCTGGACCGGATCGGGTTCGACGGTGAAACCCGAGCTGTCGTGCGGGATCGGCCGGATCACCGGCCGCCGGGCCACTGGCGGCGGCTGGGCTTCGCGATAGGCGGCAACCATGTCCCACAGCGCGAAGGTCAACTCCCGCAGGCCCTCCCGGCTGGCCGTGGACACCTCGAACACCGGCCACCCGCGCTGCGCGATCTCGGGGCGGACGAACTCGGCCAGTTCCCTGGCTTCCGGGACGTCGATCTTGTTGAGCACCACCGCTCGGGGGCGACCGGCGAGGTCGCCGAGTGTCGAATCACCCTGGAGGGTCGGCTGGTAGGCAGCGAGTTCGGCTTCCAACGCATCGATATCGGAGATCGGGTCACGTCCCGGGTCCATCGTTGCGCAATCCACGACATGCACCAGTACCGCGCAGCGCTCGATATGCCGCAGGAAGTCCAGCCCCAAGCCGCGGCCATGGGATGCGCCGGGGATCAGCCCGGGAACGTCAGCGACGGTGAAGGTATGGTCACCGGCCGCGACAACGCCCAGGTTCGGTACCAGCGTCGTGAACGGATAGTCGGCGATCTTCGGCTTGGCGGCCGAGACCGCCGAGACCAGCGACGACTTGCCGGCAGACGGAAACCCGACAAGTCCGACGTCGGCGACGGTCTTGAGTTCCAAGGTGAGCTCGCGGGCCTGGCCCTTCTCGCCGAGGAGAGCGAATCCGGGCGCCTTGCGAGTGCGGGAGGCCAGCGCCGCGTTGCCCAGGCCGCCCCGGCCGCCCTCGGCCGCGGTGAATCGGGTGCCGGCTCCGACGAGGTCGACCAGCAACCGGCCCTGCTCATCGAGGACCACGGTGCCGTCGGGAACTCGCACCTCGAGGTCGGCGCCCGTCGCCCCGTCACGGTTGTTTCCGGAACCCTGCTTTCCCGACGGAGCGACGACGTTCGGATGGAAGTGGAAATCGAGCAGGGTGTGCACCTGCGGGTCAACGACCAGAACGACACTGCCGCCGCGGCCGCCGTTACCCCCGTCGGGACCGCCCAGCGGTTTGAACTTCTCGCGATGCACCGACGCGCAGCCGTTACCCCCGTTCCCGGCGCGGGCACGGATGACGACGCGGTCGACGAACCGGGGCATCGGAACGTCCTTTCAGTCGCCGAGTGTGAGATCGCTGCGAAGAATCAACCGCGATTTCGCAGTGGCTTCACGCTCGCAGAAGTGACCTACTCGGGTCGCGCTGCGCGGACGACGTTGACGGTCTTGCGGCCGCGCTTCACGCCGAACTCCACCGCTCCCGGCGCGGTGGCGAACAGGGTGTCGTCGCCCCCGCGGCCGACGTTGACCCCGGGGTGGAAGTGGGTCCCGCGCTGGCGTACCAAGATCTCGCCGGCCTTGACCACCTGACCGCCGAACCGCTTGACACCCAGCCGCTGTGCGTTGGACTCTCTGCCGTTGCGTGAGCTGGAAGCGCCCTTCTTGTGTGCCATGTCTGTTCGCTCCCTCTGGCTACTTGATACCGGTGACCTTGAGCACCGTCAGCTGCTGACGGTGGCCCTGCCGCTTGTGGTAGCCGGTCTTGTTCTTGAACTTGTGAATGCGGATCTTCGGGCCCTTGGTGTGCTCGAGGACCTCGCCGGTCACCGATACCTTCGCCAGTTCCCCGGCATCGGTGGTGACCTTGGCGCCGTTGACAACGAGCGCGACCGGCAGGGCCACCGTGGCCCCCGGCGCGTCGTCCAGCTTCTCGATCTTCAGCACGTCACCCACGGCGACCTTGTATTGCTTGCCGCCGGTCTTGACGATCGCGTAGGTGGCTGTCTCGGCTGCCATCGTTCCTCTTCCACATCGGCGACTGCTTGTCGCGCTGCTCTGGGCACGCGCCACCGGTAGTGGGGCGAGCTGGTCTTGGTCGCGGGTCAGACCGGTCTTCCCGGCGGTCCCGCTGCCGCCGACGGAGCCAGGCGGCAATTGGGCAAGGTTACTCCGACCAGCGCCGGAGGGTCAAACCACGGGCGGTCCGGCTGGGCGGGCCGCGGCACGGCGACGGGGCCGACGCACCGGAGGCGGCGGCGGAAGGTCAACCTCGTCCTCGTCCCCGTCGTCCTCGTCCCCGTCGTCTTCGTCGCCATCGTCGTCGTCTTCGTCGTCGTCATCATCTTCGTCATCATCGTCTTCGTCGTCGTCGTCTTCGTCGTCGTCTTCGTCTTCGTCGTCGTCTTCGTCGTCTTCGTCGTCTTCGTCGTCTTCGTCGTCTTCGTCGTCTTCGTCGTCTTCGCCTTCGTCATCGGACGACGCACGACGGCCGCTCTCGGACTCCTCCTCCTCGGTTTCTTCTTCGTCTTCCTCTTCT
>JAGQTS010000191.1 GCA_020438895.1 Mycobacterium sp.
CAGGTGGAGCATCCGGTCACCGAACTGACCACCGGCACCGACCTGGTCGAGTGTCAACTCGCCGTCGCCGACGGCGCCGCGCTTCCCGCCGAACCACCGCCCGCGGTCGGCCATGCCATCGAGGCACGGCTCTACGCGGAGGATCCGTCCCGCGGTTGGCAGCCCCAGGCCGGAACCATCCACCACATCGATGTCCCCGGTGTGGCAACACAATTCGGTCTGCTCAAGGGTTCCGGGATTCGACTGGACTCCGGGATCGTGGACGGCTCGGTGGTGTCGGTGCACTACGACCCGATGCTGGCCAAGGTGATCTCGCTTGCCCCGACCCGATGGCGGGCCGCCGGACTACTGGCCGACGCGCTGGCCCGAACCCGCTTGCACGGCCTGCGGACCAACCGCGACCTGCTGGTCAACGTTCTGCGCCACTCCGCGTTCCTGGCCGGGAACACCGACACGGCGTTCTTCGACAGCCACGGACTGGACACCTTGTCCGCGCCTCTGGCCGATGGTCGCGCCCTCCGACTGTCGGCGATCGCCGCCGCCCTGGCCACCGCCGAGCGGAATCGGGCCGATGCCCGCGTGCTGGCCGGCCTGCCCAGCGGTTGGCGCAACCTTCCAGCTGGTCACCAGGACAAGGTTTTCGCCGACGCCGACGGTACCGAACACCGGGTGGCCTACCGGTTCTCCCGCGGCGAGCTCCTGCTGCCGGAAGATCCCGGTGTCACGCTGCTCTCGGCCGGGCCCGGGCGGGTGGTTCTGGCAGACGCCGGTGTGGGCCTCGGATTCACCGTCACCCGGTACGGCGACCGGGTCGAGGTGGACTCGGCGCTGGGTCCGGTCGCGTTCACTGCGGTGCCACGCTTCCCAGACCCCGCATCGGTCGCGGCACAGGGGTCGCTGCTGGCCCCGATGCCGGGGGCCGTCATCCGCCTCGGCGCCGGACTCGGCGATCAGGTCAGCGCCGGTCAGCCGCTGGTCTGGTTGGAGGCGATGAAAATGGAGCACACCATCCTCGCGCCCGCCGACGGTGTCGTCGCCGACCTCAACGTCATCGTCGGCCAGCAGGTCGAGGTGGGCGCGGTGTTGGCCCGCGTCGAGTCCGCCCAGGCCTCCGGACAGCCACCCGAAGAAGGAGAACAGCAGTGACTGACACCAGTTTCATCGAGAGCCCCGAGCGCCAGGCGCTCCGCAAGGCCGTCTCGGCGCTGGCGGCGAACTACGGTTCGGAGTACTTCCTGCAGAAGGCGCGCTCGGGTGGACACACCGATGAATTGTGGCGGGAGGCAGGCAGTCTCGGCTTTATCGGGGTGAACCTCCCGGAGGAGTACGGTGGCGGCGGCGCAGGGATGTACGAACTGGCCCTGGTGATGGAGGAAATGGCCGCCGGCGGGTGCCCGCTACTGATGATGGTGGTCTCGCCGGCCATCAACGGCACCATCATCGCCACATTCGGCACGCCGGAACAAAAGCAACGCTGGGTGCCCGGGATCGCCGACGGATCGATCACCATGGCGTTCGCGATCACCGAACCCGACGCCGGATCCAATTCGCATCGGATCACCACCACCGCCCGCCGCGACGGCGACGACTGGATTCTGACCGGACAGAAAGTGTGGATATCCGGCGTCGACCAGGCTCAGGCCATCCTGGTCGTTGCCCGCACCGAGGAGTTGCGGACAGGCAATCTGCGTCCCGCGTTGTTCATCGTTCCCACCGATGCGCCCGGGCTCTCGTTCACCCGGATCCCGATGGAGCTGGTGATGCCGGAAAGCCAGTTCCAGGTCTTCTTCGATGAGGTCAGACTGCCGGCCGACGCGTTGGTCGGCCAGGAGGACGCGGCGATCGCGCAACTGTTCGCCGGACTGAACCCCGAACGCATCATGGGCGCTGCCAGCGCAGTCGGGATGGGCCGGTTGGCGCTGGCGAAGGCATGCGACTACGTCAAGACCCGGCAGGTCTGGAAGACCCCGATCGGTGCGCACCAGGGCCTCGCCCACCCACTGGCGCAGAACCATATCGAACTCGAACTGGCGAAGCTGATGATGCAGAAGGCCGCCACCCTGTACGACGCCGGCGATGACATGGCGGCGGCGGAGGCGGCGAACATGGCCAAGTATGCCGCCGGGGAGGCGTCCACCCGGGCCGTGGACCAGGCCGTCCAGTCGCACGGCGGCAACGGACTGAGCCAGGAATACGGCGTCGCGGCCATGCTGACCGCGTCCCGGTTGTCCCGGATCGCTCCGGTGAGCCGGGAGATGGTGCTCAATTTCATCGCCCAGACGTCGCTGGGATTGCCGAGGTCCTACTGAGATGGCCTCCACCCTGGTCGCCTACAGCGTCGACGGCGTGGCTGCCCGCCTCACACTGGACTCACCCCACAACCGCAACGCGCTGTCCTCGGCGCTGGTTGCCCAGTTACACGAGGGCCTGCGCCGCGCAGAAGCCGATCCGACGGTGCGGGCGGTGGTCCTCGGCCACACCGGCAACACCTTCTGCGCTGGAGCGGATCTGACCGAACCATCAGAGGCGTCGACGGGAGACCCTGCTGACGCCGCGGCCGCGCGTGCCGTGGAGTTGGCGGCGGTGCTGCGATCCATCGTGGAATGCCGGGTTCCGGTGATCGCCGCCCTGGACGGGCACGTGCGCGCCGGTGGCCTCGGCCTGGTCGGCGCATGCGATATCGCCGTTGCCGGACCGCGCAGCACCTTCGCCCTCACCGAAGCCCGCATCGGGGTCGCGCCAGCGATCATCTCGCTGACCTTGTTGCCCAAACTGGCTCCACGCGCGGCCGCACGCTATTTCGTCACCGGCGAGGCCTTCACGGCCGACCGCGCCGCCGAGATCGGCTTGGTGACCGTGGCGGTCGATGACGTCACCGCGGCCGTCGACGACCTGGTCGCGAAGGTGGGCTTGGCTTCGCCCCAGGGTCTGGCCGCCTCCAAGGCGTTGACCACCGCTGGGGTGCTGGCCGGGTTCGATCGGGACGCGGGGCGACTTGCCGAGGAGTCCGCCCGGCTTTTTGTCTCCGAGGAAGCGCGGGAGGGCATGCTGGCTTTCCTGGAGAAGCGACCGCCGCGGTGGGCGGGACCGATGGTGTGACAGTTCGATGAACGGCCTTTTGCCACCGCGCTGACGAGTCGTACGCTCACATCATTATGGGCAGCACATCGGCCGACGACGGGAGCAGATCGGAACGCGCGTCGGCCGACGACCGGATTGAGGTCGCTCAGTTGCTGACCGAAGCGGCATCACACGGACGGCTCACCCTCGAACAGTATGAATACCGGTTGTCACGGGCATACGCCGCAGACCGGTACGACGAACTGGAGCGACTCTGCGATGACCTCCCCGAGGCTATGGAGTATCGCCGCGGGAGTTCACGACCGGCCCCGTCGACCATGCTCTTGGCCATCCTCAGCGGCTTCGAACGCCGGGGCCGGTGGAGCGTGCCGGGCCGGATGACCACCTTCACCCTGTTCGGCGGCGGTGTCGTCGATCTGCGCTATGCCGATTTCACCGCCTCGGAGGTGGAGATCCACGCCTATTCGATCCTCGGTGGGCAAACCATCGTGCTGCCGCCGGAAGTCAACGTGCAGATCGAGGGCCGCGGGGTGATCGGCGGTTTCGACCATTCCGTCGACGGCAGTGGATCGCCGGGCGCTCCGACCGTACGGATCACCGGTTTCTCGTTGCTGGGCGCGGTGGGCATCAAGCGGCGTAACCGGGCCACCCACGAAACGGACTGAAAACGCTGCTAGTTGTCGCTATCGGCGCTGTCTCGGCCCTCGGCGGCCGTGCTGGCGGCGGCCCCACGGCCGATACCGAGCGCTGAGGCGACTTTGGCCACCGCATCGCGCACCGGACGCTTGGATGTGGACTTGGTCGGGCTGTCATCCTTCGCCGGCTTAGCCTCACCGGCTTCTGCGGTCTGGGCCTTGACATCGGCGACGCTCACCGCCGCTGTATCGGTCTCGGTCGCCTCGGCGCCGGTTGAGGCAGTGATGTCGGTGGAAGCCTCGGTGTCGGCAGCAGCCTCGGTGTCGGTGGCAGCCTCGGTGTCGGCCTCGACCGTCGGGGTGTCCGCGGAAACCGTGGTCTCAACGGCGACGTCAACGGCCTCGGTGTCCGCGTCGGAGGGAGTGGCCACCTCTGCAGGGCTGTCGGTCTCGGCCGCAGCGGCGGATTCGGTCTCGTCAGCCGCAGGCTCGGCCGCGACAGGCTCCTGCTCCGCCGTTACCTCAGTTGCGGCCGCCGCAGAACCCACCACCGCGGCGGCAGAGGCCGCAGCGACGGACTCAGCGGCCTCAACCGCCTCGGCCGGTGGTGGTGGAGCCTGGCCGGTCAGCACGTCCAGCGCGTATTCCAGCACGCCCGACAGCCCCGAGAAATCCGCCCCGAACTGCTGTTGGAAAAACGTGCCGTAGTCCCAGTAATCCGGGTTCAGGCTGAGCGGACCGAGGTAAGCGTTGATGCCTCCGTAGACGTAGTCGCCGACGGCGGGGAGGTTGAGCGCGGCCTCACTGAGCAACTGCAAGGCATTGACGTACACGACAGACAACAGCTCCGGACCGGCGAAGAACAGCGTGATCGCGACGGACAGAACAGGGTTGGCTGCTCCAACGGAAGTCTGCAACAGATACTGGGTGCCGGCGCTAAGGCCTTGCCCGAAGTTCCATTCCGGCTCGAAAAAATAGTTGACGGCGCTGACACCCCAGTTTGCGTTGTCGGCCCAGCCGTTACCGTTGCCGTTGATCAGTGCGTCGAGGCCCAGGTAGGCGAGGGCGGACAAGCCGTAGGTGACACAACCGCCGTTGCACGTCGACGCGTAGGGTTCCAACGGGAACGGGTTGTTGGGACTGACGATGTTGCCGTAACCCTTGAAGTAGGAATCGACCCACACGCCGGACGGGATGGTGAAGACATCGGCGAACGTTGCGAGGTCGTAGTCACCGCTCGCGACGGTGATCGGTGCCGCGCTCAGGCTCGGCGCGATCGCCGGGGTGGCGACGACGAGCGTGGCGGCACTGGCGAGCGCCGCACCGGTCATCAGTAACGGCCGTGTCTGAGATGCCATGCGCTGATTTCCCCTCTTCCGTGCTCGCGACGGTTGAGGCGCGGGCGCGTCGATGTTCTCGTCCGATGTTAGACCGGCTTCAGATATTACGGGGCAGTTTGCCACAGCGCAAGCCGGTGGGCAATCAATTGACGGACTAGGAATATATTGTTCTGTGATGCCGGATGGATCGACGTGGACGTTTGCTGGCTGTAATTGCTCCAGCTTGGCCGGTCATCAGGTTCGACTGATCCGATTCTCATCTTCCACTCAGGTAACACCTCCCGGCTGATGTTTGCCAGACGGTTCGCTACAGCGCGTCAGCGGCGGCGGCGTCGGGCCCGCAGATAGTCGCCCACCACCGCCGCCCCCAGCCCACCGAGGTCGGGTACCACAACCCGGCCCTCCACCCGGCGGGCCATCTGGTCGATGAACCGTGCCAGACCGGGATCGTCGCCAAGGCGGAAAATGGTGATCTGGGTGCCCAACCGGACGAGGTCGTCGAACCCCCGGACGGTGTGGGCGATGGTGCGCGGGTGGGGCGGGTAGTCGAAAAACGCTGCCGGATGTCCGTCGGAATCTTCCAGGTGCGCGGTCGGCTCACCGTCGGTGACGACCAGCACCACCGGTTGGGCGTTGGGGTGGCGGCGCAGGTGCCGGCCGGCCAGAGCGAGGGCGTGGTGCAAGTTGGTGCCTTGTTCGTAAACACCTTCCAACCCGGTGAGTTCGGCGGCGGTCATGGTCCGCGCATATCTGCCGAAAGCGATGATCTGCAGTGCGTCCGAACGGAAGCGGGTGCCCACCAGATGGTTCAGTGCCAGCGCGGTGCGCTTCATCGGCAGCCAGCGATTCTCCATCACCATCGAAAACGAGGTGTCCACCAGCAGCGCGACGGCCGCCTGGGCGCGGGTTTCGGTCTCGGACACCTCGACGTCGTCGACGGTGATCTGGATCGGGCCGAGGCCGGATTGGCCGGCGCGGCGCAGTTCCGCATCGGTCCCCGCGGTGCGAAGCACCGCATTGACCACGGTGCGGGTGACGTCCCATGGTTCGGTGTCGCCGAACTCCCAGGCCCGGGTCGCCCCGGTCAATTCGCCGGCCGCGCCCGCACGTCGGGTCTCGCGCTCACCGCGACGGCCGGAAAGCTGTTGGGCCACATCGCGAAGCGCAGCGTGCCCCAGCTGGCGCATGGCTTTGGGGGACAGTCGCCATTTCCCGTCCGAGTCACGGTCCAGGAAGCCCTGAGTTATCAGCGCCCGCTCCAATTCGGCCAGCGTCCGGGCATCGACAGCGGCCTGGTCGCCGAGTTGACGGGCCAGAGCGTCGAGGTCGACGTCATCCATGGCGGCACCCGGATAGCTCTGCGACAGTTGCTCGGTCAACTGCTCGAGTTCACCGATATCGGCCAGCGCCTGCGCACCGCTGCCCATGCCCAACGGGTTGTCGCCGGCGAATTCGGCCGAGCCGTCCCAGTCCTCCCCCGGCCGCGCCGCACGCAGGTGGGCGTCCAGCCGGCTCAATGCGTTCACCAACTGAGGTGAGCCGAAAGCCTGCTGCGCCAATGAATCCAGTTCGGCCCGCTGCTCGGGGCTCAGGCTGTTGCGGAAGCGCTGGGCGGCGGCGGCCCGGCGGGCCAGCGAGTCCAAGAGTTCCTCGATATTGCGCGGGTTCTCCGGGAAGTGCCGGCCGTGCTTGGCCATGAAGTCGCGGAAATCCTGGGCAGTGTCCTGCCCTTTCGAATGCTTGTCCAGCAGATTGTTGAGATCGTCGAGCATCTCATTGACCGACTGGCGGTCCGCATCGGTGGCGTTCTCCAGTGCCCGCTTCATCCCGGCAAACCGCTGGTCGAGCATCTCCCGGCCCAGTAAGTCCTTGATCCGGTCGTATTTGTCCCGCGCCTCCGGACTGCGCCACCGGTACTGGGCAAGCTCGTGCACGGCCTTGGCCGGCGATGGGGACAATGCCTCGATCTGCATCTCCGCGAATCGGGCATCGTCATCGAGGGCCCGGGCCAGTTCCTTGCGTTCGGCCAGCACCGCCTCGTCGAGCAGTGTCTTGATCTCCCGCAGGGTGCCGTCGAGGTTGTTGCGCTGCAACAATTCCCGTCGGCGCCGGTTCGCCTCGGCCGCGAGCCGGTCGGTCCCCTTCATGTTCGGCATGCCGCGGCGGAGCAGTTCCTGTAGCGCCCGGCGCGGCGAGGCGCCCTCCATCACATCCCGGCCGATCCGTTCGAGGGCGTCACGCAAGTCCACCGGCGGGGCCAGCGGGTCGGGCCCGCCGGTGTAGGCGGAGTAGCGGGAGTCCCGGCCCGCCGGTCGTCGTCTAGCCATAGACCGTCTCGCCGTCGGCGACGTTCTTGTCGATTTTCTTGGCCAGATACAGCGCCTCGAGTGCCAGTTCCAACGCCGCGGCGCGCTCGCCCTCCGTCCTGGCCGCCAGACGATCAGCGACGGCCTCGACCACGGCCAAGTCCGGCAGCGCGGCGAGCACATCCTTTGCCGCGATCTGCTGACCGGTGGTGACCTCGGCGGCCTCTACCGCGGTCACCAGCGGGCCGACGTCGATACCGCCCAGGCAGCGCTGAGCGGTGTCGGCGGTGGCGCGCCGCAGCAGGTGTTCCAGAATCGCCTGTTCGCGGCCCTCCTCGCCGGATTCGAACTCGAGTTTCCCGCGCAGTACGTCGATGATGGTGCCGAGATCGACCACACGGGCCACCGGCTGGTCCTCACCCAGGATCGCGCCCCGGTGCCGCGCCGACGCGGCCACCGTCTCGGCGGCGGCGATGGCGAACCGCGCTGAAACCCCGGAGCGTTGGTCCACCGACTGCGACTCCCGCAGCAACCGGGCGAATCGCGCGATGATCTGGAGGAGGTAGAGCGGCACTTCGGCGGTGAGGTGCGCCTCCTGACGGATGACACCGACCTCCGCGTCGAGTTCCCGAGGGTAGTGGGTGCGGATTTCGGCGCCGAAGCGATCCTTGAGCGGGGTGATGATCCGGCCTCGGTTGGTGTAGTCCTCGGGGTTGGCACTGGCCACGACCAGCACGTCCAACGGAAGTCGAAGGGTGTACCCGCGCACCTGGATGTCGCGCTCCTCCATCACGTTGAGCATCGCCACCTGGATCCGCTCAGCCAGGTCGGGCAGTTCGTTGACCGCGACGATTCCGCGGTGCGCCCGCGGGATCAGCCCGTAGGCGATGGTCTCGGGATCGCCCAGCGTCCGGCCCTCGGCCACCTTGATCGGGTCGACGTCGCCGACGAGGTCCGCCACCGAGGTGTCGGGGGTCGCCAATTTCTCGGTGTACCGCTCGCTGCGGTGGCGCCAGGCCACCGGCAGCGCGTCGCCGAGTTCGGCGGCCCGGCGAATTGACGCCGGGGTGATCGGCGAATAGGGGTGCTCGGCAAGCTCGGCCTCGGCGATCACCGGGGTCCACTCGTCGAGCAGGTTGGCCAGCGACCGCAACAGGCGGGTCTTGCCCTGGCCCCGTTCGCCGAGCAGGACGACGTCGTGCCCGGCGATCAGCGCCCGCTCCAGCTGCGGCAGGACGGTGTCGGAGAAGCCGAAGATACCGGGCCACACGTCCTCGCCATTGGCCAGGGCCGCCAGCAGGTTGTCCCGGATCTCCTGCCTGACGCTGCGCTCACGGTGCCCGGAAGCACGCAGTTCGCCGACGGTGGTGGGCAGGTCGGTGGGTTCGGCGGGCCGACGGCCCTCGTTGAAGGCGACAATCACCCCACTACGCTACGACTGCTGCCGAGTGGTCGCCCGTGTCGGCGGCGTTCCGGTGTCACTCTGACAGGATCTCGTCATGCATCCGGTCGCCGCGTCGGGCATCCGCCGCACACTCACCACTCTGATGGGCGTCTTCGACGACGCCGAGGAATCGTCACGACGGCCGTTCGCCGAGGCGTCGATCATGGTGCCGAACGTGGACTCGAAGAGGTACGGCTGGACGCACTACGGCGTGATGATCCCGGATCTGCCGGAGCCGCACCGGTTCTTCTCGGCCATGTCGCTGATCGGCGCGACGGGGTCGCTGGCGTTCGACAACGACCACGCACTGGCCGATGAGCCCCGCCGCAACGCCTCGGTGGTGGCCGGGACTGCGGCCTCCCATCCGGCGCACTTCGGCAATTACTCCGTCGGCCGCGACTTCTTCTCGAAACCCGACGGGTCGTTGGTGCGGTTCGGCGACGCGTTGACCATCTCCGGCCGCTATCCCGGCTACCACCTGACCGGACGGTTCGGCGAGGTATCGGCAGACCTAAGGTTGACCACCAGCGACACGGTCACCTGGTTCGTCCGCAACCCGGTCTACAAGCACCTCAGCCTGCTGACCGAGTACCGCGGGCGGTTCTCGACGGCATCCGGCACCCACGAGGTCAGCGGGCTGTGCGCATTCGAATACGGCGCCTGCCCCAGTCCGTATCAGCTGCGCTCCACCCCGCTGCCATCGGCGTTCAAGGCACCCCTCGATCTGTTCGTCTACCAGATCATCAACCTCGGGCCCGACGACCAGGTGCTGTTGAGCCACCACTGCGTCGGCGGCAGACCGTTGATCTCCACCGCCCTGCATCGGAGCCGAAACGGCCACGGTCGCAGCCTCGGTCGGGTCGAGTTCCGAGTCGTGAAGTACCGGAAGACGCCAGAGGAAACCCCCTATGGAATCCCGATGCGCGTTCCGGCCGTCACCCGGTTCACCGCCCGTGATGAGCGCGGGATCGTCCTAGACGTCACCGCGGAGTTGGACACCAGCCTGACCTTCGGCCTCGGGACCGGCTTCGTCACCGGATTCCGCCACGAGTCGACGTGGGGCGGGGAGCGGATCTGCGGCCGCGGCTACCTGGAGTACATCGACCGACGGGAGGGCTAGCGCGTCTCCAAAATGTCGGACCTCGCTGTGATGATGGGGTCATGTCCTCAACGGCGACCTCATCCGCTCTGGAAGTGAGTCCGAAGGAGCGGCTCGCCGAGCTCTTCGGCGAGTTGGCGGAGTTGACCGGGCAGCGCAACGCGATTGATGGGCGGATCGTGGACATCGTCGCCGAGATCGACCGCGACGGGTTGTGGGGTGCGACCGGGGCGCGTTCGGTCGCCGCCCTGGTGGCCTGGAAGACCGGCTGTTCATCGGCCACCGCGAAGTCGGTCGCCACGGTGGCCCACCGGGCGGAGGAGTCTCCCCGCTGTGTGGACGGTCTGCGGGAGGGCCGGTTGTCGCTGGACCAGGTCTCGGTGATCGCCTGCCGGGCCTCCGATGGGTCCGACGAGCACTACGCGCAACTGGCGGCGGTGGCCACGGTCAGCCAGTTGCGGACCGCGGTCAGTCTGGAACCGCGCCCCGACCCCGAGCCCCGGCCGGGCCCGCAGGCGGGGATCAGCAAAACCAGCGACAACAGCGGGTTTGATTTCTGGCGGATCACCCTGCCCCACGCCGAGTCTGCGACCCTGGAGGCCGCGTTGCAGTCCCACCGCGACGCTCTGATGGCCGAGTGGACACGGGCCGGGGAAACCCACCCCGGCGCACCCGGCGACAACCCACCCCCGATGCCAACGAGCATCGACGCGTTCATGCGGCTGGTCGAAACCAGCTGGGACCTCGAGGCCGCACGCCGCCCGCACGGGCAACGCACCACCGTGGTGGTCCACCTCGATGTGGACAAGAAGATCGGCGCCCTGCACCTGGGGCCGCTGTTGGGCGAGGCCGAACGGCAGTACCTGACCTGCGACGCCACCTGCGAGGTATGGTTCGAACGCGACGGGCAGGTCATCGGCGCCGGTCGTTCGACCCGGACGATCAGCCGCAGACTACGCCGCGCACTGGAACACCGCGACCGGTGTTGTGCTGTCCCGGGATGCGGGGCCACCCGAGGCCTGCACGCCCACCATCTCGCCCACTGGGAAGACGGCGGCGAGACCGAACTGAACAACCTGGTCCTGCTGTGCCCCTACCACCACCGACTGCACCACCGGGGCGTCATCACCATCACCGGCCCCGCCGAACAACTGATCGTCAGCGACACCTACGGCGCACAGCTACACCCCGGATCACTGGCCCGCCCACCAGACACCCCACCACCAGCCGTCCCACCCTGCCCCGGACCCACCGGCGAGCGTGCCGACTGGTGGTGGTACGACCCCTTCCAACCAGAACCGCCACCGAGCAACAACTGAGGTCGCGAAGGGCTCATCCACGCGCACGGGATTCGCGCCCTCCCTCGGCTAGTGCGCGAAGTGCCGCGCCCCGGTGAGGTACAACGTGATCCCCGCCGCCGCTGCCGCCGCGGTGACCTCCTCATCGCGCACCGAACCGCCCGGATGTACGACGGCCTTCACCCCGGCGTCGGACAGTACCTGCAGACCATCGGGGAACGGGAAGAAGGCGTCGGAGGCCGCCACCGCACCGGCCACTCGGTTCCCGCCACGCTCGACCGCGAGCCGTGCCGCGTCGACGCGGTTCACCTGCCCCATGCCCACCCCGACGGTGGCTCCGTCGGCCGCAACGACGATCGCGTTGGACTTCACCGCCCGGCAGACCCGCCAGGCGAACGCCAGATCGGTCAGGGTGGCCGGGTCGGCGGCATCGCCGACAGCGAGCGTCCACTGCGACGGGTCGTCGCCGGGGGCGTCGAGTTCATCGCGCTCCTGCATCAGCAGCCCACCGCTGATCTGCCGGATCTCGACTCCACCGATCGTGGGCTCAGCGGCCACCAGGACACGAATGTTCTTCTTGCGGGAGAGGATCTCCACCGCACCTTCCTGGTAGGCCGGCGCGATGATCACCTCGGTGAAGATGTCGGCCACCTGCTCGGCCATCTCGCGGGTGACCTCGGTGTTGGCCGCGATAACGCCGCCGAATGCGCTGAGCGGGTCACAGGCATGCGCCTTGCGATGCGCGTCGGCGACCGACTCCGACGAGATGGCGATCCCACACGGGTTGGCGTGCTTGATGATCGCCACGCACATCTGCGTGTGGTCGAAGGCCGCCCGCCACGCCGCGTCGGCATCGGTGAAGTTGTTGTAGCTCATCTCTTTTCCGTGCAACTGCTGGGCCTGCGCCAGGCCGGGCCAGCCGATGTCATCGCTGTACAGCGCCGCTCGCTGATGCGGATTCTCGCCGTATCGCAGCAGCGAGGTGCGCCGCCAGTTGCGGCCGAGCCATCGGGGCAGGACCGCCGGCGCCACACCATCGGCAGGGCCGTCTTCCGGCGCGAGGGTGGACTCGGTCCACGTCGCCACCGCGATGTCGTACTCAGCGGTGTGCCGGAATGCCAGGGCCGCCAGTTTCTTTCGCTCCTCCAGGGTGAATCCACCCGCCCGGACGGCGGCCAATACGCCGTCATAGCCGAGTGGTTCGACCACAACGGCGACACTGGGATGGTTCTTGGCGGCGGCACGGACCATCGATGGACCACCGATGTCGATCTGCTCGACACACTCATCCGGCGTCGCCCCGGAGTCCACCGTCTCACTGAACGGGTAGAGGTTCACCACCACCAGGTCGAAGGGCTCTATCTCGAGTTTCTTCAGTGCCGCGACATGTTCGAGATTGCGGGTGTCGGCCAGCAGACCGGCGTGGACATGCGGGTGCAGGGTCTTGACCCGGCCGTCGAGAATCTCGGGGAAACCGGTGACGAATTCCACCGGAGTGACCGGAATCCCCTTCTCGGCAATCTTTTTCGCCGTCGAACCGGTGGACACGATATCCACTCCTGCCGCGTGCAGCCCCTCGGCGAGCGGAATCAGACCACTCTTGTCGTACACGCTGATCAGTGCCCGCCGAATCGGCTTCTTCCCCAGCAATGTCTGTGCCGTCATCCGAGCTTCGCCTTTCTCCCACTCCATGTCACTCCGCGCCGCGCCAGCGCGGCCAGCACGTCGACCAGGAGCCGCCTCTCGACGACCTTGATGCGTTCGTGCAGAGACTGCTCGTCGTCACCCTCGAGAACCTCGACGGCACGCTGGGCCAGCACCGGCCCGGTGTCCACACCGGAGTCGACGAGATGCACGGTGCAGCCGGTGACCTTCACGCCGTACCCGAGCGCGTCGGACACCGCATGCGCACCCGGAAATGAGGGCAACAGGGCAGGGTGGGTGTTGACCACCCGCCCCGGGAAGCGATCCAGGAACGTCGGTCCGAGGATCTTCATGAAGCCCGCCGACACGACCAGATCCGGCTCATGGGCGGCGGTCACCGATGCCAGCGCGGTATCCCAGGCTGCCCGGTCCGGATACTCGCCGACCCGCACCCTGAAGTGCGGCAGTCCCGCGGCGGCGGCGACCGCCTCGGCCCGGCATTCGCGGTCCGTCCCGACCGCGACGATCCGCGCCGGGTAGTCGCCGACGGCGGCGGCGAGCAGCGACTGCAGCAACGATCCCGTGCCGGATGCCAGCACGACGATCCGGGCGGTCGCACTGGGCGGCACGCGGATCGCTTCGGGCACGGCGGGAAGCCTAGCGTGGCGGCGTCGGGTCCGGGGCGCCCGCCGGAGGCTGGCCGGGGCCCGATGCGATGTCGTCGTCGACGAACATCAGGTCCTCGACGTCCTCGACCTCCGGGGCGGGGCGAACCGGCGGCGGAGCGACGGGTTCCGGTTCCGGGTCGGGTTCGGGGTCGGGGTCGGGGTCGGCAGGCGGGCAGGGCTCGGCGGTGGGAACCCGTTCGGTGTCGGCGTCACGATCGGGATCATCCGGCTCAAGGCCCATCCGGATCGGTTCAGTGAGCGGTTCGCCATCCGCGCCGGAGGGCTCGGGGCCGGGTACCGGCTTGGGCCGCGGGCGCAATCCCCCGGCCAGCAGCACCGTCAGCCCGCCGATGACGAAAAACCAGAAGAACGCCGCCGGGGCGAATGTCGCCTGATCCACGCCGACATGACCGAAGTTGCCCAATTGCCCGCCGCCGAAGGCGGCCAGCACCGCCAGGCTCACCGCCGCCAGCAGGGAGGCCACCGCAAGCTTGGCGAACGCCGTCCCGGCTGGGAGCGGCTTGCGGGCGCACTGTTGCCCCAGTGCCACCCCGGCCACCGCACCGACGATCAGCAAGGCCACCCATACCGGCCCCAACGGCGGTGTCGGCGCGGCAGCGAGGATCGGCAACGCCGGGATGTCCCCCCCGAACACGGTGAACGCACTGAAGGTGGCAAAGCCAATGCTCACGCTGGATCCGACCGCCACCGCGGCCGCCCCGACGACGACGTTGGGCAGATACAACACCGACAGCGCCGTCAGACTCAGCTGCCCCATGAACGAGTCGGTGAGACCGAACAATTCGTGCATGGTGGACCAGTGCACGACCAGGGAGCCGGCGACCACCGCACAGGACAGCGCCAGCAGCGTGAGCACCCCGATCGCCGCCGGTCGGACGGTGTCGGTCAGCCAGACCGGCAAGCCCAGCCGGGCCAGTTCCCGACGGCCGACTATCGACCCCACCCCGATGACCGCGCCGATGGAGTGCACGGCGAGCACGCTGCCGAAGGCGTGCAATGCGTTTGGCGTCTGCAGCACGGTGATCACCGACGCAGCGTCGTGCACGACAGCGAGTGCGACCGCGGTGAGAAACACCGGGCCGCCGACGGCGGCAGCGGCAATCCAGCGCAACACGAACCACGATCCGTTGGCCGGGGTGATCTGCGCGGTGCCACGAGCGCTCGCCCACACCAGCAGCGCAGGGGGTACCAGCGGCAGCACCCCCAACTGCTGACCGGCCAACGTCACCGGTACCTGATGGCAGGCCAGCCACATACTGGCCACCGCGCCCAGCGTGCCGGTGAGGTCGCTGTTCGCGGCGACCAGCTGGACCAGCACGACGGCGGCAATGACCACCAAGGCCACCACCGACGGGCCGAACGCGACCCGCAGCAGGTCACGGGAGTGCGGCGCCCCCGGACCAGATCCCGTCCGCAACCGGTCGTCCATCCGTGTCACTCGTGGCGATGTTCAGGCGAGTGGCCGGCGCCCGCTCAGGATGTGGTGGGTCCGGGGCCGGACCCCGCCGCATCGTCGGCGCCCCCGTTCGGTTCCGACGCCTGCTGCGTGGCACCGGTCTGGGTCTGGGGCGCACGGTTGCCGGGGTCAGCCTCCGACGGCGGCCGGTAGCTCGGAAACCCGGTCGGCGGGGTGTTCGTATTGTCCCCGGCGGGCCCGACCGAGACCGGCCCGGTCGGGAAACCGCCATACGGCGTCGGGTAGCCCGGCTGGGGGCCGGGGTAGTAGCCCGGCGGGGGGCCGTACTGGGCGTACTGCCCGTAACGGGGCCGCGGGGCCGGGGCACGCATGACCCCGGCTTCGAGCAGCAGCGCAGCCACCGCGGCAGCAGCTTGCAAGACCGTCAGTGTGAGCCCCAGCCACAGGCCCCACCCGATGGAGAACTGGGCGGGGCTGTTGAAGATCTGGGCGGCGACCAGCAACACGGACAGCATCGACAGAGCCGCGATCACCGGGGCGTAACCCGTCACCTTGGGCACGAGACGCACCCCGGCCAGAAGGGCCGCGATCAGCGCGGCGACCGTCCAGTAGCTCAGTCCGGTCGCGGTGAACTGGGCACCTCCGAATGGGCCCATCTCCGTGCTGATGCTCAATTGCGGTCCGAAACTCGCCAGGTAGGCGAGCAACCCCAACCCGAGCACCGTTCCGGCCAGATACGCCGACAACCGGCTGGAACCCCCTGCCGTCTGCGCCGTCGCGGGGGGCGCCCCGTAGCCGGCTGGTTGCTGCGGCATCTGATAGCCCGGATTGTTGGGCGGGTAGGTCATAACGTCTCCTCGTGGGCACGACGGTCGTGCGCCCGAATTCACGCTAGCGCACGACGTGCACGCCACCTACGACCGCCGAGTGGGCGATCCGACCGGCGCGACCGGCATCAGGCGTTCCCCTTGCCGACCCCGTTAGAACACGTTCTAATTCAGCGCATGGACTACGGCCTCGTGTTATTCACCAGTGACCGCGGCATCACCCCCGCTGAAGCGGCCACTCTGGCCGACGATCACGGTTTCACCACCTTTTACGTGCCCGAACACACCCACATTCCGGTGAAGCGCGAAGCCGCGCACCCCGGCACCGGTGACGGGACGTTGCCTGACGACCGGTATCTGCGCACGCTGGACCCGTGGGTCAGCTTGGCCACCGCCGCCGCGGTGACCTCCCGGGTCCGGTTGGCCACCGCGGTCGCCCTGCCCGTCGAGCACGATCCGATCAGCCTGGCGAAAACCATTGCCAGCCTTGACCATCTCTCCGGCGGCCGGGTCACCGTCGGGGTGGGTTTCGGCTGGAACACCGACGAAATGGCCGACCACAACGTGCCGCCCGGTCGACGCCGCACCATGCTCCGGGAATACATCGAGGCGATGCGGGCGCTCTGGACCGACGAGGAGGCGGCCTACGACGGCGAGTTCGTCCGGTTCGGACCCAGTTGGGCGTGGCCCAAACCCGCCCAGGCCCATGTGCCGGTACTCGTCGGCGCGGCCGGGACTGAGAAGAACCTCCGATGGATCACCCGTAACGCCGATGGTTGGATCACCACGCCGCGCGACTTCGACATCGACGCTCCCGTCCGGCAGTTACGGGAGATGTGGGGCGAGGCGGGCCGCAGCGGTGCACCACGGGTTGTCGCGCTGGATTTCAAACCCGTGCCGGAAAAGCTCGAACATTGGCAGCAGATCGGTGTCACCGAGGTGCTCTTCGGACTCCCGGACCGCTCCCCGGGCGAGGTCGCGGCCTACGTCGAGCGCCTCGCGGAAAAACTCGTAGCCCTGCGGTGACCGGGAACCAGCGACGTCACATGCCCTGCAGGATCTCCCGGGCCAACGCGGCGGTTGCCGACGGCGTCTTGCCGACCTTCACCCCGGCCGCCTCGAGAGCCTCCTGCTTGGCTGCCGCGGTCCCCGAGGATCCGGAGACGATGGCACCGGCATGGCCCATGGTCTTACCCTCCGGGGCGGTGAAGCCGGCGACGTAGCCGACGACCGGTTTGGTGACGTTGGCCTTGATGTAGTCGGCCGC
>JAGQTS010000192.1 GCA_020438895.1 Mycobacterium sp.
CGGTGCTGTCGTCGACGACGCAGACTTTCTTGTCACCCACCGTGTTCTTCAGGTAGTTGGCGACCGACGGGCCCTGCACGCCATCGTTGGCCAACCCGCGGAAGAACGTCTTCCAGCCCTGCTCGGAGAGGGTGACGTTGGTGGCCGACGCCGTGAGCGCCAACAAACCGGCCTGGTCGAACACTCCGCCGGTGGCTTTGGTCTCCCCGGAGAACGCCGGCCCGACCAGACCGATGATGGCGGCGTCGTCGACGATCTGCGGGGCGATCGCGGTCGCCTTCTGCGGGTCGCCCTCGGTGTCGAAGGTCTTCAGGTCGATCTGGCAGTCGGGATTGGCAGCGTTGTGCTTGTCCAGCGCCATCTGGACACCGTTCTTGATGTTGATTCCCAGAGCGGCGTCAGGCCCGTTGAGCGCGCCGGCCATCGCGAGCGATACCGGAGCGCAGGTGGCCTTGCCGTCGCCGGCCGGGTCGGCGGGCGCCGTTGCGGATTCGGCCTGCACAGCGGCGCCGTTCTCGTCGATTTGCACCTGCTCGACGATCGAGAGATCCACCGGCGCCGTGGCGTCGGTCTGAGATGAGGCGGCGCCGTTGGCGTTCTTCTCGGGCGCTGGCTGGCTGCACCCGACAACGCCGAACACGATGAGCGCGGTCGAGCCCAACGCGATTGCATGACGTGTCGCGGAAGCGCGCACGTTTCACCTCCGGGTCATAGAGATCGCGGAGCGCTCAGGGACGGAGGCTCCGGGGTTCGCACTAGAAGATAGCCAACTCACGGCCGAAAAGCGCGCCGCCCCCTTCTCCACCGTCGTCGTCCGGCAGGCTTCAGCCCCGTTCGGCTTCGTCCTCGAGGCTTTCCAGAACCACCTCCGCGACCCGTTTCATGGTGGTCCGACGGTCCATCGCCGCGCGCTGCATCCAGGTGAACGCCTCGGGTTCGGTCATGGCGTGGCGGGTCTGCAGGATGCCCTTGGCCCGTTCGATGAGCTTGCGGGCGGCCAGGCGCTCACCGAGGTCGGCAACCTCGCGCTCGAGTTCGGTCAACTCGGCGAACCTACTGACCGCCAGTTCGATCGCCGGAACCAGATCGCTGGCGGAAAACGGCTTGACCAGGTAGGCCATCGCCCCCGCGTCCCTGGCCCGTTCCACCAGTTCCCGCTGGCTGAATGCGGTCAGAACGACGATGGGAGCGACACGCTTGGCGGCGATCTCTGCGGCGGCGTCGATTCCGTCGCGCCGCGGCATCTTGACATCCATGATCACCAGGTCCGGGCGCAGACGTTCTGCCAGATCGACGGCTTCCTGCCCGTCGCTGGCCTCACCGACGACGTCGTATCCCTCTTCCCGGAGCATCTCTGCGAGGTCGAGTCGGATCAGTGCCTCATCTTCGGCGATCAGGACACGCCGGGACGGCGGCTCGGGATCGGCGGTGTTGGAACGGGTCATGAGGTCATTGTGTCGCGACCTCAGCGGGCGATAGTCGGGGCACCCGGCCCGATGCGATGCAGGCGTCCACTATCGTGAAGTGGTCGCACCGCCCTCGTATCCCAACTGGCAGAGGAAACGGATTCAAAACCCGTGCAGTGTGAGTTCGAATCTCACCGAGGGCACTGACATTTTTCACACTGTTTCTGCTGTTGAGAGCGTTTTTGACGGGTCTCAAATCGGCCAAAATCGGCTCCGTGGCTACATTTTGGCTACATTTTTTTCAGACATCAGCCCAGCTAGACGGGCGTCATGGGCGTCCGCGACCGCGTCAGCGTCCTTATCAAAGAGGTCTGCGTAGGTGTCCAGCGTCATTGCTGCGGAGGCGTGACCGAGCATTTTCTGCACCGCTTTGACGTTGGCGCCAGCCGACACCGCCAGCGAAGCGGCGGTGTGCCGCAGGTCGTGCGGTGTCACCCGCGGAAACTCCGGTGTGACCGGGTCACCGCCCGCCTTGGCTTCACTCTTACGGGCATCTGAGGCGGTGGTGATGCACCGGTTCACCGCGCCGTCGAACCAGGTGTTGATCCCTGGCGACTTGGCATACCCGCCACCCGCAGCCGGGAACAGGATCTCGGAGCGGTTCTTGCCCCGGCAGACCTCGCCGACCATGTCGGCGATGAAGCGCGGCATCGGCACGGTCCGGCGTTCGTGGGTCTTGGGTGTACCTACTTCTATAGTGCCGCCGACGTTGACCGCATTACGCCGGACGTTGATCCGCCGCCGCAGGGTGTCGACATCGGCGACGTGCAGGCCCGCCAGTTCACCCCACCTCAGGCCGCAGTAGGCCAGCATCATCACGATGACGGCCTTATCGTCGCCTCCCCGGCCGGTGGCCGCTGCCTCGGCCAGAGTGAGCACCTGCTCATCAGATAGATAGGAATGGTCGCGGCGCGTCTTGCGGGGCAGCTTCACTCCGCGGGCCGGGTTGGTCAGCATCCGCCGGTCGGCGACAGCCTCGTCCAGGATTCCGGCCAGGACCCCAAAGGCCCGGATGATGGTCACCGCACCGGAGGCCTTTTTGATGACCTTGCCGTCCCTACGCTTCTCCCGGCCCATATCGGCGACCCAGGACTTGACCGTGCTGTGCCGGATATCGGCAAGCTTCACCTGACCCCACCGGGGCTCGACATGCACCCGCCAGGCGACCTCCTCGGTCCTGGCGCTGCTCGGCTTGAGGTGGGTACGTCGGGCCAGCCATTGTGCGCCCAACTCCCCCACCGTCACCTGTGCGGCCTTGGGGTCGATGTACTCCCCCCGGAGCTTCGCCACGGCCACGGTGGCGGCGAAGTCCTCGGCCTCTTTCTTGGTAGCGAACCCGCGGCGGCGGGTCAGCCGCTGCTCCGGTGTCCGGTACTGGACGCCCCAATTGTTCGGTCCGATTTTCTTGATGCTGGCCACCGGCACTCTCCCTATTAGTTTCGCTGCTCACTGCACTTATCCGCTTGTCCTACAACAACATTCGCCACGCTCAACTTGGGCCAGTGCTCATCAGTGCAGGTCAACCCATGTTACTGTTTCCCGCGTCGGCAGGGACTGCACCCGCCCGGAATTTCAACCGGACGACGAAGGGTGCCCCACCGTGGCCACATCTCCCCCCACCAGCACGACCCCACCACGCCTCGATGAACTCCTGACCCCGAAGCAGGTTGCCGAGTACCGCGGCACCACGACCGCGGTATTGGCCCAAGAGCGTCACAAGGGTGCCGGGCCGCGGTTCATCCGCGACGGTCGGCGCATCCGGTATCGAGCCACCGACATCCATGCCTACCTGGACGCCCGGACTGAAACCCCCGGCGGTGCCCGGTGACCGAGTTGGACGTGACGGTAGACGCCGAACTGGTGGACATGCTGGACGAGAAACGTGCGAAGGCTCTGGACAAACGCATCCGCAACTTGGTCGATGGTGCCCCGGTTAGTTGGCTCGTCAGTCTCAACGGCCTGATCGCCGAAGCACAGTCGGGTCAGATTCACCTGGCGCTCGGCTTCCCCTCGTGGACGGCGTATCTCGCCGATGCTCTCGCCGGACTCAAACACATCACCGCAGAGTGCAAGCCGGAGTTGATTCAGCATCTGGGGTCGGTAGGCATGTCCACCAGAGCAATCGCCACCGCGGTCGGCACATCCAAATCGACAGTTGCCAGGGAACTCTCGTCAGGTGTCCCAAATGGGACACCTGACGATGATGCTCCTGTAGCGCCTCGGAGGCTTACGGTCGTTGGATCTGATGGCAAGGAATATCCCCGGCGACCTCGACCGGTCTCGTCGCAGGCTTCGGAGCCAGACGGACGGGAGCTCGTCAAGGATCTGCGAGCAGGGCTGCGAGGGCTCACCGAGACCCGAAACCACCGCGAGCCGAGGCAGTTCGCGCAGAGGTTCAACGACCTTGCTGGCAACGCCCAGTTCATTGCCTGGATATCGGACGGCAGCCGCGGCAGGGCGCTACGGCGCGACTTGGACAATGCGATCCAGGAGTTGCAGGCCGTCCGACAAATCGTTCACGACGCCATCGGCAACACCGCCAAGTAGTCCCTCCCATCCGGGACCGGCGTCCACGGCTTCCCCTCGGCACGGTGGTGGCCCCTGCCTTCATTCCCCGTGCCGGTGGGCGCTGGTCCCTCCCTTTTCCCGCTGTACCCGACCTCCGGAAAGAGAGCGCCACCATGTCTGAAAGCGCCCCGGGCGGGGAGGTTGTCGTCGACCCGGCCGGGCTGGACCTGGCGCGCGTCGAGGCGGTGGGCCGGTGACGGCGACCACCAGGGCCACACGGGCCAGGATCGCCCGCCGCCAGGCAGATCAGCTCGGTTTGCGGATGGTCCAGCGGGGCAACGTGTTCACCCTGCACAGCCGGTCCGAGGGCACCGTGTTCACCGGCTCGTTGCGGGCGTTGGAGAAGTACCTCGCCGAGGTGTACCAACCGGCCCCGTGCGGGCCGGATCGGGCGGTGATTCCATCGGCCTGGCGGCAGCCGGTCCGGGACTACTGCACCCACCTGGCCGGGATCGGGCGGGCACCGACCACGGTGCGGGCGCACCGGCTGGCGGTCGGGCGCATTGGGCGGGAGCTGCGCTGCGGACCGCAGGAACTCACCGCCGCCCGGCTGATCGCCTGGTTCGCCGCCCAGGACTGGAAGCCGGAAACCCGTGGCCACTACGTCAGTGCCGTCCGGTCATTCGTCACGTGGGCGTACCGGGAGGGCATACTGGCCGAGCACCTGGCCGATGATCTGCCCTCGGTGCGGATACCGGCATCAACGCCGCGCCCGGTCCCGGATCTGGCCTGGACATGGGCGATGGCCGGTGCCGACGCCCGGACCGCCCTCATGTTGCGGCTGGCCGGGGAGGCTGGACTACGCCGTGCCGAAGTGGCTCGCGTCCACGTTCGTGATGTTGTGGACGGCCCCGGCGGTGCCCAGTTGGTCGTTCACGGCAAAGGCGGCAAGGTTCGGGTGGTTCCGCTCACCGACGACCTTGCCGAGGTTCTGCGGCAAGGTGCGGCCGGGCACACCCCGGAGGCGGCGGCGTTCGGGCCACCGGGCTACCTGTTCCCCGGCGACGACAACGGGCACCTGACGGCCGCGCATGTCGGGAGGCTCGTCGCCGAGGCGCTGCCGCCGGGCTGGTCGATGCACAAGTTGCGCCACCGCTTCGCCACGAGAGCGTTCAGGGGTAGCGGGAATCTGCTGGCCGTGCGGGCGCTACTCGGCCACTCCTCGGTAGCCACCACCCAGCGGTACACCGCCGTCGATGACGACGAGATCCGTTCGGCGGCAATGGCGGCGACGTTCACGCCGCCGGGCGTCTGCACCCCCAATTGCGACCCTGAGTGAACCGAGAAGAACCAGGAAGGAACACCCCCGATATGAGCACCAGTCTTGCACTAGCACCCGCCGCCGCAGCGGAGCAGATCGCCGTCACCGTCCAGACGCTTAAGCGGTGGCGGGCCAAGGGAATTGGCCCCGCATACGTCCGCATGGAAGGTGGCCAAGTTCGCTACCGGCCGGCCGATCTGGAGGCGTGGCTCGTCGCCCACCGCCAGCAGTAGTCCCTCGAAAAGCAGTTCGCCGGGAAGATCCGTGCGCCGTTTTGGCCTCAGCGCGTGTGCGGATCTTCCCGGCTCACCCACTACCCAAGTCCCAGGAAGGACATCGTGAATTCTACTCGCCAGACCGGCACCGCCACGCTCATCGAGGCCGACCGCACCGAGCGCCTGACCGAATGGCTTTCGGCCGCACCGGACCCCAACGATCACGACGCTGTTCGTGAATATCTTCACGTCGGGGCCGAGCTTGGCTTGGCCCTGCTGTTCATCATCCCCGGCACCAAGATCCCCTTCGACGGCAGGACCAGCCAGCAGCGCACCAAGGACGACAAGGCTGCCCGCGACCTGGCGAAGGCAGAGGGCCGCAAAGCCTGGGCCAAGGCCAAATCACCGGCGGGCCTGGCGTTGGCCACCGCCGACAAGAGGCTGCTGGACAGCTACCTCACGGCCTACACCAGCCACTTCGGACCCGATGCCCCGGTGAACCTGGCCGTGGAGGTCGGAGGATCAGGCCTGGTGGTCGCCGACGCCGACACCGCCGAGCAGGTGGCGGCGTTCACCACCGACACCACTGACGGTCCGACCGTGCGCACTCCCGGCCAGAAGTCCCCGGACGGGACGATGGTCCACCGCGACGGCGGGCACTTCTGGTTCACCGTCCCGGACGGGGTCGAGCTTCCCGCCAACCCCGGCACCCTGACCGACGAGACCGGTGGTTACTCGGTGCTGTGGGACCGCCGCTACGTGCTGGTCCCTCCCAGCGTTCGCGCCGAGGGGCCGTACGTGGCCACCGGTGCGGTTCAGCGGCTCCCAGATGGGCTGCGGGACCGGATTGCCACCTACGGGGCGGAACGTGCCCAGCGGGCCGTGCGTGCCCGCCAGCGCCGTCCCGGAGGCGTCAGCGGCCCGGTCGCCGAGCGTGAGGCGTTGATGTCGTGGGCGCAGATCCTGGACGGCACTGGCTGGATGTCGACCGGCAAGGGTGACAGCTGCGGGTGCGTCATATGGACGGCCCCCGGCCCTCACGCCAGCCTGAAATCGGCCACCGCCCACGAACCAGGTTGCGCGGTGTGGGTCGACTCGCCCGACCCGCCGCTGCGCATCTGGACCGATCACGACATCGAGCCGTTTGCCGACGTTGTGGCCGACCGCGGGCCGACCGTGACCCGGCTGCGGGCGTATGCGGCGATCCACCACAACAACGACATTGGAGCCGCAATGACCGCGCTGGATCTTCACGACGAACTTTCGACGTTCGGTACTCGCAGCTTCCCCGGCGGTGGTGCGGATGGTGGCGGGCTGGTGGTAGATCAACTGCCGGAATCGTTCTGGACGGCTCACCCGACACTTACCCGCATCCGCGACGCCGCGCACTGCCGGGTGGACTCGGCTCCTGCGGTCCTCGGAGCGGTCCTAGCGGTGCTGGCTGCGAATCTGGAACCGACGGTGACGGTGGACACCGGCATTAAGCGACCGATGCCGTTGAACATGTTCGTCGGGCTGGTCGGGTCGGCCGGTACCGGAAAGACCTCGGCCTACGGTGCAGCCCGGCAGTTGATCTGCGTAGCAATAGGCCCGGAAGACTACAAGCCCCCGCCGGTGGAGATAAGTCCCACCACCGGACCCGGTGTCCTTGACGCCTTCATGGGCACCGTCATCGACCCGATGAACCCGAAGGTCAAGATCCGCCAGCAAGTCCACGACAAGCTGTTGTTGCACTCCGACGAGGGCGGCGGTCTGGTGTCGTCGATCCTCGACACCAAGAACTCCGCGCTCCGCTTGGGGCCGGTGCTGCGCGCGGCGTGGTCGGGTGCCCCGCTATCGGACGGCAATGCCTCAGCAGAGCGCAAACGCCACGTCGAAAACTATTCGGTGGGCATGTGCGTCGGGTTTCAACTCGAAGCGTTGGCGGAGTTGTCGACCCCGGAGCAGCTGGAACTGGGCACGCCCCAGAGGTTCTTGTACGTGTCGGCGGCAGACCCCTCGATCCCGGAGACCGCGCCGAAGGACCCCGGCCGGGTGAAGTTGGTGCTGCCGTCCCGACCGCTGTGGTACTGCCCCGAATTGCAGGAACAGGTTCGCCGTGATGCCCTGGCACGCATACGCGGCGAGGTGGTCGTCGAACCGATGCAGGCCCACCGGCCAGCGATGCTGGCCCGTCTGGCGGCGCTGCTGGTGGTGCTGTGCGACCCCGGCCGACAGATGATCGAGCAGGCCGACGTGGAGCTCGCCGAGACGCTTCTCGATGTCTCCACAGCTATGCACCAACGGGCTGTTGAGCATCGCCGGGAACGTGAATCCGCCGAACAGGAGCGAAGGACATCCGCTCGGATCAGCGAGGCGGTGGCCACCAAAGCCGCCGTCGACGATGTCGACGTGAAGTTGGCCGGTCTGGGGCAGAGGGTCCTTAAGTACCTCAAGGACGCCCCCGGCACCGGAGTCTGTTGGCGGGGTAAGGACGGGTTGCGTCAACGCTTTCGCAGCGCAGAACGCCCACTTGCCGACACAGCTCTCGACCGGCTGGCTGATCAAGGCGAGGTAGTCCTCGACGGCGACGACGTGAGATTGCCATGACGGGAAGCTTTGCCGGGTTTGTCCTACCTGGTGTCCTATCTGACCTCGGTAGGACAGTAGGACTGTCCTACCGGACCCTCTCGCGCGCGCGTGTCATGCGATTCAAAAAATATATTCATATTCCCTGTTCAGGGAGTTGCGCTGTAAATGGCGGTCGTCTCGAATCCCCCATTTTGAGTGCCAGGGCTGTCCTACCTGTCCTACTGTCCTACCGTTTGCTGGACCCGCTCCCGGCGAAGCGACTGAACTCCCCTCAAGGCCAGGTTGGGGCTGTGCGAAGCGGTGCGCTACCGCGCCCGGAAAGTCAAGTCCTGCACCCCATGAACGCAGCATGTACGTCGTGGCCCCCGTGATGCCCCTGCGCGAGTCCCGTGATAGGGCTGCGCGTGCACTTGAGTTGCGCGGTGCCAGGTGGACGTGGCCGGCCATCGCCCGGGAACTGGGGTACGCCACCGAGGGCGGTGCCCGCCTGGCGGTGTCACGGTTGGTCAAGTCGATGACCGGGACACTGGACGTCTCCACCGAGCGGGCGGTCACCGTCGCCAAGCTCGACGACCTGGACCGCCGACTACATCCGCACTTCGTTGCCGCAACTGATTCCGGTGACAGCGAAACAGCGGTCAAGGTCAGCAAGGAACTTCGGTCCATCGCCGACACCCGCAGCCGGATCGGTGGCATAGCCGCACCGCAGCGGGTCGAGCATCACGTCGAGGTGTCGTTTACCGACGCCATCGGTCAGGCCCGGCAACAACTTCTCGCCGTCGAGAACACCATCGACGCCGAGATCATCGAGGACGCTGAGGAGATCGAATGAGCATCGCCACGACCAGGAAGGCGGCGGCGCTGGCCGCGCTGGACCTGGCCCAGGAGATCCACGACGGCAAGGTCAGCGTCGCGAACCTCGAAAGCGAACTCACGGACGCCGCCAGGGCGTTGGTCGGCGTCGTGGTCGGCCCCGACGATCCCCTCTGGCCGGTGCAGATCGACGTGGCCCGGCAGGTGCTCGCCTCCGGTGGGCTGTCGGCCGATGAGGTCGCCGAATGGCTGGCGGTGCTACGCCGCCGCGCCGGTGACGCCCAGACGCCCGCAGAGACGCCGGAACCGTACGACCCACCAGATACTCCGGCCGACCCTAGTCGTCCGGCAGCGGGGCGCACAGCCCCGGCAATCACCTAAGGAACCAGGAGAACCGACAGTGACCGAACATCCGAATCCACAAGCGCCAGAACATAATGCCGACTCTGGTAGGTGTTGTGAAAGTTGTGCTACCGAAGTTGTCACCGTTTCTGGACGTGCCCGAAGTTGTGGTTACGAAGTTACGACACCTGAGGGACTCGATCAGGCGATCCTCACCGCCCTGACCGCCGCCGGTGGTGGGCCTGTCGACTGGCTGGAGTTGCGGCGCACCCTTTGGGAGGAAATCCGGAAGCTGTGCCAGCCAAACCAGCGGCCCTGGGCTCCCGCACAGGCCGCGGTGGTCAGGCTGCGTCGCTCGAAGCGGATCGTCGTCACGAAGTTCATGGGCACGACGTTCATCTCGCTGGCATGACCAGAACCGCCGCGCCGTCAGCCACTACCCGCGCCGTCCGCATCCTCCTGGTGGCGCGACTGCTGACGGCGCGGCGGAACCGGCAACTACCTGCCACACCGGCGGCGCTGGGCCGTCGCATTCTGCCCGGCTACCGGATCACACCAGCCGTTGCGCTCATCAGCGACGTGCTGGCGGCGGCGATCACCGGCACCGACCGGCGGGTCATCATCTCGGTGCCGCCGAGGGAATCGAAGTCGACCACGGTCGCGGTGCTGGGCACCTTGTGGGCTCTCGCCCGCGATCACGACGAGTCCGTGATCCTGGCCAGCTACGCTGACAGCCTGGCTATTGAGCACAGCCGCACCGCGCGAGACCTGGCTGAGGGCAACGCTGACCTGCTGGGCATCCGGTTGTCGCGGGACAAGACATCAACCGCACGTTGGACGTTGGAAGGCAGCCGTGGCGGTCTGCTGGCCGTCGGCATCGGCTCCTCGGTGACCGGGTTCGGTTGCGGGTTGCTGGTGGTCGATGACGCGGTGAAGAACGCGGCCGAGGCCGACAGCCCGGCCGCACGGCGGCGAATCCTCAATGAGTTCCGGGCAACCTTGCTGACCCGCGTCCATCCCGGCGGTTCAGTCGTGCTCATCGGCACCCGGTGGGCACCTGACGATCTGCTGGGCGCGCTGATGACCGAGGAACCAGACAAGTGGGAGGTCGTCAATATCCCCGCTGTCGCCGCCGAGGGTGTACCCGACGCCCTCGGCAGACCGGCCGGGGTGTCGATGACCTCAGCGATGGGCCGCACCAAGCAACAGTTCGAGGACCTTCGCCGCTCGGTCGGTGAGCGGACCTGGCACAGCTTGTATCAGGGCGTCCCCGCTGCACCGGAGGGCGCGCTGATCCGCAAGGACTGGCTCGACACTCACCGGCGGGCGGCGGCACCGGCGCACCCGATCCGCACCGTGGTGGCCGTCGATCCGGCAGACTCCGGTGAGCGCGACGCCGCCGGGATCATTGCGGCCAGCCTCGGCTCCGATGGCGTGGTGAACCTGATCGCCGACGCCACGGCCAAGCTCACTAGCGAGGAATGGGCCAAGGCTGCCATCGCCCTGGCGCTCGATGTCGGTGCCAGCGCGATCCATGTCGAGGCGTTCGCCTCCGGCACGACGTACGTTCGGATCGTCCGCGAGGCGTTGGCCCGCATGGGCGGTGTTGCCCAGCACATCACCGTCAGCGCCTGGCCACCCAAGGGTAAGACTCGCCGGGGCGATGCGGTGACCCGCGCGCAGCCGTTGTTACAGGCGATGGAGGTCGGTGGTTTCCGGCTCGCTGGCAGCTTCCCGGAGTTCGAGGCGGCGGCACTGAGGTGGCAGGTCGGTCAACACTGTCCTGACAGTGTTGCCGCGGCGGTCATAGCCCATGACGTACTAGCGCCGATCTCCGCTCAGGCGGTGACGTTCGCTGCCCCGGATCTCACGAGGCGTATCGGCGACCGGCCGGGCCTCACCACCGGTCAGCCATTGGTCACAGGAGCCGCGCACCGGACTCTTTCACGCAGCCTGCGACCAGGCGGATACGACCCCACGAGCTACCCGACCCGAACGATCCGGGTCCGATAGACCCGATCCCCGCCCACGCCGCCCGGCTGGGACAAGTCGACCAATGCGGAAGCGGCATTACGCGGGGTGTCCACTGTGAAGTTGGCAAGGTACAGAACGAGCCCTGGCGAGGTCAGACCCCGGCCATGGCCTCGGCACGGATGCGGGCGGCGTCCTGCCCGGACAACACCGCCGAGACGGTGCTGGGGTGCCACTTGGCCCCGCCCTGCGCGGTCGGGACGCCATCGGCCACCAGGCCGCGTGCGATGGCGGGCAGAGACATCCCGCCGTCGCGCTCACGAACGATTCTGGAGACCACCTCGGAGGGCAGGGACGACGGCCGACCGAGCCGGACCCCAGCCGCACGCTTTGCCGCCAGCGCAGCTTTGGTGCGGTCGCTGATCATGGCGCTCTCTAGTTCCGCAACGCCGCCCATGATCTGCGTGGTGAACCGACCGGCCGCGGTGCTGGTGTCAATCGTGGAATCCGTGGCCACGACGGCACCGCCAGCCCGCTCTATCCGGTCGATGACATCGAGCAGGGTCCGCAGACCACGGGCTAGGCGGTCACTCTTGCTGACCATGAGCACGGAGGCGACACCCTGTTCGACCGCTGCTAGCGAGGCGGCGAGGCCAGGACGCCCGGCGACACCTTTTCCACCCGACAGGCCCTCATCGGTATGCCATTCCACGATGCGCCACCCGCGACGGGCTACCTCGGATTCGATGGCCGCACGCTGTGCTTCCAGCCCTGCACCCGATGCCGCCTGCTCGTCGGTGGACACCCGGACGTAGGCCACCACGGTGCCGGGTTCGGCAGCACGACGACGGCGGCTCACAGCCCACCCTCGGCCATGTGCGCCAGGTTGCTCGGGTGCATCGGCCGCAACGACTGCGACCGATCCATGCGGACGTAGACGCGGGTCCGGCCGACCGACTCGACAGCGCCGAAGCGGTCGCCACGCATCCATGCGTCGCAGGATGGGCGAAGGGCGACGCGCTGCCCTTCGGAGAACTCAGTGACGGACTCGCCGTAGACGTGTGTGTTGTACATCAGCGGACCGCTTCCAGCGCGTAGGCCGACCCGATCTGCACCTGTTCGCAGGACTCACAGGTCCAGTAGCCCGACTTCGGAGCACGCCCGGCGTCGGCCAGGAACCCGGTCGATTCGGCGAAGGCCTGAACCCTTGCGTAGTCGGTGTCGGTGTCCTGCATGTCGATGGCCTCGACACCATCGAAGGCGCTGAAGTCGTGGTTCAGCAGGGCGTAGGCGCACTCAGGGCAGACATGGAACACGACGGCGCTCATCGGGCTACCTCGACATCGGCGCGGCGGGCAGCGACAGCAACGGCACGTTCGACGGTGGCGCACCGGGCCACCGAGTAGGTGGTGTCCGAGCGCCACACCTCCCACGGGTCACCGGCGCGGTGGCGGGTCACCAGCCAGGTGCCACCGGGGCCATCGACGGCGTATTGGGTCCGGCCCATCGCATCGACGTAGGCGCGGGCGGGCTCGGGCGCGGGAGACTCTGACAGGAAACGAGCGTTTGGTGTAAGCATGGGCCCGAAAATAGCCGTTCGGTCCTCGCCACAACTACTGAAACCCGTTGCGGGCCAACGACTCTAACGCTCATCGAAAATTTTTCAATTCCGAATTTCCGCGTCGGCTCTCCGCTGCGTTGGCCTACCATCAACTTTGAGAGTTTGCCCCTCCGGATTTAGGAGAGGCCGACTGGGCTCCGGATCCGAAGAGACCCGCGCATCAGGGCACCCGTAGGACTATTCCTCGGGATCCGGAGAAGGATTACTCAATTCGTCGGCTACTCAGACTCGAAGCCGGACTGTTCGAACTTCAGAGTCTGCGCGTTCTCCTTGACCGTTCGAACCTTGGATTCGTCGAACCCGCCGGTAGCAACAGCGGTGACTTCCAGACGTACTTCTAACTGCACGCCCTCAACGGCGGCGAGGTGCTGGATGACCTCGCTCGTGATCTTGCCGAAGTCACGTGCGTAGAAATCGGGGTTGAGTTTCACGGTCCCGAAATATCTTGTCGCTTCCGGTCGTGGCGGGGCCAGCGGCGGAATTGGCGCGCTGGGCGGATTGGGGCCTGGTCGATGAGGTCCAGGGCCGGGTTGTGGTCCCGGGGGTTCCGGAGGTGCCGGTGGAACCTCTCGGGCGCGTTGGTCTTCCGCACGCGATGGTTTGACGAGCAGAAGTCCGTCGACGGTCACTGGCTGGACGGCGCCGGGGTCGGTCGGGAGGACGAGTCCGGTGTAGTTCTGTCCGTCCCAGCTGTCGGCGAGCGCGAACCCTTGGTTCTGCCAGTCGATTTGATTATCGAGTGCAGACAGCACGCCATCTTCAAGGACTCTGCGGTCCCGAAGTCGGGCGAGGTAGGGGTAGGTGGTGTAGTACTCCCACAGGGTGCCGAGGCTGATGTGGCCGTCGCGGTCGAAGACCGACGCCAGTGTGGTGTCGAGATCGAGCCGGATCGCTGGTGATGCCCTGCGCAGGACGAGTTCGGATTTCTCGATCAGCCGGGCGGCGGTGCGCTGAGCCAAGTTGTCCGGGCTTCCTTCGGCTTTGATCGCGTCGAGTTGCAGCGGGCGGGTCGGATCGGGCTGGGAGGGCACCAGCGCCCAGTGATAGGCACCGAGCAGCCGGTCGCCGGCGGTCCGGTCGGCGCGTTCCAGACGCTCGACCGCTTGCTGACGCTGCTGAGCGGTGAGGTTGAGAACACCATCGGCGTTGTCGCGCACATACTTCCACGCCAGGTACTCCCGCACCGAGGCCTGCAACTCCTCATAGCGCGCAGCATCGGCAGCGAGGAACACCAACATATTTCTTTGAGTACGGGCACCGGAGCCTCTACGGGTCAGCACTTCCATCGCCCACGTGTAGGCCGACGAGTCGGTCCCCCGCCGACGGTCATGGACGTAGGCCGGTGGCGCAATCACCAGACGGGCTTCTTGTCCGTCGGGGACGTCGGCAGAGGACTCCGGGGCGACGTGCACGGCAGCGAATCCCTTAGCCGAGGGGCTGCGGTGGTCCTGTAGCCGGCGGGTGATCTCAGCCCACACGTCCTCCGGATGGAGGCGCTCGGCGTAGTCCCGGGCGGTGCGGGTGGTGTTGGCCTGGGTGTCGAACCAGAACTGGTCACCGGAGCAATAGAAGTAGGTGGCTTTGTCGCCGAGCTGGTTGAGCGCGGAATGGAAATTTCCGGGCACATCACCTGGTAGTGCCGTGCCGAGAAATACCCGCTGCTTGTTCAGGCCCTTGTGGGCGCTGTTCAACGTCGGGGTCGCCCCCATGAACACCGTGCGGGCCAGTCGCTGGGTGACGAACCGCTTGCCCAGCAGGTCCGGGTTGTCCCGATCCACTTGGGCCGGTGCGGCATTGGTCCCATCGACGTCGGTGTCGATGATGACCTTCCACTGATCTTCAAGATACGAGGTGATCTCGGTCATTACGTCCGAGTCCCGCAGCGGTACCGACCCGGGCATGATCAGCGGTGCGGTGTCATTGCCTCGCCATAGCGAGCCGACGATGGTGTTCATCAGCCGCAACACGCCCCGGGTGCGCTGGAAACGGTCGAGGGTGGACCAGTCCTGGTAGAGCCGATCGAACAGCTCCGGGTGAATGGGATAGGTGTTGCGTATCCGGTCGATGTAGTCGTTCTCGTTGGTCTCGCTGGGGAACTCGGCGTGGTGCTGGCGGTAGAACTTCACCACGGCGTTCGCCGTGGCGTTGATCTGGGCCAGGGCCTGCCCGTCGGGTGCGGTGAACAATCGACGTTTGACGATCTCGAAGGACTCTTCGGGGTTGGCGGCCTTCCACTGGTCAGCAACCCGACCCACGATGCGTTGCAGCCGGCGCAACGCTTCCCGCCCGTTCTCCCCACCCACCTCTTCCTCATTGATGATCCCGTCACCGTCGGTGTCCTGGGCAGACGCGGGGATCGAGATCACCACCAACGCCCCGGGAACGGCTTTAGCGGTCTCGGTGAGGGTCTGAGCGAAGGTGAACTGGGTATCGAAGCTTCCGCCGGGCAGATCATCGCGGCCATAGAGCTGGCGGGCGTAGGCCACCCACTCGTCAATGAGGATGACTGCTGGGGCGTACCTGGCCAGCAACTCACGCAGGCTGTCACCGGGGTTGGTCGAGGTACGGTCGGCTTCTGCGACGACCTCGTAGGCTTGCCGGCCACCGAGCTGCCAGGCCAGCTCGCCCCACAGCGTGTTGACCTTGGTGCCGTCGGATTTTTGTTTCAGACCCGACGGTTCGAGGTGGTTGCTGACCAAGGCGACGCGGTTGATGTTGCGGTCGAGCTTGATCGGGCCGAGCAGGTCCTGGATGTCCTGCGGATAGTCCCCGACGGGTCGACCCGACGCCAGATGCCAGAGTGCCAGCATGGAGTGGGTTTTGCCGCCACCGAAGTTGGTCTGCAGGTTGATCACCGGGGAGGCGTTCTGATCGCCGGAGAGCCGGTGCACCGCGCGGGTGATCAGGTCGCGCAAACCCCCCGTCAGGAACGTACGGCGGAAGAACTCGACAGGGTCGGTGTACTCGGCGTCCCCCTCCCCGCGGGCGACCATCGCCAGATCGGCGGCGAACTCAGCCGCCCGGAAATTGCCCTTCGCAACATCGTCATGCGGGCGCAAGACTTCACGCCACGGCAGCAACCCTGTGGAACCCACCTCGGTGGCGCCCCCGACGGCTTTCACCACCCGCCGGTCCTCCTGCTCAGATGAAACCCGGCGCAGGTCGATCCGGGAACGCTTCACTTCATCAGCGGCCTCGGGCGCCCCGATAGCACGCAGTAGTCGTTCGGCGGTATCCAATGCCCGGTAGGCGTCGTCGGCGGAGAACGGCTCGTGGTGGGCCTCGCGGTCCCGAACTTCCCGCATCTCGCTGGCCAGGCTCTGTTCGGCGCGAGACAGCAAGTCCCCGAACGGATACCAGCCCGGAATCGCCCGCGCAGTGACGTTCTCAGTCAGCATCCGCAACCCGTTCTGCGGATCAACCGGGTTGTACTTCCTATCGCCGCTGGCCCCCCTGCCGGCGTCCTTGACAGCCAGCAGCATGGTCCAACTCTGACCTGTGGGAACCTTCTCGCGGGTCGCACCAGTGATGAACGTGTCCAGCGACTGGCCAAGCAACTCCAACGCTCGGCGGATACGCTCGCGGTTACTGGTCGCCATCTAGTCCCCCTCGAAGTCGATGGTTGATTGGACTGGTCGGGACGCCGCTGTTGCAGCGCCGGCAGCGATTTCGTTCCACGCCGTTCCCAGTGCGTTGAACTCGACAGCCAGCTTGGTTTCCTTGCGGCCCTCGGCGATCGAGAAAAGTAGGAACGCCAACTCCTTGCATAAGTCACGCTCGATAGAGGCCGGGACACGCCCCAGCAACGCGGAGGCAGCCGGGATTCCCTCTGCGGCAAGCACTCGGGTCAGGTGCATGACGACCTCCCAGACACTGATGGATGGGTCGGTCGCAGGGTCATAGGCGGGGTCAAGCTTGCTGGGTGCGAGGAGTGTAACCTTGCTGGCCCGACTCATCAGGATGCCCGCGTGGTCCAGGTGGTCGATCGAGGCGTTTCGCGCACGGGCGATATTGTCCGCATCCCCGTACGG
>JAGQTS010000193.1 GCA_020438895.1 Mycobacterium sp.
CTCGGCGAGGTCGAGCCGATTCAACTCCACCCAGATCACGTTGGGGCTGGTGGTCAATTCGAAGTAGTAGCGGCGATTCGTCAGGTCAGTAACTGTCCGATATTCGGTGTCATACACGCCGAAATCGCCGTAGGGGGCACCGAAGGGCACCGACACGTTGCGCATGATCGCCAGCACACTGGCAACGGCCTGGCGCTCGGATGGGGGCTTCGGCAGCAGTGCCGAGTAGTACGCGGCGCGTTGGAACCGGTCGACGGCGTTGACGTTGCCGGGCAGCGGCATCTCCCGGCTGGGATGTGAGAAGTCCTGTTCGGCGAGGAGAGCCAACTGCTCGTCGTAGGTTGGATCATTCGTCATCAGGGTGAACTGGCGGCCATGGTGAACGACCCGCTTGCCGTCTACGTACTCGACGATCGCGGAGTCGCCGGTCGGGTCCTCCATGGCGAGGTGCAGGGTGGCGTCGTGTCCGTGCGCGCTGACCATCAGAATGTCGATGCCGTCTAGCAGGCGCAGAGCCTCGGCGACGGTACCGGCCTGATCGAGCAGGTACTGCAACCACAGCGTCGCCGAGACGGAGGGCTTGCCCGGGTCGCGTGTGCCGTAGTCCGTCGCCTTCAGGTACAGCCCGTGCACGGTCAACCCGGCTTCGTTGAGCCCGTCGACCGTGCCGAGTCCGTAGATGGTGGTGACGAGACTGCCGTAGCGGCTAGTCCAGGTCAGCGGGTTGGGGTCGGTAACCAGACCCGGTGGGTCGATCCCGTTTCGGTGACGGCCTCGCGGGAACACGACGATCAACGGCTCGGTGGACTCCGGCCAGTCCATGCTGCGCCCCGTCAGGACGGCGAGATCGTTCGAGTTCCACAACACTCGGGTACACATGTCACGGATGCTACGAGACGGGCCGACACTGATTCAGTGAATACTGTGTGTGATGAGTCGGAATACGTTCATTAGTCCCATGGCGCCGGCGCAGCCTCGGCCGGATTCCCGCTTGGTCGCCGCCAGGAGGAGCGCGGCGGTGGCCGGTTCGATCGGCACCGCGGCCAGCGCGGCGGTGGCCGGTTCGATCGGCACCGCAGCCAGCGCGGCGGTGGCCGGTTCGATCGGCACCGCAGCCAGTGCGGCGGTGGCCGGTTCGATCGGCACCGCAGCCAGTGCGGCGGTGGCCGGCTCCGCAGTGACGCTCGGTGGCGCCGGTATCTCGGCGAGCGCAGCGACAGCCCTCTCGCTGTTCATGCGCGCCTGTGTTGCCTGTGTTGCGTGCTGTGCGTGCCGTCGTTGCATCGGCTGCCTGGCCTGTGCGCGCTGCACAGACTGCATCGGGTGCGTTGGCTGCTACAACTGCTCGGGCCTGCGCAACGCGGTCGGGCTTCGTGACGTTCACGCCTGAGTGCCGGGGCGCGGTGAGTTGGCACACACCACGAACGCGGCTGCCGCGTGAGGGCTAGCGTCAGCAGGTAAACCCGTACACACAAGGAGAGTCCCATGGGCTTCGATCCGAAGAATGCCGTTGACGCCGCCAAGGACATCGCGACGCACGCCGTGGAGAAAGCCGCCGACATCGTCGAGGACGCCGGCCACATCCTCAAGGGCGACATCGCCGGCGGCGTCGGCGCCATCGTCGAGGATGCCACCGATATCGCCACCCACGCCGTCGACAAGGCCAAGGAGGTCTTCACCGGCGAGGAGAAGGACGACGCCGGCGACTAGCGGAGACAGTGAATAATCCCTTCCCGAAGGGCTAGCTACCGAGTCCCTTCCCGAATGACTAGCTACCTCGGCCAACCCGCCCCTGACTCCGAGAAATGCCCCCGATCGGCCCGAATATTCCCGGCTGAGGCGTTAGATTGTTCTTGAGCAAAGGGGCCGATCATGTCCGGAGTGCGGCGGCGCGGTGGGAAGATCGCGGGAGGGGCCGGTTGTACCGCGGTGTCCGTAGCGGCCGGGGCGGTGGCGCTCTCCTTTGCCACCGGGGTCGCGGCGGCGGATCCGGGCCAGGACGAGGCCACCGAGACGGCCCGCGCCGCCGAACACCGGCCGCGCGCCGCCGCGGCCACACAGCGGCCCGGACATTCGCCGGCCGTCGACTCCGGTACCCGGCGCACCTCAGCCGCACACCGGGCGGTGCTTCCCTCAGCTGCGGTGCCCGCCGCCGCAAGGCGCGTTACTCCATCCCCGCGCTCAGCAGCGCCTGCGGCCAACGTGTCCGCCGGCGGCCCGGCACGCGCGGCCGTCACCCGGACCGATCCGTTGACGGCGCTGCTCAACAACTCCACACCCCGGCCGGTTGCCGTCCAGGCCGAACAGGCTCCCGGTGGCATCCTCACCGGGTCGGTGAGCACCCGAGACGACGACGGCGACCCGGTTGCTCTGGCCGTGACGCGGGCCCCCGCGCATGGAACGGTGACGCTCAACCCCGCTGGCGACTACACCTACATCGCCGATCCGACGCTGGCGCATGGCGAATTCGTCGACTCCTTCGACGTCACCGCCAGCGATGCGGGTAGCGGCTTTCACCTCCACGGACTCGAAGGGCTGCTGAACCTGCTCACCTTCGGCCTCTTCGGGTCGGCCGGGCACAGCACGACGACGACGGTCAGGGTTGACGTCGCTTCGTTCAACAACCTGCCCACGGCGGCACTTCGGCTCGACCCGCCCGACCCGGTCACCGGTGTTCTCACCGGCCTGGTCCTCGGCTCCGATCCCAACGGCGACGCCCTGACCTATCTGGCCTCCACCGCCCCTGTCAAGGGATCGGTGATCGTCACTGCTGCAGGCGAATTCACCTACACCCCCAGTCCTGAGGCGCTGGCCTCCGCTGCAGCCCCCACCGCGACGGCAGCCGATCGGCGGGATGAATTCAGCGTGACGATCGACGACGGATATGGCGGCAGAGTGCTGGTGCCGGTGTCGATCACCTTCGTGCCGGGTACCCCCGTCGGCGAGTTGTCCACGTTCTGCGGGTGCACCCTGATGCCTGCCGACACCGTTTTCCATGCCGATGTCAGTGCCCTCCCGGTGCTGGCGAAGTCGCAGACGTGGACCGACGTGATCGGTGGGAACCTCATCGCCCGGTGGCAGACGGAGCCGTGGATGGGAAGCTCCGCCGGAATGCCGGTCAACGTCGTAGAAGCCGACCATCCCACGGAGACCGTCATCTTCAATCGCGGTTACTCGACGACCGGACCGAATATCGACGACCGCCCCTACGCCATCCCGGATCGCCCGCTGGTGGAGGGGATGCCCGACGTTCCGGCCTGGGACCGGCACCTGCTGGTATTCCAGAAGGGAACGTGCATCTCCCAGGAACTGATCAATGTCGCCAACGGGGTGGAACTACCCGCGGCTGGGGTACTCGATGCGCTGGGTAACGCCGCCTACGCAGCGCTGTGGGGGTCGGCCTGGATCGCTGAGGCCGGTGTCCACTACGACATGAGCTCGCCGTTCTACCCCGAGATCGGCGCGGCAAACGCTGCGAAACTCCCCTACCTGCCGATGATCCTGCGTCCCGACGACCTCGAACGGGGCGAGATCGACCACATGCTGGGCATCGTGATCGCCAAGGACCGTGGCACCGGCTACAGCTGGCCGGCCCGGGCCGGCGATGGCACCGGCACCAACCCCGACGGCGTCCCGATGGGCACCGTGTTCCGGTTGCGCGCCGACTTCGAGGTCGCCGACTACGCTCCGGCCACCCAGGTGGTGCTGCGAGCACTGCAGCAGCACGGTGCTGTCATCTATGACTCGTTCGGCGAAGGACGCGACGGTGCCGGGTTGCTGGCCATGGGTAACGGCTGGACCGGGACCGATCACCTGACCGCGCAGCAGGAACTCAGCACCATTCCGATCAGCGCATTCGAAGCGGTCGACGTACTGACCCTGGCATTGGACCCATCAGTCGGTTGGCAGATCTACACCTAGTCCCAGGCTGGTCCGCGCTGGCTGCCGGCCTCACGTGACCGTGACTGTCGCCGCCTGGGAGAACTCCGATGTGTTCGTCGGACGTTCGGTTGGCGTCGCGGTGAGCGTGATGAAGTCACCGTCCACCCCGATCGTCGGTGCGACAACCGAGAACGCGAACTCGCCGGGGGCGACGTCGGTCACGGTCGAGAGCAACTCGCGGCCCTGAACATTGCCGGCATCGCTCGACGGCGAGAGGAACACCTGGATGTCGTAGGTACCGCTGTAGCCGTCATAGGGTGTCAGCCTGCCGCTGACCAGGATCGTCGCGGGCAGCGGGTTGATGGCTGTCACATCATGCGGCGCCGGTTGCATCGCGTTGCCGCCGTCCTTCAGCGAGATTCCCCTAGGCTGCTCTGCACCGGAATCATTGGCGAAGATCGAGTTCGACAAGACGGCGTTGCCTGTCGAGTTGTGCTCGACGGTCACGCCGTGCAGAACGTTGTTGAAGATGGTGTTGGCCACGATGGTGTTCTTGGCGTCCTCGGAGCCGCTGCTGCCATCCTTCGCCTTGACCTCAATGCCATTCAGGTTGTTGTTGCTGATGCTGCTGGTGGTGACGGTGAGTCCGGTGTCGCCCGTCGATGTCAGGCCGTTCCCGCCATTGCCGGTGATGACACTGTCAGCGACTGTGAAATCCCTGGTTCCTTCCGTTGTCACGCCGTCTCCGGTATTGGTACTGATCACAAATCCGCTGATCTGACCGGACACGAACCCATTGTCCGGTCCGCTGTCCTTGGATCCGATCGCCACACCGGTACCGGAGAAGCCCTGGATGACGCCGCCCTGCGTCAAATTCACCGCGACGGAGTTGCTGCCCCCGCTGTCAGTGACCTTGGTGCCGATCGCCAGACCATCGACGGCCGCATTCCCGAGGCCGCCGTCCAGGTGAATGGCCGAGTGGGCATTGAATGTGGTTGTGGCGCTTCCGGAGTCCGTCGGCACCGCATCGACGGAAAGCCCGCCGAGCGGACGGCTGGCACCCACTTCGCCGTACAAATCCACTGTTCCCCCGCGGGTGGACATGATGAGCGTCCATCCGCGCGTAGGAGAGCCCTCGACAGGTCCGGCGAACGTGATGTCTTGTCCGACAGCCTCGTTGACGATATTGACCGGACCGACGAGCGTTGCGTCGGCGCCCGCCGTGAACGAGCCAGTCGACGTCATCTGGTACAGACCGCTGAGCGCAACGTCGTCGTTGTAGAGCTGGTCACCGGTGGTGGCGACCCCCGCGAGGGTGCTGCTACCGCCGGCGTCGGTGGTGAGCATCGTCAAGGCCGCTTGTTCGCCCACCCCCCTCGTGAACGTTGTCGTGCCAGTCGAATTCACCGTCAAAGACTGGCTTCCGCTCGTCGCACCGTCGACCGCGCCGAAGAACGACACGTCCCCGCTGCCGGCGTTGATCACCGTATCCTCGGTCAGTTCGACGGCACCTCCTACTGTGAACGTGCCGCCACCTGTGGTGTATACACCGCCGAGAAGTGCGTTCTGGTGATAGGTCTGATTGCCGGTCGTGGTGACCGAACCAGCGATGAGAGTGGCGCCGCCGTCATTGGGGCGCAGCCAGATGATCTGCTGCTGAGCGTCGAACATCACGTCGAAGTTGTTGTAGAGGTTGAGCCCGGTGTTGACGTTTTCACCTGCGATTGCCGCTGAGCTACCGCCATAGGTGAACAGATTGACCGACGGAGTGTTCCCCGCGGTGACAGTCCACGTCAACGGCTTTCGATCCGGCGTCGTCGGGAACTTCACGATGAGGTCGACACCCGTTTGCAGTTGTCCACCGTCGTCATAGGGTGTGCCCTGGTCGACCCGAAGTGCGGCACTGGGCGCGCCACTGTCGATCACGGTGGGAATCGGTGGGCACGTCGTGTCCGCAGTGCAACCGATGGGCTTTTCTTGTCCGCCGCTCTCCTGGGCGAAATAGGTCGGCGTGATTCCGAATAAATCAAGCACCGGATACCCGGATACCGGGTATGTCGCGGATGGCTGTGTTTCGGAAACCGGTACGGCGTAGGGAAACTGGTCGCGCAGCGCATCGGTGACCCCGACGGTGAGTTGCGGGTTGGTGGTTCCGATCGGGCCGAGTTGGACAAGGAAACCACTGGACAGGTTGCCGGGAAGCTGCAGAAGTGGGCTTGCCATCGTCTGCCCGGTTTCCTTGATGTCGAAGGTGGCGAACGAGGCCCCGAAGTCGCCGAAGAAGTTGCCGTCAACGGGTGGCGCGTCCGGGTTGGTGAAGACGAAGGTTTCCGGTGGGGTCTTCTTGGGGTTCCCCCCGGTCAGGATTGCTCCGAGCCTGATCGGCTGGGCCGTTGAAACGGTTCGATCTCCCTGTCCGATGGTGACCTTTCCGTCTGCCACGACGGACTCGTAGGTGTTGCCCGAGGTATAGGTGACGGTGATCGCATCGGTCGTCAGCGGCACGGCTTTCCAGAACGGCGGGTTGTAACCGGCGAAGAAAGAGTTACCGCCGGTGTCGAATTCGTACAGCTGCGAAGGGTTGTCACCGATCGCGACATCGATACCGTATTTGATCTGCACCTTGCCGTCCGCACTGACATACGGTGCGTAATGCAGCGGAACAGTCCTACTGTCGGCTGACTGGGTGATGGTCAACGGTGTGGTGCCGCGGGTAACGAGGCTGGACAGTGCGGCCTGGGCGCCTACCGGGGCGCTGAATTCCGTGCTTCCCAGCGCCGTGACGGTCAGTGACTGTCTGCCGACGGTGGCCGCGTCCACCGATCCCGCGAACGTCACATCGCCCGTTCCGGCGTCGACGTCGACGTCGTTGCCCAACACCACAGCACCGTCGAATTCGACACCAGTGCCGCTGCGAACCGCATCCTGCAAGGTCAGGGGTCCGCCGGTCACCGCGGCCACCACGGGCCCGACGAATGCGGCGCCCGAACCGAAGCGCATCGCGTCGATCTGAGTGGTCTGCAGGGTTGCGGCCACGGTTCCCGAACTGAGGACGAACCCGGCACAGCCGGCGTTGCCGGGGTTGGATACCGACACGTCGGTGACCGCGCCCGCGTCGAATCGCGAAGCGCCGAAGAACGACGGGTCTCCGGAGATCTCGACGTATCCGTCGTTCTCGCGGACGTAGGCCACACTGCCGGAGTTGACCGTGACATCCAATTTCCCGGTGGCGCTCAGTGAGGACTCCACCCCGGACGGGATGAAGATCATGCTCCGGCGGACCAACAACAACGCCCCGGCCACCAGATCCGAGATCGGGGTTGCCGGCCACGTGGAGATCCAGTCGAACGCCGTGTTGAACAGGTGGTTGACCGCCGTGGTGACCGCCTGCCCGATGGTCGGTGCCTCGGCTCCCCAACACGCCGCGCAACCCGACCCTGAGGTGGCGCCGGCCATCGGACCGCTGATCGTCGTCGTCGCCGCAATGACGGCTCGCTGGTTCGGCAATGCCGCCAGCTCGGCGGCGACAGCGGATGATGCGCCTGACCCCGCGCCCGGGTTGACCGGGGGACGGCTCGGGGAGTCCGGTGCGGGTGTCGCGGCGGAGGCCTGGGCAAGCCGCGCTGACCGAAGCCGGTGGGGACGCGACGTTCTCGCGGCAGGGAAATCGGATGGGTCCGCATGGACGTTCTGCGCGGGCACCGCTCCGGTCGACGTGCGGCGGGTGTCGGGGGCCCGGACGGCGGAAATGGCCTCGTCAGATGTCACGGCGGTCCCGCCGGTGTCGGCGAGTACGGTCGAAGCGCCGCCGTGACTGGCCGCCGCAGGGGATCGTTCCGTTCGGACGGCGCCTCGTGCCGACCGTGCGGGACCGGTCCTGGTCGTCGCCCCTGTTGAGCCGGCTGACACCGAGGATGAATCGTCGGGAGCGTCAGCGGTCGCTGTTGGATGAGGGCTGCTCAGGGACAATCCGAGGGCGAACACCGCCGCGCCTGTTCGGGCACCGCGCTTGGCCATCATGGCGAACCTCCTCGACCTGAGTGACCCACGCGGTGCAGGCGTGTCGCTGAGTGCGAACGCATCCGGACCGAGCGCGGAACGCCGTTGCCGCCGTTGTCGGCGCACTGGCTCGTATCGGACACAGGATGTTACTGATGACGAGGAGTGGACTCCTCTGAATTTACGGATATGTAATAAAGTTGCTCAAATCCAGCCCCGTCGTTTGAAGGCTGCGTAGAGCATCACGGAGGTGAGGAGGGTCAACGTCGCGCTGGTCACCACCCCGGCAGCGACTCCGTAGCCCGGATACGGGATGTTCTGGCCGTACCACCCGGTCACCAGGGTCGGCACCGCGATGATCGCCGCCCACCCGGTCAGCTTCTTCATGATGGTGTTCAACCGGGCGTCCTGCAGCGAGAGATTGGTCTCGAAGACGGTGGTGATCATGTCCCGCAGCGACTCGGTCCATTCGGCGGCCCGGATCACGTTGTCGTAGAGGTCCTGATACCAGCTGGTGAGTTCGGTGCTGTCATTCGCCTCCGCGCTGCGCCGCATGACGGTGTTGACCACTTCGCGCATCGGCAGCACGATCCGCCGCAGCTCGACGAGTTCTTTCCGTAATCGGTAGGTGTCACGTTGCAACTGGCTGGTTTGCGTCTTCTCGTCGAACAGGCCGTCCTCAAGTGACTCGATAGCGTCATCGAGTTCCTGAACGGTGGTGAACTGTCTATCGACGACGATGTCAAGGAGCCCGAGCAGGAACCCTCGACTGCCCATCCGCAGCAGATCGGCGTTGTCATCCCAGTGCCTGACGACCTCGTCGATATCAAGAATCGGCTGGGCAGAATCCGCTTCGTGCCGGACAGTCACCAACACGGAACGCAGCACGAACACCGATATCCGGCAGCTGCGCAGTCGCGACTCGATGGAGCCGGGGACGTGAGGCCCCAGCAAGGTGGCATAGACCGTGAGGAAGGTGTGGTCGGCATACCGGGTTGCCTTCGTGCGCCCACCGTGGTCGTCGACCTCGGCCACGGCCCGAGTGCTCAGGCCCAATTCGGTGCCCAGTTGGTCCAGCGCCGACCGAGTGGGATTGCACAGATCGACCCACACCAGAGTGCCGGGTACATCGAGGCGATCGGACACCTCGGCGAGGGGCAAGTCATCCGATATCAGATTGCCGTCGACCCACAGTCGCGTTCGGATGGGAGTCGGCATCAGCGTCGATGGAGCCGCGCCGCTGATGGGTCAGTCGGAGGTGTGGACGATCAGGACGTCGGTCTTCGAGCGTCGCGCGACGTTCGCTGGAACGGACCCGAGCAGCCTGCCGGCGATCGTGTTCAGGCCGACGTTACCGACCACCAGGAGATCAGCGTTGACCTCGACCGCCAGGTCCACCAGAACGTCGACCGGAGCGCCGTGGACGGCGCGTTCTTCGATGTTGGTCGCTCCGGCGGCCTTGGCGCGATCCGTGGCGTCGTGCAGCAAGTCGTAGATCGGCCCGTTGCCGGTCACCTTGTAGGCCGCGTCCTTGAGCAGGTCTGCGGCGCGGGCGTCCTCCTCGGCCGGGAGATACGCGGTCGCCACGACCAGCTTCGCATCCGGTCCGGACGCCAGGTGCGCGGCTCGCTCGACAGCGCGCAGCGAGGAATCCGAACCGTCTGTGCCCACGACAACGGTGTGGTAACCACCCATGCGTACCCTCCAAGTCCTCGTCGGTAGTCCTCGTCGGGAGTTGTCCGACTCGAACTGCAACACTATCGCTTCTGCACATCACCAGGTCTGTGATCTTCCGGACAGCGCCGATCGGTTCCCCGATCCCGCCACTCCCCCGCTACGGTTTTCCCGGAACCTCGAGGGAGCAGGCTGCGTGACCACTCTTGTGCGTGTACACCGCACCCCCGTCGCCGTGGCGCGTCGCAGACCGCACGTCGGTCGCTGGGATTCGATGTCGGTGGCTTTGCTGGCAACCGCTGTGAGTGCGGCCGGTGCAGCTCGGCCGTCGCTGTGGTTCGACGAGGCCGCCACATTGTCGGCCGCACACCGATCCGTCCCGGAGTTGTGGCGGACGGTGCTCAACATCGATGCTGTTCACGGCCTGTACTACCTGCTGATGCGCGGTTGGTTCACGGTGGTCCCCACGACGGAGTTCGCCGCCCGGCTGTCCAGTGCAGTGTGCGTCGGTGCCGCTGCGGCGGGGGTGGTGGTGCTCGGTCGGCAGTTGTCGGGCCGGACTGTGGCGATAACGGCCGGTGTGCTGTTCGCCGTGCTGCCTCGCGTCACGTGGGCGGGAGCCGAGACCCGCTCGTATGCGCTGACGATGGCCGCCGCCGTGTGGTTGACAGTCCTGTGCCTCGTGGCGCTGCGGCGCGGCGGGTGGTCCTGGTGGTCCGGCTACGCGGTTCTGGCCGCGGCGGCCGCGGTGCTGAACGTGTTCTTGGTGTTGATGCTGCCGGTACACGCGGTCGCGGCGGCGGTCTGCCCCCGGGCTCGGCGGTCGGGACGGCGCTGGATGATTGCCGCCACCGCGGCGGCTGGACTCGCGGCGCCGGTTCTGGTTTTCGCCCAGACCCAGCTGTTTCAGGTGCGCTGGATATCGCCGCTGGGCCGAGAGACGGTGGGCGAGATCCTTCAGGAGCAGTACTTCGACCATGCGGTGCCGTTCGCCCTGTTGGCGGCGGTGATGCTCGGGTGTGGCCTGCTGTGCGTCGACCAGGCCGATTCGGTCGCCGGTCGACAACCGGTGCGTCTGGTCGTGCTGACGGTGTGCTGGATGACGATTCCGACGATGGTGTTGTTGGCCTACTCCGCCCTGCGCCATCCGGTCTATTACCCGCGGTACCTGTCCTTCACCGCCCCGGCCATGGCGTTGTTGCTCGGTCTATGTGTGGTGGCGGTCTGGCGGTCGCGTCCGGCCATCACCGCAATACTGGTGTTACTCACCATCGCTGCGGTGCCGAACTACCTGGCTCAACGCGGTCCCTACGCCAAGGAGCGGATGGATTACAGCGCAGTGGCCGATGTGATCGACGCCAACGCCGCACCCGGGGACTGCCTGGTGCTCGACAACTCCGTCGCCTGGATGCCGGGGCCGATTCGTCCGCTGACCGCGGCACGCCCCGAGGTGTACGCCAAACTGCGCGACTACGGTCGCGCCCGGACGGCAGTCGAACGAAACCGCCTGTGGGACAGCCATGGTGCGGTGTGGGCGTGGGCGGACAAGATGCCCGGCTGTCCGGCGTTGTGGACGGTGACGGAGCGCGATACCACCGTTCCCGACCACCAGCGAGGCTCCCAGTTGGATCCTGGTCCGCGGCTCGGCCGAGCGATGGCCTACCAGGTACCCAGCCGCCTGGGCTTCCGGGTTGTGGAACGGTGGCAGTTCAGCTTCGCGCAGGTGACGAAGTCGGTGCGCACGAACTGAACGCCGGGTTCGGCCGTCCGGCCGCAGGCCGCCCTCCCGTTTCGGGGTTGCCGGCCGGGTCAGTTTCCGTTCCACCGACCGGCCTTGCGTTCGTCGGCGGCGGGCGGCGCCTTCGGCGCGGTGCCCTTCGACCCGGTGCTCGCCGCCGCCGACC
>JAGQTS010000194.1 GCA_020438895.1 Mycobacterium sp.
AGCGGGCCCGGTCGGTCGGGCTCTGGATTCGTTCGCGGGTGGGGGGATTGCCGCTGGTGATCAGGTACGGCTTCACCCGGCGAAAGGCGTCGAAGAACGGCTCCATGTCAACGACGAGATCCTTCTCGACCGGTAGGCCGCGGATCGGCTCGACGGTCACGGTCAGTTGTTTGGCCGGATCCTTGGGCAACAGATCACGCATCAGCACCTTGCACGCCAACCGGTTGATCCCGTTGATCCGCATGGCGTCCGAACCGCACACGCCGTGCGCGCAGGATCTGCGGAAGGTGAAGGTCCCGTCCAGGTAGCTCTTGACGTAGATGAGCAGGTTCAGCAACCGGTCACTGGGCAGGCAGGGCACTCGGAAGCTCTGCCACCCGCCGGAGTCGCTGTGGGCGTCGGGATCCTCGGGGTTGAATCTCGCGATCTTGAGGGTCACCATCACCGCCCCTTGGGGGATGGGCGGCAGCGGAGTGTCTGCGGATTGCTCTGCGGTGGTCTGTGCGCTCGTCATTGCCTTCTCTCTTCGCGCAAGCGGCTCATCGGCGTCTTCTCTCTTCGCGCAAGCGGCTCATCGGCGTCAGTACTTCCGCTCCATCGGTTCGTAGCGGGTCTGCACCACCGGTTTGTAGTCCAGCCGGATGTCGCTGAGGAGGTTTGTGCCCTCTTTGTAGGCCATCGTGTGACGCATGTAGTTGACGTCGTCGCGGTTGGGGTAATCCTCCCGGGCGTGTCCACCCCGGGACTCCTTGCGGTTCAGGGCGCTGGCCACCGTCACCTCGGCCAACTCCAGCAGGAAACCGAGTTCGATGGCTTCCAGCAGGTCGCTGTTGTAGCGTTTACCCTTGTCGTGCACGGAGATTCGTGAGTAGCGCTCCTTGAGCGCGTGGATGTCGGTGAGCGCCTGCTTGAGCGTCTCCTCGGTGCGGAACACTGCGGCGTTGTTGTCCATCGTCTGCTGCAGTTCACCGCGGATGTCGGCCACCCGTTCGTTGCCGTGCTCGGACAGAATGGTGGCCACCCAGTCCACCACCATGCCGGCCGGGTCGTCGGGCAGGTCGATGCGCGGGTTACCGGTCGCGTAGTACGCGGCCGCCAGACCCGCGCGGCGGCCGAACACGTTGATGTCCAGCAGCGAGTTGGTGACCAGTCGGTTGGCGCCGTGCAACGACACGCAGGCGCATTCGCCCGCGGCGTAGAGCACGGGCATCACGTTGGTGCTGTCACGCAGCACCTGCCCGATC
>JAGQTS010000014.1 GCA_020438895.1 Mycobacterium sp.
AGCCGCTGCTGCTGACCGCCGGAGAGCCGTCGGTAGGTGGTGCGGGCGGCATCGGTCAGGCCGAGCGTGTCCAACAGCCAGGCCGGGTCGAGCGGGTCGGCGGCATAGGCGGCGACCAGATCGAGCATCTCACCGGCCCGGGCGGCGGGATAGCCGCCGCCCCCCTGCAGCATCACTCCGATCCGCTCGCGCAGCCGGGCATTGTCGGCTACCGGGTTCAGCGCGAGCACGTCGATGGTGCCGGTGTCGGGGGTGACGAAGCCCTCGCACATGTCCACGGTCGTCGTCTTGCCGGCGCCGTTCGGTCCCAGGAGCGCGAAAACCTCGGCCCGCTCGACGTCGAGGTTCAGGTCAGACACCGCAACGACGGACCCGTACCTCTTGGATACCCCGCGCAGCCTGACGACCGGGGTGGAGCCTGAACTCACGGGAAGTCAGCGTAGGCGGCGGGCGCCGGCGATGCGGACGGTGGTGCGCTCGGCGAGCCGCCGGCGCTGGTGGGAACGTCGGGGGAGTCGGCCGCCGGATCGGGATCTTCGCCGCTGTACCGCTCGTCGGTACCCGGAACCAAGCGCCACGGCAGACGACTGAGCGTCAATCCGATCAGGGCCAGGACGATCACCGTGCTGGCCACGGTCGCATCGACGATCTGGAACAGCGCGAAACGATCCCCGTTGGCAGTGGGTCCGAAGATTCCGACGATGAGGGTGACGGCGATCGCGGCAACCCGGAACCGAGGCTGGGTCGCCCAGGCGGCCAGCGGAATGATGGCCCACAGGAGGTACCAGGGCTGCACCACCGGGAACAGCAGCACAGTCGCGCCGAGAGCGACGCCGAGTCCGCCGACCGGGTGCAGCCGCCCACGCAGCACCGCCAGCAGCAGCCAGCTGACGATTCCGGTGATGATGAGAACGCCCATCGCGCGGGTCAGCGACAGAACGGCGGTGGTGTGGTCGCCCAGGCCCAGCAGAATGCCGACCTGACCGGTGCCGAGGGCGAGCAGGGTGGGAGGCGACATCCAGCTGCGGACCACATTGGCGGTGCCCAGCGTGAACAACCAGCCGAAGCCGAGTCCACTGGCCCACCCGATGACCGCCATCACGGCGACGGCAAGGGTTCCGGTCAGCAGTCCAGCCCTGGCGGCGGCGAGAACAGTGCCACCCCACCGGTGCGCCAGTGCCATGGTGGTGAACCCCAACGCCAGCAGGCCGGGCAGCTTGACCTGCGAGGACATGACGATGAGCACGGTGCCGCAGATCAACAGCCCCAGCGGTGCCCATCGCTTCCAATCGGGTCTGGCGCGCGGCCAGTGCACGGGGCGCTGGAGCAGTCGATCCGCGGAATCAATACCGCGCAGGGTGATCTCCGTGCCGGTCAGCATCAGCCCGAGCATGAGCGCCTCGTTGTGGATTCCGGCCACCAGATGCATGATCAGCAGCGGGTTGGCCGCGCCGAGCCAGAGGGCCGTGACTTCGGCGACTCCGCAGCGACGGGCCAGCCGTGGTGTGGCCCAGACGATCATGCCGACGCCGATGAGGACGACGACGCGGTGGCACAGCACGGCCGCGACGATGTTTTCCCCGGTGATCGCGGAGATGCCGCGGCCGATCCATAGGAACAACGGTCCGTAGGGAGCCGGCGTCTCCCGCCACAGGCTGGGCACCGAGAGGGTGAATACGTGGTCGAGGCCCAGCCCCGGAGCCGGACCGACCTGGTAGGGGTCCAGGCCGATCCGGGTGATCTGGCTCTGCGCCAGGTAGGAGTAGACGTCCTTGCTGTACATCGGTGGGGCGATCAGCAACGGCACGATCCACAGCAGCAGGGTGCGGTCGAGTTGGCTGCGGGACATCATCCGCCGCGGCCCGTCGGTCCGGCGACAATGCGCCGAGGTGCGAGGCGATGAGGAGCCGGACGAGACGTCGAGGGCGAACCGGCCCAGCATCAACCAGGCCAGGGCCATCATCACCGCGCCGGTGGTCGTCATGGTCAGCGACACTGTCTGGATTCGTGAGGGCAGGTTGAGCAGTCGCACACCGAATGTGGGGTCCTGCACCACCGGGCGGGCACCTGCGCCGAGCGCGCCGATGGCCATCAGGACGGTTCCGGTGCCGCCGAACAACCGGGTGCGCCGCATGGCACGAAGCTCGGCCGTGTTGAGGGGGGAGCCCACCGTCCGTTCATCGCCGTGCAGACGGGCGATCGACGAACTCAGGGAAAGCTGGCGGGCAGCCACGGGAGAACTCTAGCCGCCTGTGGTGGTCCGGTCGGCCGGAGCGGTCTGGCGATGCTCATGGAACCGTCTGCCGGGTGAGGGTACCCTTCCTAGACCCTCATGAATAATTGCGTCACACTGATGTTGTGAAATTTGGGTCGAAACCGTCGGCGGTGCCGAATGCGGTGTCGGCGCAGGACGGCGCCACCCGCAGGGAGATCGTTCGACTGCTGGTGGAGTCGGGTTCGATCACCGCCGCCGAGATCGGCGGCAAGCTCGGGATTTCCGCGGCAGGGGTGCGCCGGCACCTGGAGGCGTTGGTCGATGATGGTGACGCCGAGGCGAACCCCGCGGCGGCCTGGCAGCACGTCGGTCGTGGTCGGCCGGCCAAGCGGTACCGGCTCACCGCGGCAGGGCGCAGCAAGCTCGAGCACACCTACGATGACCTCGCGTCCGCGGCGATCCGCCAGTTGCGGGAAATCGGCGGAGACGCCGCGGTGCGTACCTTCGCCCGGCGCCGGATCGACACGATCCTGTCCGGTGTGGCGCCCGTGCAGTCGACCGGCGACCAGGCAGTCGAAGATGCAGCCGAGAAAGTCGCCGACGCCCTGACGCAGGCCGGATACGTGACCACCACGACTCGGGTCGGTGGGCCGGCCCAGGGCATCCAGATCTGCCAGCATCATTGCCCGGTTTCCCACGTCGCCGAGGAGTTCCCGGAACTGTGCGAGGCCGAACAGCGAGCCATCTCCGAGGTGCTGGGAACCCACGTGCAGTTACTGGCGTCGATCGTCAACGGCGACTGTGCCTGCACCACCCATGTCCCGCTTCACCAGACCGCCCCACCCGATCAGCACGCCGATGAACAACAGCAAGGAGTGTCGCGATGACGACGATCCCGGAGACAGCGCCGCTCGGCCAGGAGGAGACCATCGCCTCGCTGGGACACTACGGTTACGGCTGGTCCGACACCGATGTGGCGGGGGCGGCCGCCAAGCGCGGGCTCTCCGAGGCGGTGGTTCGCGACATCTCGGCGAAGAAGAACGAGCCGGACTGGATGCTGGAGACCCGACTGCGGGCACTGCGCACCTTCGAGAAGAAACCGATGCCGAATTGGGGTTCCGATCTCCGCGGTATCGACTTCGACAACATCAAG
>JAGQTS010000195.1:0-215 GCA_020438895.1 Mycobacterium sp.
GCGATCATCGCCTTCTGCAGTTCGTAGACGTTCAGCGCGCCGCCGAAACCGGCCTCGCCGTCGGCCACGATCGGCACCAGCCAATTGTCGACGGAGGTGTCACCTTCGACCTTGGCGATCTCGTCGGCGCGCAGCAGGGCGTTGTTGATGCGGCGGACGACCTGCGGCACCGAGTTGGCCGGGTACAGGCTCTGGTCGGGGTAGGTGTGGCCGGA
>JAGQTS010000195.1:347-1048 GCA_020438895.1 Mycobacterium sp.
TCCCAGAGGATCTCCGCACCCCGGCGGGCCAGGGTGTGCTCCTCGACGACGGTGCCCTGAAGGGCGACGACGTCCTGGGCCGAGTAGGTCCGGGTGAGACCCTTCCAGCGGGGGTTGGTGTCCCAGTCGCGCTGGATCTCCGCCGCGCTCTTGGGCTTGCCGACGTTGGACACTGCCATGGGGTTCTCCTTGTCTTCCCGCGGGGCGTTACAACAATCCACTGACGTTGCTCTTTGCTAACGCCCCGCCCACTTCGCTGGTGTGCTGGGCCAACTGTTACACATGGCATATTCGCTGTTCAAACCGTCACGATTGCAAATTTGCGCAACGGGTCATCCCGCACTTGCAAAGTTTGCGAAGATGAGCCCTGGCAGTGCGCCCGGTAGCTACTGGCCGGTAACTTGAATCCGCAGGTAAACACGGGGTTAACCGGTCGGCCGGAAGACCACTCCGGCCTACAACGCGAAGATGGACGCGACCGCTTTGGTCTTGTCACCGACGACATATGTGAGCGTTCTCACCGTGCGATCGGTCAGGTCGTCACCGAATTTGTCGGTTGAGCCCGGCGGGTAGGTGTGCGCGAGGATCTCGAGTTTTTCGCCGTAGCCGACGGCGGCATCATGCTCGATGGTGACCCGCAGCGGCGCCTCGAGCAACTCCGGGTGCGGGGCGAGGAACTCCTCGACGACTTTCCAGTAGAC
>JAGQTS010000196.1:0-6920 GCA_020438895.1 Mycobacterium sp.
CCGCCCCGTCCATGAAGCCGGTCCACTCGTCGGCTGTTTCGGTGCCCGCCCAGTGCAGTGGACCGACCGGGGTCCGCAGCAGCCGGCCGAACTCGGTCCAGGATCCGGGCGGTACCGCGGCGGTCGGCCCGCCCGGAGCGAACTCCTCGGCACCCCAGCGCTGGTCGAGATAGTCGATCGGGGCAGCGGCGTCGTCGCCGAACAACGCGGCGAAACAGCCAAGGACCTGCTCGCGCCGCTGCTCCTCGGGGAGCGCGTCGAATCCCCGCGGATCGGTGAAACCGAGCAAGATACCCGGCGCGCCGGCCGGGGGACTGACGTCGAAGGTGATGAACACCGGCCCCTGATCGGACAGTGCCTGTCCGGACAGTCCTTTCGCGCGCCAGAACGCGGTCGGGTAGGCGGCGTAGGACTTGGTCAGGGCCCCCTGCGGCCACCGTTGAGACAACTGCTGGTACTCGATCGGCGGGGCGGGTGCGAAGTCGATGTCGAGTCGATGGGCGGGGGGTACGGCCACGATCGCCCGGCGGGCATCGACCACCCCCGCCGAAGAGGTGACGGCGACAGCGGTATCAGACCATTCGATGCGGGACACCACGGCGCTGAGTCGGACATGATCCCCCAGTTCGGCGGCGATTCTGGCGGCCATCTCGTGGCTACCGTCGGCGAAGTGATCCTGTTGGGCTCCACCGACGGTGTCGAGCATGCGGTCCAGCCCACCGGAGGTCTTGACGTAACGCAGGGCGTGCAGCATCGACACGTCATCGGGTTCGGCACCCCAGGTCACCCGGGACACGATCGCCATCAGGTCGCGGGACCCCGCAGTCGCCCGGACCGAGCGCAACCAGTCGCCCAGACTGATGGAGTCCAGCACGGCGGCGCGTCTGGAGTTCCACGGTGCGGTCATATCGACCCCGCGGGTGAGGCGTTCGAACTGCCATTGGATCCGACCGATGTCGATCAGGCCGATCAGGCCGAGTTTCGGAATGGTCCCGTGGTAGCGGTGCACCCGGCCGCGCCAGCGGATCAGGTTGGCTCCGGCGTGGTAGGTCGGCGTGGTCTGACAACCCAGATCGGCGGCCAGTTTGAGCACCGCATCCTGGGTGGGGCCGACGAAGGATGCGCCCCGGTCCACCGGCACACCGGCCAGCGTCGCCGGACAGGTACGCCCGCCCACCCGGTCCCGGCCCTCGAGCACCACGACGTCGAAACCCTGCCGATTCAATTCCCGCGCCGCCGTCAGTCCGGCCAGACCTGCCCCGATCACCACCACGTCAAACGCCATGAGTCCAGTCTTGCCGACTTGGGTGCGGAAACGTGCGCTGACCGCCTGTTTGCGCGCCGAAATCGCTAGGGTTCCTCGGGTGAAGGTGCTGACGGCCCTGTTCGGGCCCGCCGATGCCGTGCATCGGGCCGGCGCGGTGCGTGCTGCCGGGGCTTCGGGAGTCTTCACCTTCGAGGGCCCCCACGACGTGTTCGCGCCGTTGACGCTAGCCTCGACCGTCGGCGGCCTGGACTTGTTGACCAATGTGGCGATCGGCTTCCCCCGCAACCCGATTCAGCTCGCGCATCAGGCGTACGACCATCAGTTGCTCTCGGGAGGGCGGTTCACCCTCGGGTTGGGAACTCAGGTGCGCACCCAGATCGAAAAGCGTTACGGGACCACCTTTGAGCGCCCGGTGGAGCGGATGCGCGAGCTTGTCGGTGCCCTGCGTGCCGTCTTCGCGGCCTGGCAGGAGGGCAGCGCGCTGGATTTCCGCGGCGAGTTCTACCGGCACACCCTGATGACGCCCACGTTCAATCCCGGACCCAACCCCTTCGGGCCGCCTCCGATCTACATCGGTGCGCTGGGGCCGCGGCTGACCCGCGCCGCCGCCGAGGTCGCTGACGGTCTGCTGGTCATGCCGTTCTCCTCCGCCCGGTTCCTGGCAACGGTCACCATGCCGGCCGTGCGCGCCGGTCTGGCGGCCGCGGGACGCAGCCCCGGCGACTTCGCCGTGGTGCCCGAGGTGATCGTCTCAGCCGGCGAGGATCACCGCGCCACCCGGCGGTTGCTGGCGTTCTACGGATCCACCCCGGCCTACCGGCCGGTGCTCGACCGCCACGGCTGGGGGGACCTGCAACCGGAGTTGAACGCATTGTCCAAGCAGAGCCGATGGGCCGATATGGGTGCCTTGATCAGCGACGAGGTGCTGCACACCATCGCGGCGTGCGGCACACCGCGCGAGGTCGCCGCCCGGGTTCGGGAAAGGATGGCGGCCGCCGGGGCTCCGGCCGATACGGTGTGTCTCTACCAGCCCGGCCCGATCGACCCGGAGACGCTGGCCGACATCATCGGCGAGCTGGGTTGACGGTGCGGGCCTGGACCGTCTGGGCCGCGGGACTGCTGGCCTACATCGTTGCCGTGCTGGACCGCACCACATTCGGGGTGGCCGGCCTCGACGCCGCCGAACGGTTCCGCGCCAGCCCGGCGCAGCTGTCGATGTTCGTTGTGCTGCAACTGGCGGTGTACGCCGGCGCGCAGATCCCGGCCGGGGTTCTGCTGGACCGCTTCGGATCCCGGGCGATGATCCTGACCGGCGGCGCGCTCATGGTCAGCGGCCAGCTCGCCCTGGCCGTCACCACATCGCTGCCGATGGCCGTCGCCGCCCGCGCGGTGGTCGGGCTCGGCGATGCGTTCACGTTCATCTCGGTGCTGCGTCTTGTGCCGCACTGGTTTCCGAATCGGCAGGTCCCTCTGGTCAGCCAGCTCACCGGGATATCGGGGCAGTTGGGGCAGGTGCTCTCGGCGGTGCCATTTCTCGGATTGCTGACTGGGCCGGGCTGGACGCACGCCTTCGTGGCAGCGTCGGCGTTCGGTGTGCTGTCACTGATGCTCACCTTCGCGCTGGTCCGTAACGCCCCGCCGGGGGCTTCCATCGACGATCCGACGACGAACCTCGGGGAAGTGCTGCGCGGGGTGCGGACAGTATGGCTGCGGCCGGGCACCCGGCTGGGGTTCTTTACCCACATGGGTACCCAGTTCTCGATCACTGTCTTCACACTGATGTGGGGAATTCCCTATCTGATTGCCGCGCAGGGAATCTCGAGGGAGGCGGCCGGCGGGCTGCTGATCGTGTCGGTCGTCACCGCCGTCGTGGCGGGGGTGTTTATCGGGGTTTTCACCGGCCGTCACCCGCACCGCAGATCCTGGCTGGTTCTCGGCATCATCGGCAGCAATGCGGCGGTGTGGACCGCGGTGCTGGCGTTGCCAGGGCCGGCGCCGCATTGGCTGCTGCTGGTGCTGGTGGTCGTGATCTCCGTCGGTGGCCCCGGATCGGTGGTGGGGTTCGACTTCGCGCGCACCTTCAACCCGGGGGCCACCCTCGGCACCGCCCAGGGCGCGGTGAATGTGGGCGGCTTTCTGGCCTCGCTCGTGGTCATGCAAATGATGGGCATCGTGATCGACGCGGCGGGCGGGTACTCGTTCGAGGCCTTCCGGTTGGCGTGGTGCGTGCAGTACGTGGCGTGGGCCGTCGCGGTGGTGGGTATTCTGGTGACAAGGTCCAAGGCCCGGCGGACCATCGGTGATGTGGCGGAAAGCCGATATCTGCTGGAGTACTTCGACGTGCCGTCCCGCTCAGCCGACGACCGTTAGCCGGACCGACTCACGGCGAGGTCGACAGCCAGTCCGCGAAGCCGGACGGGTCGTGGCGACCGAGCACCCCGTGCTCGAACAATCCCCAGCCCTCGTATTGTTTGCCGCCTTCGACGCAAACTGCCCGGCCGACGTGGTCGATGACCCCGAAGCCGGAGCGGCCGACGATTCCCGGGTCGGTCATGTCGTAGGTCAGTCTCTCGGTGAACGCCGGTCCCTTCCACATTCCGTGCAGCCAGTCCGGGTCCCCGCCGTAGCCGCCGCCCACATGGATGGGTGCGGCCAGCTTCGATTCCACCTCGAAGCGCAGCGGACGCCCGCCGCCGTCGTTCGCCTCGATGGTGGCGCCGATGGGAATCCTTGTGCCCGAACGATAACGGACTGCAACCCGGGGCCATCCCAGCTGCTCGACGCGACCGTCACGCCACACCCGGGTGCAGTCGTTGAGGGTGCGAAAACCGCTGGGTTCTTCCTGGATGATCATCACCACGGCGAAGTCGTCGAAAGCGAGGGGCGTGTACAGCCACCACATGCCCTCGAACGGCGGATCTGCCGGGCGGCCGGCGGGCTGGGGTTCGCCGACCGGGCGGATTCCCCAGGACCGGTCCCGGGTTCCGATCCAGGTCACGGGGTCGACCTCGATGTGCTCGCCGTCGATGACGATGCTGCCCCGCCACGAACCGAGTTGGGCGAAGCGCTGCGCGTCCAGCGTGACCCGAGTCCCGGATCGCATGATGTGCCGTTGTTCCTGCACGACCGGAAACAGGGCCTCCCAGGTGAGATCGATTGCCATTCCCTCGGTCTCGTCCATCGTGATGCGCAATTTCTGCAACGGGTCGATCACGGCGACGCGGTAGGCGTTGACATTCTGGTTGAGCCGGTCGGCGTCGATCGCATCGCTGTGGTGCACCGCTGTCTGCACATCCCCGCGGCGGATCAGGACGAAGGCGTCCTTGACCCCGAGGGCCGGGTAGTAGCCGATGCCGGTGATCAGGAAGATGTTCCCGGTCCGGTCGTGGGCGTTGAAGTAGGAGCGGTCGTAGAAGTTGCGGTCGGAGGCCTCCGGCCAGGCGATCGGCTGCGGAACCTGGTGCAGCGGATACTCATCGAGTGGGCTGATCATGGGGAACTGCGACTCCTCCAGTCGGGGTTGTCGTCGATCAGGCGGCGCAGCAAGACCCCGTGATAGAACAACGACTCGATGACCGCGGGCTTCTCGATCTCACCGAAGTGCACCCTGCGGGCGCCGGTCCGCATGAATACCACGCACCAGATCACACCGGCGAAGACATAGAACCAGCGCAGGTCGCCGAGGCGGACCCCGGTGAGCCGCTCGTAATCGGCACGAACGTCGTCCTCACGCAGGATGTCGGGTAGGCCGGGCAGCCCGGCCAGCCCAGCCAGTTCCTGGAACACCATGTGCGCAAAGATGATCCATGCGACATCGAGTTCCCGCGGTCCGATGGTCGCCATTTCCCAGTCCAGTACCGCCACCGGCCGGAAATCGCGGTAGAGCACATTGCCGATCCGGGAGTCGCCCCACACCAGGACCGGGTCGGTGTCGGCGACCGCGTCGGGGAAGTGAGTCTCGAGCCAGCCCAGCGCATCCTCGACCAGATCGGAGCGGCCGATGTCGGGCACGGCGAAGTGGTACCAGTCCACCAGCCAGGTGAGCCGCCGCCGCAGTGGGGTGTCGCCGGACGCGCCGGAGTTGTCGAGAAAGGAGAACCGTGCCCGCACGTCCGGGATGGCGTGCAGAGCGGCGAGCACACCGATCGTGGCGTCTTGCAATTCGCGACGGCGCTGCGGCGGTGCGTCGGCGAACCAGTTGCCGCCGAACGTGTAGGGCATCACGTCGGGTGGCACGAGCCCCTCGACATGGTCCATGAGGAAGAACGGGCTGCCCAGCACGGTGCCGGTGGGTTCCAGCCACCGAACCCGGGGTACCGGTACGTCCGTGAGTTCGGCTACCGCGTTGATGAGTGCGAACTGGTGATCCAGCCGGTACTCGGAGAACACCGGAACGTCGTGGCCGGAGGGAGCGACCCGAGCCACCCACTTCTGTTGCACGGTTTCGCCCTCGACGGTCCAACGGCCGGTCAGGATGATGGTCTCCGAGGACATGCCGGTGGAGTCGACGCCACTCTCGACGGTGATCTCCGGTTCGACCCCGATATGACCAGCCAGCCAACCGGAGATCAGCCCGGGGATGGCGCTGACGTCGCGGGCCGAGCGTTGCAGGCGCTCGACATCGGTTTCCACGTTGGGTTCGTTCGACATCGTCGTCCTCTCCGCACGCTTACGAGCCGATGAATCTGGCAGCCGCGTCGGCGAGGTCCAGCACCGGCTGCGGGAAGACGCCCAACAGGAAGGTGATCGCCAACGGCACCGCGATCGCGACGAGGGTCATCGCTCCGGGGGCGCGGAAGTCCGGGGCTTCGGCGGGTGGATCGGTGAAGAACATCAGCACGATCACCCGCACGTAGAAGTACGCGGCGACCGAACTGGCCAGCACGCCGATGACGACCAGCGGTACCGCCCCGCCGGCCGCGGCGGCGGTGAACACCGCGAACTTGCTGACGAACCCGCTGGTGAGCGGAATCCCGGCCAGCGACAACAGATACAGCGCGAACACCACCCCGGCGACCGGGAAGCGGCGCCCCAGCCCGGCCCACGCCGCCAGATCGGTCTGCTCGGCGCCATCGGGTCCGCGTACCGCACTGACGAAAGCGAACATCCCGATCGTGGTGAACCCATAGGCGGCCAGGTAGAACAGGGTGCCCGACACCCCGGCCGGGTTGGCGGCGATCACGCCGGTCAGCAGGAAGCCGGTGTGTGCGATCGCCGAGTATCCCAGTAGTCGCTTGACGTCGCGTTGGGTGATCGCGGTGACGGTGCCCACCGCCATCGTCAGGATCGCCACCGCCCACAGCACCGGGCGCCACTGATCTTTCAGGTCGGGCACGGCGACGTCGCACAACCGCAGCAACGCCCCGAATGCGGCGATCTTGGTGCCGGCCGCCATGAACGCCGTCACCGCGGTCGGGGCCCCCTGGTAGACGTCGGGAACCCAGGCGTGGAAGGGTACGGCGCTGACCTTGAACAGGAGTGCGACCGCCAGCAGCGCGGTTCCGATGACCGCGAGCGTGGTCGGGCCGGAACCGGTTCGGACGGCGTCGGCGATCCCGGTCAGGCTCAGGGTGCCGGCATAGCCGTAGATCAGTGCCATGCCGTACAGGAAGAACGCCGAGGAGAACGCCCCGAGCAGGAAGTACTTCAACGC
>JAGQTS010000196.1:6968-9846 GCA_020438895.1 Mycobacterium sp.
GAGAAGACCTCCAGGGCGATGAAGGCGGTCAGCAGGTCCGCCGATGCCGGGAACAGCATCATGCCGGCGACGGCGAACATGGTCAGCGGGAACACCTCGGTCTGCGCGGCACCGGCCCGGGTGGCCACCAGTTCGGCGACGCTTCCCGGAACCGCGGAGGCCTGCGCGGTGAAGGCGTTCAATCCCGAACCCGCGGTGGCGGATGGGGACCCGTCGGCCCGTTCGGCGATCAACAGCAGGCCGAGTGCGGCCACCAGCAGGATGACCCCCTGCAAGAACAGCGCCGGGCGGTCGACGGCGACCGCGCCGACCGCCGCGAGGGTGCCGTCCGGGCCGGTCTGCCGGTAGGCGCTGACCAGGGCGCCGAACGCGGCGATCACTCCCGTCATGGCCAGACCGAACTGAATCCGGTAGCGCGCACCGCGTGGTGCGAAAGCCTCCACCACGACGCCGGCAACGGCGACACCGAAGATCAGCAACATCGGTGCGAGCAGGCTGTACTCGACGCTGGGCGCGGTCATCGGGTCGCTCCGGCGGTCACGGTGGGGGCGGGATCGGTCTGGTTGATCGCTGTCATGGTGTGCTCAACCGCCGGGTTGATGACGTCCAGGGCGGGTTTCGGGTAGACGCCCAGCACCACCAACAGGGTGACCAGCGGGGCGACGACGAGCAGTTCCCGCGGCCGCAGGTCGGGGATGGTTTCGTTGCCGCGGGTCACCGGCCCGGTCATCATCCGTTGATACATCCACAGCACATACACCGCCGAGAGCACCAGAGCCAGCGTGGCGAGCACCGCGAACACCGGGTAGCGGGTGAATGTGCCGATCAGAACAAGGAATTCACTGATGAACGGGGCGAGGCCGGGCAGTGACAGCGTCGCCAGGCCGGCGACGAGGAAGGTGCCGGCCAGCACCGGTGCCACCCTCTGCACTCCGCCGTAGGCGGCGATGGCCCGGGTGCCGCGGCGGCTGACCAGGAAGCCGGCGATGAGGAACAGTGCTGCGGTGGAGATGCCGTGATTGACCATGTACAGCGTGGATCCGGACTGGCCCTGCGTGGTCATCGCGAATATCCCCAGAATGATGAAACCGAAGTGGCTGATCGAGGTGTAGGCGATCAGCCGCATGACGTCGGTCTGGCCGATCGCCAGGATCGCCCCGTAGATGATGCCGACCACGGCCAGCGCGATGACGAACGGCCGGAACAACGTCGCGGCGTCGCCGAACAGTGGCAGGCAGTAGCGCAGCATGCCGAAGGTGCCCACCTTGTCCACCACTGCCATCATCAGCACCGCCGTTGCCGGAGTGGCTTGCACAGCGGCGTCGGGCAGCCAGCGGTGCAGCGGCCACAGCGGGGCCTTGACGGCGAAGGCGAACAGGAACCCGAGGAACAGTGCGTTGGCCACCGCGGGCCCGATGACGAAGCTGCCGTCGGCGATAGCCGCGCTGATCGCGCGGAAGTCGAACGTGCCACCGCTGAATGCCGAGGATTGCGCTGTGGCCACGTACAGCCCCACCACCGCGGCAAGCATCACCAGACCGCCGACGAGGTTGTAGAGCAGGAACTTCAGTGCCGCCCGACCGCGGGTCGGGCCGCCGAACATCCCGATCAGGAAGTACATCGGGATGAGCATCGCCTCGAACAGGACGTAGAACAGAAAGATGTCCAGCGCGATCAGGGACAACAAGACCATGCCCTCGACCACCAGGGTGAGCGCGATGTAGAGGTGTGCGCCCTTGCGGTGTGGGCCGGCGGTATCGGCACCGGTGTCGGTATCGCGCCAGCCGGCCACGATCAGCAGGGGCACCAGACCGGCGGTCAGCACCACCAGTGCCAGCGCGATACCGTCGACACCGAGGGTGTAACCGACACCGAAACTTCTTATCCAGGTGTGGCTTTCGACGAACTGGAAGCGTTCGCCCGCCGGATCGAACCCGGCGGCCACGATGATCGCCACCGCGAGTGTGGCGATGGCTGCGGCCACCCCCAGGTACTTCGCGGCCGTGCGGGCTGTTGCCGGCAGGGCGGTCACCACGACGGCTGCCGCGACCGGCAGCACCCAGAGCAGTGTCAACCAGGGGGTGTTCGTCACCAGCTCACCGCCCCACCGTCATGGCCAACACCGCGCCCACCACGACGGCCGCCCCGACCAGCATCGACAGCGCGTAGCTGCGGGCGAAACCGGTCTGCAGACCTCGCAGCGCGTCGGAGATCCGGCGCAGCGCGTCGGCAGGTCCGCCGACGGCACCTTCGATGGCGGTGTCGTCGGCCACCACCAGCGCCCGGGTCAGCACCTGGCCGCCGCGCATGAACACCGCCTCGTTGACGGCGTCGCCGTAGAGATCCCGGCGGGCGGCGACGGTGAGCGCGGACACATCCTCCGGAGCCGTCCGGGGCACCGGTTGGCCGGCGTATTGCCGGTAGGCGACGGCGACCCCGGCAGCGACCACCGCCAGCGCCAGGGCGGTGGTGACCCAGACCGGCACGACATGATGGGACTCGGCCGCGCCGACGACGGGTTCGAGCCAGTCCGCCAGCGTGTGCCCGACGGCGAGTACCGCGCCGGCCCCGACCGACCCGACGGCGAGAACCACCATCGGTGCGGTCATCACGGTGGGGGATTCGTGCGGATGCACCGGCGTTCCCGCCCCGGAGGAATTCGCCCATCGGCGTTCTCCGAAGAATGTCAGCAGCATCACCCGTGTCATGTAGAAGGCGGTGATGCCGGCCCCCAGCAGCGCTGCTCCGCCGAGCAGCAGACCCTTGGCGCCCCCGGCGTTGAGGGCGGTCTCGATGATGGCGTCCTTGGAGAAGAAACCGGCGAAGGGCGGCACACCGATGATCGCCAGGTACCCGAGGCCGAAGGTGACGTAGGTAA
>JAGQTS010000197.1 GCA_020438895.1 Mycobacterium sp.
AAGGCCACCTCCAACATCTGCACCGCCCAGGTCCTGCTCGCGGTGATGGCCGCGATGTACGCCAGCTACCACGGTGCCGACGGGCTGCGTGCGATGGCCTCACGCATCCACCGACAGGCCCGCGCGGCGGCCGCGGGCCTGCGCCAGTCCGGGGAGACGGTGGTGCATGAGGTGTTCTTCGACACCGTGCTGGTGCACGTGCCCGGCCGTGCCGCCGCGGTCGAGGCGGCCGCACGTGAACGCGGGATCACCATCTGGCGCCCGGACCGCGATCACGTGTCGGTGTCCTGCGACGAAGTCACCACCGACGAGCATGTCGCGAGGATCCTGGAAGCCTTCGGCGCGCACCCCGCCGATATCGGGGAGGGTCCCGATATCGCCACTCGCACCGGCGATTTCCTCACCCACCCGGCCTTCACGTCCTACCGGACCGAAACCGCGATGATGCGCTACCTGCGGGCACTGGCGGACAAGGACCTCGCGTTGGACCGCACGATGATCCCGCTGGGTTCCTGCACGATGAAACTCAACGCCGCCGCCGAGATGGAACCGATCACCTGGCCGGAGTTCGGTCGTCTTCATCCGTTCGCGCCGGCCGACGATGCGCGGGGATTGCGCCGACTGATCGCCGATCTGACGGCCTGGCTCACCGGGATCACCGGCTATGACGCGATCTCCTTGCAGCCCAACGCCGGATCGCAGGGGGAGTACGCCGGTCTGCTGGCGATCCGCGAATTCCACCGATCACGTGGCGCCGCCCACCGCGACGTGTGCCTGATCCCGTCCAGCGCGCACGGCACCAACGCCGCCTCGGCGGCGATGGCCGGCATGCGGGTCGTCGTTGTCGGCTGCCGGGAAAATGGCGACGTCGACCTCGATGACCTGCGGGCCAAGGTCGACGCGCACGCGGACTCCCTGGCCGCCTTGATGATCACCTACCCGTCCACCCACGGCGTCTACGAGCACGACATCGCCGACATCTGTGCGGCCGTGCACGACGCCGGTGGTCAGGTCTACGTGGATGGCGCCAATCTCAACGCCCTGGTCGGCTTGGCGCGTCCGGGGAGGTTCGGCGGCGACGTCAGCCATCTGAATCTGCACAAGACGTTCTGCATTCCGCACGGTGGCGGCGGTCCTGGCGTCGGCCCGGTGGCGGTGCGCTCCCACCTTGCGCCCTACCTGCCGGGCCATCCGTTGGCGCCGGAGCTTCCGGATGGACGCCCGGTTTCGGCGGCCCCCTACGGATCGGCATCGATTCTGCCGATCACCTGGGCCTACATCCGGATGATGGGTGCGGCAGGACTCCGTCAGGCCTCCTTGGCCGCGATCGCCTCGGCCAACTACATCGCCCGGCGTCTCGACGAGTACTACCCGGTGCTCTACACCGGCGAGAACGGCATGGTCGCCCACGAGTGCATCCTTGATCTGCGACCGATCACCAAGGCCACCGGCGTCACCGTCGATGATGTCGCCAAACGGCTGGCCGACTACGGATTCCACGCCCCGACGATGAGCTTTCCGGTGGCCGGAACGTTGATGGTCGAGCCGACCGAGAGCGAGAGCCTTGCCGAGGTGGACGCGTTCTGCGAGGCGATGATCGCCATCCGGGCCGAGATCGACAAGGTCGGATCCGGGTTCTGGCCGGCCGAGGACAACCCACTGCGCAACGCCCCGCACACCGCCGAGTGCCTGGTCGTCGAGCACTGGGAGCACCCGTATACCCGGGAAGAAGCGGGGTATCCCATGGGCCGGGGCGCCCGGCCGAAGGTCTGGCCATCGGTTCGGCGGATCGACGGCGCCTACGGCGACCGCAACCTGGTGTGCTCCTGCCCGCCGCTGGAGACCTACGCGTGACGGCGGCAGACGTCCTTCCGGCGACGGTCCGGCAATGGCAGGCAGGCGGCCGGATGGTGGCGACCCCGTTCGGCCGGGTCTTCGTCCGATCCTCGGCGAACGTCGGTGACGCGCCATCCGGGGGCCCCACCATTGTTCTGCTGCACGGGTTCCCGTCGAGTTCCTATGACTACCGCGAGGTCACCGAGCGCCTGGTCGACCGGAACTGGATCACCCTGGATTTTCTCGGCTTCGGGCTTTCGGATAAGCCCAGACCGCACCGCTACAGCTTGTTCGAGCAGGCTGACATCGTGCAGTCGGTTCTGCTGCAGACCGGGGTACGGGAGGTCCAGCTGCTCGCCCACGATATGGGCACCTCGGTCGCCACCGAACTTCTCGCCCGCGACGGTGCCGGCGTGCTGCCCTTCGCGCTGCAGAGAGCGGTGCTCAGCAACGGCAGCGTCATCATCGAACGGGCGAGTCTGCGCGTGAGCCAGAAGGTCCTGCGCGGTCCTCTGGGGTCCGTCGCTGCCCGATTGACGACCGAGCGCGGATTCGTCCGCGGGTTCTCCGAGTTGTTCAGCGTCGCCAACCCGCTGCCGGAGCAGGAGGCCCGCGATCAGTGGGCCCTGCTCCATCGCTGCGGTGGTGACCGGATTCTGCACCTGCTGTGCGGCTACCTCAACGAGCGTGTCGAGTTCGCGCCCCGCTGGCACGGCGCGGTGCGCGACTGGAGCAAACCGTTGAGCTTCTTGTGGGCCACCGCGGACCCGGTTGCCACCACCAACGTCCTTGCCGGCCTTCGGGAACTGCGGCCGGGTGCCGACGTGATCGAACTTCCCGGGGTCGGGCACTACCCGCAGATCGAGGTGCCCGGCGCCTTCACCGCGGCCGCGCTTCGGCTACTCGACTCCGAATAGCGGTGCCGGACAGCGCCGATCAGGTGAGCGCCTGGGCGAGGGCAGCGACGAACTCCGGGGAGTCGGCCCCGGGTACATCGGCGTAACTCCCGCCGGTGAGCTGTGTCACCGCTTCCCAGACCGGCCGGTCCGGGTCGTCGCCGATGTCGATGACGTTGATGGCGACCGGCCGGTTCGGATCCAGTGCCGATGCGACGAACTCCTGCAGACCATCCCCGTCCAGGGTCCGGTCGGTGTGCGGCCCCTGAGTGATAACGAGTACCGAGTTCGGTTCTCCGGGAAGGAAGTTGGCCAGAGCCTCGGTGAAGACCAGGCGCAGCGTGGTGAACGACACCGCACCGCTGCTGCCCGGTCCTACCGCCCCGAGAGCGTCGCTGAGTGCGTTCTGCCGTGTCTGGTCGCCGAGCGGATCGGACAGCGCGCCGAAGGGAATGGCCGTCGCGCCTTCCGTGCCGTCGAATACCCACAGTCCCACCGCGGCACCTGGCGGGAGCGTGGCGACCCGGTCGCGAAGAGCGGCCGCGGCCGCGCCGGCGACCGATTGGTCCAGCATGACGGTGGTGGCGGCCACCGCGCCCGGGGCGAACGCGCCGGCGACGGTGGCGCGCACCTGATCGTCACCGGTCTGCAGCCGCTCAGCCAGGGGCCCGAAAGCCACCACATCGTCCTCACCGGCGGCGGGGTTGTCCGCGCCCTCGGCCCGGAAGCCGGACTCGGCGAGGGTGCGAAGCTGCTCCGGCTTGCCCATGAATCGGGCGAACTCGCTTGCGGCGGCGACTTGCTCCTCGGAGAGCCAGTCGCCGGACAGCAGCACGGTCGGATAGTCGGCAACGGCCACCGGCCCCGAGGGAGTCCAGCCGGCGATCACGGTGCTTGCGTCGGGCAGATCCCTGACCCGCTGATACAACTGCTGCTCGGTGAGGGTCACGGCGTGCACGGGTGCGGCGGCCGGATCGGGCGCGTCGACCATCGCCTGCCATGCCGCGTCAGCGGTGGCCTCCTCCAGAAGTGGTTGATCGCCCAGCAGGGCCATCGCGGCCCCGATACCCGCCGTCGCCGGTGCTCCCGGCGGAGCCGAGGTGGCGGCGACAGCCTCAGCGGCCAGGTAGCCGGCGTCGGCAGCTCCCGCCGAGGGTAACGCCAGCCGCAGCCCGCCCCAGCCGGGCAGATCCATCTCGTCCAATGCGGCGGGGTTGCTCTGCAATCGGGGTAGGTCAGCCCAGTCCCGTTGCCCCAGAGCGGCCTTGAGCTCGGGGCGCACCGCGAGAAGGACCGGTGAGGTGACCAGTGACCGGGCGTCGCTGACCACCGCGGCGCCGATCGCGGCCTGCAACCGCGCCGCCTGAATCGAACTCGCCGGGATCCACAGCGCGGGACGCTGCCCGAGACCGGCCGGCCACTCACCAGTGAGACCGGCGAATACCGAATCCGAATCCGCCTTGCTGACAACGACGTTGACGCACATGTCGCCGACGGGGGAGGCCTCGTCGTTGTATGCCTCGGCGAGTGTCACGATGCTGTCGACGATGGATCCGTCGGCGACCACCGGGATGTCCGCGGTGCCCTGCACGCACTGCTGGGCGGCGTCCGTCGAGCGGCGTGACAGGGCGTCACCAAAGAACTGCCAGAGGATGACTCCGCCGACGAGCAGCACGACGGTGACCAGTGCGACGATGACGCCGGCGCTGACTCCGCGGCGACCGCCCTGCACGGCGCGCCGCCGACCCTGCCAGGGGGTGTCGGCGCGGGGAATCCGTCCGGATGGAGGACCGCCCGGGGCTTCGGGTTCACCTGGCGGGTCTTCGGGCCCCCCGGAACTGGGGATGCTGTGCCTTCCCATCGGGGTGTTGGTCCTCTTTCCTCAGAGTTCGGGCCGACCTTGAGTCGACGTTGGCCCGACGGTGGGCCGTTCTACAGTCCGTTGGCGGCTTTGTATTCTCGGCGCCGCCGGTGCAGGATCGGCTCGGTGTATCCGCTGGGCTGCGCCGCACCCTCCAGAATGAGGTCCTGGGCGGCCTGGAAGGCGATGCTGGCGTCGGGATCCGGGGCCATGGGCCGGTAGCCGGGATCGCCGACGTTCTGCTCGTCGACCACCGCCGCCATCCGCCGCAGGCTGGCCTTGACGTCGTCTTCGGTGATGACGCCGTGGCGTAGCCAGTTGGCCAGTAGCTGGCTGGAGATACGCAGGGTGGCGCGGTCCTCCATCAGGGCGACGTCGTGGATGTCGGGCACCTTCGAGCAGCCCACCCCGGCATCGATCCAGCGCACCACGTAACCCAGGATCGACTGGCAGTTGTTGTCGA
>JAGQTS010000198.1 GCA_020438895.1 Mycobacterium sp.
GCGAGTGCTTCGTCGAGCGCTATCTGGACAAGCCTCGGCATGTCGAGGCGCAGGTGATCGCCGATCAGCACGGCAACGTCGTCGTCGCCGGCACCCGCGACTGCTCCTTGCAACGCCGCTTCCAGAAACTGGTCGAAGAGGCTCCCGCGCCGTTCCTGACCGACGCCCAGCGCACGGAGATCCACGAGTCCGCGAAGCGGATCTGCAAGGAAGCCGGATATCACGGCGCCGGCACCGTCGAGTACCTGGTCGGCCAAGACGGCTTGATCTCCTTCCTCGAGGTCAACACCCGTCTGCAGGTTGAGCACCCGGTCACCGAGGAGACCTCCGGGATCGACCTCGTTCGCGAGCAGTTCCGCATCGCCAACGGTGAGAAACTCGACATCACCGAGGATCCGAAGCCGCGCGGACACTCGATCGAATTCCGGATCAACGGCGAGGACGCCGGCCGCGGCTTCCTGCCCGCGCCGGGCCCGGTCAACCGGTTCGACCCGCCCACCGGCCCCGGCGTGCGACTGGACTCCGGGGTGGAGTCCGGTTCGGTGATCGGCGGGCAGTTCGACTCGATGCTGGCCAAGTTGATCGTCACCGGAGCCACCCGTTCGGAGGCCATCGAGCGGGCCCGCAGGGCTCTTGACGAGTTCCACGTCGAGGGCCTGGCCACCGTCATCCCCTTCCATCGGGCAGTGCTGCGCGATCCGGCATTCGTCGGCGACGGCTCAGGCTTCACCGTGCACACCCGCTGGATCGAGACGGAATGGGACAACACCATCGAGCCGTTCACCGGTGGCGGTGCCGTCGACGAGGAAGAGTCCCAGCCCCGGCAGATGGTCGTCGTCGAGGTCGACGGCCGCCGGTTGGAGGTGTCGCTGCCCGGCGATCTGGCCCTGACCAACGGGGGCGGCTCCGAGCCCGGTGTCATCCGCAAGAAGCCCAAGCCCCGCAAGCGCGGAGCCGCCACCGGGTCGGCCGCCTCCGGCGACGCCGTGACTGCGCCGATGCAGGGCACGGTGGTCAAGGTCGCCGTCGAGGAGGGCCAGACCGTCATCGCCGGCGAACTGGTGGTGGTGCTGGAGGCGATGAAGATGGAGAACCCCGTCACCGCCCACAAGGACGGGGTGATCACCGGTCTGGCAGTGGAGGCGGGTGCCGCCATCACACAGGGCACGGTGCTCGCCGAGATCAAGTGAGCCGCCCCGACATCAACGCCGGCGCCTGGTATCTGCGGGCCCGTCCGGACGGCTCATGGGATGTCTGCGAGCCCACGACCGGCGAGGCGTACGCGAGGGTGACCGGGGACCCCGAGACCGGTGAACTGAGGGTCAGCGGCGACCCGATCGCCGGCGAAGCGGGAGCCGAGGCTGTCCGCCGGTTCCTACGTCAGTTCGTCCCGTAACCGCGCCAGCGACTTGGTCAGCAGCCGGGAGACGTGCATCTGCGACACCCCCACCCGCTCCGCGATCTGGGTCTGGGTCAGCGATTCGAAGAACCGCAGCAGCAAAACCGTCCGTTCCCGTTCGGGCAGCGCGGCGAGCAGCGGACGCAGGGCCTCGCGATTCTCGATCTGGTCCAGGTTGAGATCCGCTCCACCGAGGGTGTCGACGATGGCCGGGGCATCGTCCTCGCCACCGCCACCGCCGCCGCCGCCGTCGATCGACAGCGTGTTGTACGAACTGCCGGCCACCAGGCCCTCGATGACGTCCTGTCGGTCCATCTCCAGTTCCTCGGCCAGTTCCGAGGCCGTCGGTGCCCGACCCAGTCGCTGGGCCAGCTCGGCGGTGGCCGCCCCCAGCCTGAGGTGCAGTTCCTTCAGCCGGCGCGGGACTTTCACCGACCAACTGTTGTCCCTGAAGTACCGCCGAACCTCACCCATGATGGTCGGCACCGCGAAGGAGACGAAATCTGAACCGGTGTCGACGTCAAAGCGGTTGACCGCGTTGACCAGCCCCACCCGGGCAACTTGGGTCAGGTCATCGCGCGGTTCGCCGCGGCCCTCGAATCTGCGGGCAATATGGTCTGCGAGTGGGAGGCACCGTTCCACGATCCGGTCGCGCTCCCTGCGAAAATGTTCGGAGTCCGGATCGAACCCGGCGAGGCGCCGGAACAGTTCGGGGACGTCGGCGTATTCGGAAGCCGACCGCGACGACCGCCGAGACGACGCCGAGGATTCGGCCGGTCCGGTCACCGCGATGCGCCCGCCCGCCTGGTGGTCAGGGTGATACCGAACAGCCGACCGACCGGATCTCCATCGCCGGAGGGCTGCACACCGTCATGGAAGACCTCGACAACGTCGGTCAATGAGCTCATCACCATCCAGCTCAGGCTGGCCGGGGTGACGACCTCGTCGGCGCCGCAATCGGCCGACACCTGCACCACGACGTCATCGTCACCGGGATCGACCACGACGACCAGCGACGCGCCCGGCGACGCCGAGCGGATCAGCAGGGTGCACGCCTCGTCGACCGCGAGTCGCAGATCGGCGACGCTGTCCAGGTCCAGATCGGCGAAGGTGCCGACGGCACCCACCAGGGTGCGCAGGACGGCGAGGTTCTCCGGCCTGGCCGCCACTCTCAGTTCGACGGCGGCCGGTCCACGGTTCCCGGTACGCCGGGTGCCTACGTCGCTCATCTGGCCTCCCGGCTCTCAATCTCCCCGCCCTCTTCTATACACCCACCCTCCGCTGGACCAAGACATGTGTCCGGCAAGGTTTGACGCACCGGATCGACGGGGTATCCACCACGACGTGCAGGACAGTGCAGACGATGTGCGCGACTTCCGCCCCAGCCGGTCGTGTGCCTACGAAGGCTGGACTGTCGTCGAACTCAAGAAGCGGGCAAAGCAACTCGGCGCGTCCGGCTATTCCGGTCTGAACAAGGAACAGCTCATCGCCTTGATCCGCAGCCTCTGAGTGACTCTCAGCGCACTCTCTGAGTACTCTCTGAGCCCCCTCAGCGCCCCGACAACTCCCATACGCTGGCCGACATCCGATCGGTCAACGTCGTCACCAGGGTCCGGCCTCCGTCGTCGCCCTGACAGGCCATCGCCTGCAGCACCGCGTTGTTCCGTAACCTGGCCTCGCCGTGGCAGATCCACGTCATCGGGATGGCGATCTGCTGTTTGGTCCACCGCACGGTGTCGGCGCTGTCGGCGCCCACACTGAACTTCCAGGCGGCCTCGCTGCCGGTGCTCAGCGCCTGTTGCCCATCGCAGGTCCTGATCCCGGCGGTACCCGCCGAGAAAGCCGCAGCCGCGGAATCCGCATCGGGATACACCGCGACCGCCTCGGACACCACCCGGTCATGCCGATCGCCGTCAGTGAACAGCAGCACCCGAATACCGGCCCAGTCGTCACCGACGAACGCCGACATTCCCACCGCATCCAGGGCTGAGCAGGCCGGAGCGGCTGAGGCTCCGGCGACCGGTCTGGTGCGGTCGGCGTCGACTTGCAGGCGGCTGCCGATAATGTCGGATACCTGCGTCACGCTGAGTAGGACCTGGCCGGTGTCCGCGGCCCGCAGTGGCCTGATCGGTTCGGCAGGGTTGAACACCGCCGCCCCGGACACGGAGTGCGCACACCCCGCCAGTGCGACGGCCACCGAGGCCCACAGCACCGCAGACCATCGCATGGGTTTCGATGCTAAACCGTGCGCCCTGATACCGTCACGGCCGAGATGTCCAGCGAGCCTGCCTTCAACGTCTGCCTCCCCCGGCCGGAGGGCTACGAGCATTCCTTCTGCCTGTTGGAACTGGCCGAGCTGATCACCTACTCGCTGCAGGATCTCGGTCACGACACCACCTTCCGGATCAACGATCTCGACACCGGCCGGCGCAACATCGTCGTGGGCTGTCACCTGCTGCCCACCGACCTGATCCCGCAGGTGCCGCCATCGACGATCGTGGTCAACAGCGAGCAGATCTACGACCAGGATCCGTTCGAGTGGAACCGGAACATCTTCGCCTGGGCCAGCACCTTCGAGACCTGGGACTACAGCCCACGCAATGTGGCGGCGTTCGCCCAACGTGGTCTCACCGACGTCAAACTGCTCAAGATCGGCCACCAGCAGCAGCTCTCCCGGATCGAGAAGTCCCCGGATCCGGACATCGACGTCCTGTTCTACGGATCGGTCACCGACCGGCGCTCGGTGGTCTTCGAGGAGATTCGCCGGCGCGGGCTCAACCTCGTCACCCTGTTCGCGGTCTACGGCGAGCAGCGCGACGCCTACATCGCACGGTCGAAGGTGGTGCTCAATCTGCACAACCATGCCGCCGAGATTTTCGAAGTGGTCCGGGTGCACTACCTGCTCTCCAATTCCGTCGCCGTGGTGAGCGAGGTGAATCCGTCGACGTCGGTGTCGGACTTCTACTCCGAGGCGGTCGCCGGAGTGCCCTACGCGGCGCTGGCCGATGAGTGCGAGCGACTGGTCACCGACGAGGTGGCGCGTCGTGACCGTCAGCAGCGCGGCTACGACGTGATCTCCCGCTACCCGCAGACCGCCTTCACCAACGAGCTGCTGTCGTAGCGATGGTCCGGCGGGTGAATTGCGGGATCGCGCATGCCGCTGATTACGGGCGCGGCACCCACTAG
>JAGQTS010000199.1 GCA_020438895.1 Mycobacterium sp.
TGCCCCAGAAACAGCCGCCGGCCAGGATCGCGGTCTTGTACTCGCTCATGGATACCAGGGTTACCCGGTGCCGCTCAGGTTGTCGAGCAGTCGACGGCCACCGCCAGGGCTGAACAGATGTCTCGCATCCGATCGTCGGACAGTCGGCCAATCCGCTCCACCAGGACTGCCACCGAAACGCTTTCCGCCGAATCCAGATTGACCGCACAAAGCCGGGGAATCGGATCCTGGCCCGGCTCGAGGATCACCTCGCTCGGCAGGCCGCGCACTGTCGTGGTGCACGGGGCGACCAGTGCGCGGCGCAGCCGCGGGATCGCCGCGTCGCGAGACAACACGACGACCGGCCGACGCCCGATCTCGGTGAACTCGCACCACCAGGTTTCGCCACGGGCGGGAAGGGGAGCCCTGAGGGGACTCATGAGTTGCCGGCGGCCGCGCGCCACGAGGCGAGGTCGCCCCATTCGTCGGGTTGATCGACCGGTTGCGAGTCGTAGGCCGTGTAGGCCGCGTCGATCTCCGCGGAGCGCCGCATGGCCAGCAACGCGCGGAGCGCGTCATCGACGAGGGCGGCGTCGGTGGTCCCCGGATGAGCGATGCGGGCGTCACTCAGCAAGCCGGCGTCCACTGTCGTGCTCAAGCGTATACGTTTCATGCCACAATAATGCCACTATGATGGCACCATGATGCCACCACCTCGACATCCCGGATCGAGCGTGTTCTATTTGATCAGGTGACGGCACGCCGATTCGCCCACGCCGAACTCGCCACGGCCTTCACTCAATTCGAGGCAACCGTCGATGCGGCGGCCCAAACCCGCAACTGGGATGATTGGGTGGCCCACTACACCCCGGACGTGGACTACATCGAACATGCGGCGGGCACCATGAAGGGCCGCCGGCAGGTGCGGGATTGGATCCGCCGGACCATGACCACCTTCCCGGGCAGCCACATGACCGCGTTCCCGACGCTGTGGTACGTCCTCGATGAGGAGCGTGGCCGGGTGATCTGCGAACTGGACAACCCGATGCGCGACCCCGGCGACGGCACCCGGATCAGCGCCACCAACATCTCGATCATCAGCTACGCCGGTGACGGGCTGTGGAGCCGCCAGGAGGACGTCTACAACCCACTGCGCTTCCTCAAGGCCGGGATGGCCTGGTGCCGGAAGGCGCAGCAACTCGGCACCCTCGACGCGGACGCGGCGGCCTGGATGCGCCACCACGGTGGTGAGCGATGAGCCCGAAACTGGTCATCGGCGCGAACGGCTTCCTCGGCTCGCACGTCACTCGGCAACTGGTCCAAGCCGGCCATCGGGTGCGCATCATGGTGCGCCGGAACGCCGCCACCACCGGCATCGACGATCTCCACACCGAGCGCTACATCGGCGACATCGGGGACGACGACACCCTGACGGCCGCCATGACCGGATGCGACGACGTCTACTACTGCGTCGTCGACGCCCGCGGCTGGCTGGTGGACCCCACACCGCTGTACCGCACCAACGTCGAGGGCACCCGCAATGTCCTCGACGTCGCCACCGCCGTGCACCGCGAGCATCCGTTCCGGCGATTCGTCTACACCAGCAGTTACGCCACTGTGAACCGCCGTCGGGGCCGGGTGGCGACCGAGGCTGACGAGATCACCGAGGAGTTCCGGCTCACCGATTATGTCCGCACGCGGCTGATCGCCGAACGCGCGGTGCTGGCCCGCGCCCGCGAGGGCGCGTTGCCCGCGGTGGCGATGTGTGTGTCCACCACCTACGGGGCCGGGGACTGGGGGCGCACCCCGCACGGCGCCATCATCGCCGGTGCGGCGTTCGGCAAGCTGCCGTTCGTCCTGGGGGGTGTCGCGGCCGAGGCGGTCGGGGTCGACGACGCCGCCCGCGCCATGATCCTGGCCGCCGAGCGCGGCCGGGCCGGGGAGCGGTACCTGATCTCGGAGAAGATGATCAGCAATGCCGAGGTGGTGCGCATCGCCGCCGAGACAGTCGGGGTGCCCCCGCCCGGAAAACAGCTCCCGGTGCCCGCCGCGTCCGTGCTTGCGGCGCTGGGCACGGTCAAGGCACGGCTGCGCGGCAGCGACGAACGGCTCACCCTCAACGCGCTGAGGCTGATGCGCGCCGAGGCCCCGGTCGACTGCGCCAAGGCCGAGCGGGAATTGGGTTGGCGGCCGGGGCCGGTCGAGGACGCCATCGGCGAGGCCGCCCGTTGGTGGGTGCGATCGCGCGCCGCCCCGCGCCGGGCCCGGTAGGGCAAGATCGTGGCATGCCCAAGAACGGTGGCGTCGCGCACTGGTTCCCCAGGATTCCCGATCCCCGGCCGGCACTTCCCGGCGATCGGGACGCCGATGTCTGCATCGTGGGCGCCGGCTACACCGGACTGTGGACGGCCTACTACCTGCGGCAGTTGGACCCGGCACTGCGGATCACCGTGCTGGAGGCCCGCTTCGCCGGCTTCGGGGCGTCGGGGCGCAACGGCGGCTGGTTGTCCGGCCTGCCGCCGGGTCATCGGGGGCTGCTGGCCGCCCAGCACGGCCGCGACAGCGTCGTCGCGTGGCAGCGACTTCTCAACGACGCCGTCGACGAGGTGATCGACGTCGCCGCCCGGGAGGGCATCGACGCCGACGTCGTCAAGGGCGGCAACCTCGAAGTGGCTCGCACCCCGGCCCAGGCCAAGAGGCTGCGCCGGGATGTCGACGAGGGCCGCCGGTGGGGTGTGGACGGCGTGCAGTTACTGACCGCCGCAGAGGCCGAAGCCCGTATCCGGGTGGACAGTACGGTGCTGGGCGCGTTCAACCCGCAGTGCGCACGGGTGCAGCCCGCCAAACTCGCCCGCGGCCTGGCCGATGTGGTCGAACGCCTCGGGGTGAAGATCTACGAGCAGACCCCGGTCACCGACATCGCGACCGGCCGCGCGGAAACCTCCCGCGGGGTCCTGCGTGCGCCGGTGATCCTGCGCGCCACCGAGGGATTCACCGCCCGGATACGTGGGTTGCGGCGCCGTTGGCTACCGATGAACAGCGCGATGATCGCCACCGAGCCGCTGTCGCATCAGCATTGGGACGGCATCGGCTGGGAGGGTTACGAGACCCTCGGCGACCTGGCGCACGGGTTCTTCTACGCCCAGCGCACCGCCGACGACCGGATCGCCCTGGGCGGTCGCGCGGTGCCCTACCGCTATGGGTCCCGCATCGACCGCGACGGCGCCGTCGGCCAGGGCACCATCGACTACCTGACGGGGGTGCTCAACACCGTGCTGCCGCAGACCCGTGGCGCGGCGATCGCGCACGGATGGTGCGGTGTGCTGGCCGTTCCGAGGGACTGGTCGGCCGGTGTGACCTTCGACCCGGCTACCGGGCTGGGCGAGGCCGGCGGTTATGTGGGCCACGGTGTCACCGCCACGAACCTGGCCGGGCGCACCCTGGCCGACCTGGTGCTCAGGCGGCGCACCGAGTTGACCGAGCTGCCGTGGGTGGGCCATCACTCCCGTCGCTGGGAACCAGAGCCGCTGCGCTGGCTCGGGGTGCGCGGGCTCTACACGGCCTACAAGCTGGCCGACCGGCACGAATCCGGCGGCCGGGCCCGGACCTCGCCGGTGGCGCTGCTCGCCGACCGCATCACCGGGCGCCCCTGAGCCTGCCGGTGTCCCAACGGACGCTCACCTTCCCCGGACCGGTCAGCCCCGGTCACACCCTCGCGCCCCAGCGGCGCGGTCCGGCCGACCCCTGCTTCCGCATCGACGCCGCCGGGGCGATCTGGCGCACCAGCCTTCAGCCCTCCGGCCCGGTGACCGCCCGCATCACCCGCAGTGCGCCCGACACAGTCGTCTGTCAGGCCTGGGGAGAGGGAGCCGCGGAGTTCCTGGAGAACCTTCCCGCCCTGCTCGGCCACGATGACGACACCTCGGACTTCCAACCCCTCCACCCGGTCGTCGAACGTGCGTACCGCAGGGTCCCGCACCTGCGGATCGGGCGCACCGGCCGGGTGCTCGAGGCCCTCATCCCCGCGGTCCTCGAACAGCGTGTCCAAGGCGTCGAGGCGTTTCGGTCCTGGCGACTGTTGGTCAGCGCGTTCGGCTCGCCTGCGCCCGGACCCGCTCCGGCGGGCATGCGGGTGCCGCCGCCGGCGCACGTCTGGCGAGCCATCCCGTCCTGGGAATACCACCGGGCCAACGTCGACCCCGGCCGGATGCGCACCCTGCTGGGGTGTGCCGCCCGCGCCGATGCCCTGGAGCGGCTGGCGACCGGGCCGTCTGTGGCCGCGCGGGCGGCGATGACGACCCTGCCCGGCGTCGGGGTGTGGACCGCCGCGGAGACGGCCCAACGCGCCCTCGGCGACCCCGACGCGCTGTCCGTCGGCGACTACCACCTGTCCTCGGTGATCGGCTGGACCCTGCTCGGGCGACCGGTCAATGACGACGCGATGGTCGAACTCCTGGAACCGATGCGACCGCATCGCTACCGGGTGGTCCGATTGTTGGAGGTCAGTGGGCTGGCCCGGTTGCCTCGCCGTGGGCCCCGGCTACCGCGACACCGCATCAGCGGCCTGTAGCCCAGGAGCCCTTGCGCATACCACCGGGGGTATGTAAGCTCATCGAATATATACCCCCAGTGGTATAGGACGGGAGCCACCAGATGATGGGCGACGAGCGCACCACCGCCGAGGTCCTGCATCGGCTGCGACGCGCCCAGGGCCAGCTCGCCGGGGTGATCGCGATGGTCGAGCAGGGCCGCGAATGCCGCGATGTCGTGATCCAACTCGCCGCGGTATCCAAGGCGCTGGACCGGGCCGGCTTCAAGATCGTGGCGTCCGGGTTGCGTGACTGCGCCTCCGGCCGGAACTCCGGTGACGGCACCTGCCCGACCGAAGCCGAATTGGAAAGGCTGTTTCTGGCACTGGCCTGACACTCCGCCCGCTCACACCTCACCTGCAAAGGAGACGATATGAAGTTCAACCAGTACTACCTCGAGTGCCTGTCACACGCGTCCTACCTGATCGGGGATGAGACCACCGGCAGGGCCGTGGTGGTCGACCCGCAACGCGATGTCAGCGAATACCTCGCCGACGCGGAGGAGCTCGGGATGACCATCGAGCTGGTCATCGAGACCCACTTCCACGCCGACTTCATCTCCGGCCATCTGGAACTGGCCGAGGCCACCGGCGCCAGGATCGTCTACTCCTCGGTTGCCGAGCCGGAGTTCGATTTCATGGCTGTCGAGGATGGCGAGCGGTACTCGCTCGGCGAGGTGCACCTGCAGTTCCTGCACACCCCCGGCCACACCCCGGAGTCGATGAGCATCGTGATCTACGAGCATGAGCAGGACGCGGTGCCCTACGGCGTGCTGACCGGCGACACCCTGTTCATCGGCGACGTCGGCCGCCCCGACCTGCTGGCCTCCATCGGTTTCACCCGCGACGAACTGGCCGACAAGCTCTACCATTCGCTGCACACCAAGCTGATGCCGTTACCGGACACCACCAGGGTCTACCCGGCGCACGGTGCCGGGTCGGCGTGCGGCAAGAACCTCTCCACCGAACTGTGGTCGACGATGGGGGAACAGCGTCGCACCAACTACGCCCTGCGCGCCAAAGACAAGGCGACATTCGTCGACCTGGTCACCGAGGGCCAGCCGCCGGCGCCGGGGTATTTCGTCTACAACGCGATCCTCAACCGCAAGGGGCGCGAACTGCTCGACGAGACCGAGATGCCGCCGGCGATGAGCTATGGCGAGGTGAGGGCCGCCATGGGTGCAGGTGCAATCTTGGTCGACGGCCGCACTCCCGAGGAGTTCGCCTCCGGGTATCTGCGCGGCGCGATCAACATCGGGCTGGAGGGCCGCTACGCCGAGTTCGCCGGTTCGGTGATCAAGCCCGACGTCGACCTCATCCTGATCGCCGAACCCGGCCGTGAGTTGGAGGGCAAGAACCGGCTGGGTCGGATCGGCTTCGACCGGGTGATCGGCTACCTGTCCGAGCCGTACCAGGTGATGCTCGCCCACCCGGACGACGTGCACGTCGCCTCCCGGCTGACCGCTCCGGCGATGGACGAGCGGATGCGCGATGTGCCCGATCTGCAGATCGTCGACGTCCGCAACCCCGGGGAGGCGGCCGCGGGGATGATTCCCGGCGCGGTCGGCATCCCGGTCGGTCAACTGCCCGATCGGATCGCCGAACTGGACCCGGCCAAGCCGACTGTCGTCTACTGCGCGGGTGGCTACCGGTCCTCGGTGGCGGCCAGTCTGCTGCGCCAGCGCGGGTTCGGCGATGTCAGTGACATTCTGGGCGGGTACAACGCTTGGGAGGTCGCCGGGGCCAACGCTTAGGCTGGGGCGCATGACGGTTCACGCCAAGCACCAGGTTCTGATCATCGGTGGTGGCACCGCCGGGATCACGGTCGCCGCGCGCCTGCTCCGCAAGGGGTTCACCGATGTCGCGGTAATCGAGCCATCCGACAAGCACTACTACCAGCCGATGTGGACACTGGTGGGTGGCGGCCAGGCCAGTGCTGCATCCACCGAGCGCCCCGAAGCGTCGGTGATGCCCAAGGCGGCCACCTGGATTCGCCAGGCCGCCGCAGCCGTCGACCCGGAGGCCAACACCGTCAGCTGTGAAGACGGTTCGGCCTACGAGTACGACGTGCTGGTGGTCTGCCCCGGTATCCAGTTGGACTGGGACAAGACCGATGGCCTGACCGAAGCGCTCGGAAACACCAGCGTGTCGTCGAACTACCGCTACGACCTGGCCCCCAAGACCTGGGACCTGATCCGCCGGACCCGTAGCGGATCGGCGGTGTTCATGATGCCGTCGGGACCGATGAAATGTGCGGGCGCCCCGCAGAAGATCGCCTACCTGGCCGCCGACTACTGGCGCAAGGAAGGCGTGCTCAAGGACATCGATGTGCACCTGGTGGTGCCCACTCCGCGGGCTTTCGGTATTCCGGCGATCGCGGACAGCCTCGATCGGGTGATTGCCGGCTACGGCATCCACCTGCACACGTTGTCGGAGGTCACCGCGGTCGACGTCGACTCGCGTAAGGTCAACGTCAGCGCGGTCGGGGAGGGCGGCACCGACAGCACACTGCCCTTCGACATGCTGCACGCGGTGCCACGGCAGTCCGCGCCGGACTGGATCAAGGCCGGTCCGCTGTCCACCGGTGAGCCCACCGGGTACGTCGAGGTCGACAAGCACACCATGCAGCACGTCCGCTATCCGAACGTGTTTGCCCTTGGTGATGCCGGGTCGACACCGAACTCCAAGACCGGGGCCGCCATCCGCAGACAGGCACCCGCGGTGGTGGAGAACATCCGGGCGTTCCTGAGCGGCCGTCCGCTGCCGGGGAGCTACGACGGCTACGCCTCATGCCCGATCGTCACGTCATCTCACGACCTGCTGCTGGCTGAGTTCGACTACGACTTCACCATCACGCCGTCGTTCCCGATCCTCGATCCGACCAAGCCGCACCGGGCCTACTGGTACCTCAAGAAGTACGGATTGCCGGTCCTGTACTGGAAGCTGATGCTCAAAGGTCTGGTCTAGCGGCCCGAGGGGAATCCCCCGGGATCAGGCGTCGAGGTCCTTCTCGACCAGTTCGGCGATCGCCGCGAGCACCGCCTCGTCCTCGGTGTCGATGGTGACCTGGGCGCCCTTGCCAGCCCCGAGGGTCATGATCATCAGCGCGGAACCGGCGTCCACCGGTTCCCCGCCATCCAGTGCGAGGGTGACCGGGACACCGGCGTTGACCACCGCCTCGGAGATGACGGCGGCCGGGCGGGCGTGCAGGCCGACGGCGGATCCGACGATCACGGTCTTACTGGGCATGAACGGCTCCTTCTGGGGTTGGGGCGGGTCGGACGAATTGTTTGGCGGCGATGACGGCCAACGCGCCCACCACGGTACCGGCGGCCAATGCCACCAGGAACCAGATCAGATGGCCGATGGCGAAGAACACGAAGATGCCGCCGTGCGGTGCTTTCAAGGTCACGTCGAAGGCCATGATCAGTGCCCCAGTCAACGCGCCGCCGGCCATCATCGAGGGGATCACCCGGAACGGGTCGGCCGCGGCGAACGGGATGGCCCCCTCGGAGATGAACGACGCCCCCAGCAGCCAGGCCGCCCGGCCGTTCTCCCGCTCCGGCTCGCTGAACAGCTTCGGCCGCAACGTGGTGGCCAGGGCCATCGCCAGCGGCGGCACCATGCCTGCGGCCATCACCGCGGCCATGATCCGCAGACTGGCCGGTTCGGCGATGGACAACCCGGCGGTGGCGAAGGCGTAGGCGGCCT
>JAGQTS010000200.1 GCA_020438895.1 Mycobacterium sp.
CACGTCGAGTCGTCCGAATCGGGCGGTCGTCGAATCCACCAGTGCGTCGATCTGGGCGGTGGAGATGACATCGCAGACCACACTCTCGACCCGGCCGAGCCCCAACGCGGCCAGTTCGGCCCGGGTCTCGCCCAGGCGGCGCTCATGGTGGTCGGAAATCATCACGTCGGCACCCTCAAGAAGGACACGGCGGGCCGTCGCCGAACCAATCCCGGTCCCGGCCGCGGCGGTCACCACGACCACCTTGCCGACCAGTAATCCATGTCCGCCGACCTCCGGGGGCGGCGTGCTCATGACCGTCATGACCCTCGAGCCTCCCTGGGCAGGCCGAGCACCCGCTCGGCGATGATGTTGCGTTGCACCTCGTTGGATCCGCCGTAGATGGTGTCGGCACGGGAGAACAGGAACAGTCGCTGCCACTCGTCGAATTCGCCGCCCTCGAGCACCAACCCGGCCGCTCCCCTGATCGCCATCGCGAGTTCTCCGAGATCACGATGCCAGTTCGCCCACAGAAGTTTGGAGACGCTGTCCTGGCCGGCGAGTTCGGCGTCCATGGTGGCCAGGGCGAATGACCGCATGGTCTGCAGACCTACCCAAGCCCGGGTGAGTCGCTGCCGAATGAGCGGGTCGTCCAGAGCCCCCGCAGACCTCCCTACGGCCACCAGGCCGGAAAGCTCACGTGCGTAACGGATTTGCTGGCCCAGCGTGGAGACTCCGCGTTCGAACTGCAATGTGCCCATCGCGACTCGCCAACCGTCGCCGGGATCACCCACCACCAGATCGGCGTCGGTCCGGGCGTCGGTGAAGAACACCTCGTTGAACTCCGAGTCGCCGGTCAACTGCACGATCGGGCGAATCTCGACGCCGGGCTGATCCAGCGGAACCAGGAGGTACGACAGCCCCAGGTGCCGCTTGGACCCCGGCTCGGAACGGGCGAGCACGAAACACCACTGGGCCCAGTGCGCCAGCGAAGTCCACACCTTCTGACCGTTGATGATCCACTGGCCGTCGCGCACCTCCGCCGAGGTGGACACCGCCGCCAAGTCACTTCCCGCGCCCGGTTCGGAATATCCCTGGCACCACAATTCGGTGACGTCACGGATGGCCGGCAAGAACCGCTGCTGCTGGGCATGGGTTCCGAAGGCGATGAGCGTCGGGCCGACAAGTTCCTCCCCAAGGTGGTTGACCTTGTCCGGCGCGTCGGCGCGGGCGTACTCCTCGTAGAAGGCCACCCGATGCGCCGCCGACAGTCCACGACCGCCGTGTTCGACGGGCCAGCCCAAACAGGTCAGTCCAGCGGCGGCCAGCCGGCGATTCCACGCCAACCGTTCGGGAAACGCTTCATGCTCGCGGCCCGGGCCACCGAGACCCTTCAGTGCGGCACACTCACCGACGAGATTGTCGGCCAGCCAATCCCGGACTTCCGCCCGGAACGCCTCGACCGTGATCACTCCCGTAGGCTAACCTACCAAGCACTTGCTTTGTTGACTCCGCTCGACGATTCGCCATGCGCGGCGTGGCACGTTCGAGCATCGTGCACAGGGAGCGGCGATGACTTCTCGCGGCCGGCTCACCACCCCGGCGATGCTCGACCGAATGGCACTCGACCTCGCCGACCATCCCGCCCTGATCACCGCCGACCGCTGCTTCACCTTCACCGAGTTACGCGACGAGGTTCGCCGGGCGGCCGCAGCGGTCGCCGGAGCGGGCGTCGGCGCGGGTGACCGGGTCGCGATCTGGTCGCCCAACACCTGGCACTGGGTCGTCGCGGCCTTGGCGATTCACTATGCGGGGGCCGTGCTGGTACCCCTCAACACCCGTTACACCGCCGACGAGGCCACCGACATCCTGGCCCGCACCCGCACATCGCTGCTCTTCGGGTCCGGGAGGTTCCTCGGCAGCGATCGGGCCGCCCAGCTCGATCGCCGCGCACTTCCAGCGCTGCGCCATATCGTGCGCATCCCCGTCGACGCCGCCGACGGCACCTGGGCGGAGTTCCTGGCCGGTCCGCAGATTCCGCTCTCGGAGATCGACGGTCGCGCGGCGGCGGTGCAACCGGATGACGTCGCCGATATTCTCTTCACCTCCGGCACCACCGGTCGCAGCAAAGGGGTCTTGTGCGCCCACCGGCAGTCGTTGTCGGCGTCCTCATCGTGGGCTCAATGCGGTCAGCTTCGCAGCGCCGACCGCTACCTGTGCCTCAATCCGTTCTTTCACAACTTCGGCTACAAAGCTGGAATCCTGGCCTGCTTGCAGACCGGAGCCACGCTCGTACCTCAGCTGACCTTCGACCCGGAGCGGGCGATGCGTCTGGTGCAGGAACACCGGATCACCGTGCTGCCGGGGCCGCCGACGATCTACCAGACACTGCTGGATCACCCGGCGCGCACGGGGTTCGACCTCAGCTCGCTCCGCCTCGCGGTGACCGGCGCCGCAACGGTGCCGGTGGTTCTGATCGAGCGCATGCAGCGTGAACTCGATTTCGACATCGTCCTCACCGCCTACGGCCTCACCGAGGCCAGCGGATTCGGCACCATGTGCCGACCCGACGACGACCCGGTGACGGTGGCAACCACCTGCGGGCGGCCGATCGCGGATTTCGACCTGCGCATCGACTCTCCCGACGCCGCAGCGGCCGGGGAGGTGCTCCTGCGCGGCCCCAACGTGATGCTGGGTTACCTCGACGACCCGGACGCCACCGCCGCCGCCGTAGACCCCGACGGTTGGCTGCACACCGGCGACATCGGCACTCTCGATGCGGCCGGCAACCTGCGGATCACTGACCGACTCAAGGACATGTACATCTGCGGCGGGTTCAATGTCTATCCGGCCGAGGTGGAACAGGTACTGGCCAGACTGGATGACGTAGCCGACGTGGCGGTGGTCGGCGTTCCCGACGAACGCCTCGGCGAAGTCGGCCGCGCCTTCGTCGTGGTCCGGCCTGGGGCTGATATCGACCCGACCGCCATCATTGCCCATACCCGAAAGCATCTGGCGAACTTCAAGATTCCACGATCGGTTGTGTTCATGACCGAACTTCCGCGAAACGCCGCAGGGAAGGTCGTCAAACCCACGTTGCGAGAGCTGACCTTGTGAATCTGGACTACGACGGCGCAACCTGCGCCTTCCGCGACGAGGTGCGCGAATTCCTGGCTGCCAACAGGCGGCACTTCCCGACCAGGTCCTACGACACCGCCGAGGGTTTCGAACAGCACCGGCAGTGGGACCGGGTACTTTTCGACGCCCGACTGTCGGTGGTCGCCTGGCCGGAGAAGTACGGCGGCCGGGACGCCACGCTGTTGCAGTGGGTGGTGTTCGAGGAGGAGTACTTCCGCGCCGGTGCTCCCGGGCGGGCCAGCGCCAACGGGACATCGATGCTGGCACCCACCTTGTTTGCGCATGGCACCGAGGAACAGCGCGACCGAATTCTGCCGAAAATGGCTTCCGGGGATGAGATCTGGGCTCAGGCGTGGTCGGAACCGGAGGCCGGCAGTGACCTCGCATCACTGCGTGCGACGGCGACCCGCACCGCCGGGGGCTGGTTGCTGAACGGCCAGAAGATCTGGAGCAGCCGGGCACCGTTCGGTGACCGGGCGTTCGGGCTCTTCCGCTCCGACCCGGCGGCGGAGCGCCACCGAGGACTGACATACCTGATGTTCGACCTCAACGCCGAGGGCGTGACGGTTCGGCCGATCACCCAACTCGGCGGGGAGACGGGATTCGGCGAAATCTTCTGCGACAACGTCTTCGTCTCCGACGAGGATGTCATCGGCGCCGCGGATGAGGGCTGGCGGGCGGCGATGAGTACCGCGAGCAACGAACGGGGTATGTCGTTGCGCAGTCCGGGCCGTTTCATCGCTCCCGCCGAACGGCTGGTGACGTTGTGGCGTGAGGCAGGCGCGGACCCCGCCTTCGCCGACCGGGTCGCTGAGGCCTGGATCAAGGCCCAGGCCTACCGGCTGCATACCTTCGGCACGGTGACCCGGCTGACCGACGGCGACACATTGGGGGCGGAGTCGTCGGTGACCAAGGTGTTCTGGTCCGAACTCGACGTCACCCTGCATCAAACCGCCTGCGACATTAGAACTACCGACGCCGAACTGTCCGGTCCATGGACCGACGGGCTGCTGTTCGCACTCGGCGGACCGATCTACGCCGGCACCAACGAGGTTCAGCGCAACATCATCGCCGAACGACTGCTGGCCCTGCCCCGGGAACCCCGGTCGTGAAGTTCTCCTTGGCCGACGAGCAGCGGCACTTCGCCGCCAGCATCGACGCCGCGCTGAGGGCGGCGGATGTACCGGGCGCGAATCGGGCCTGGGCACAAGGGGATACCGGCCCCGGGCTCGCCGTGTGGTCCAGGTTGAGCGATCTCGGCGTGACCGCGCTGGCGGTGGCCGAACGGTTCGGTGGGATGGCTGCGCACCCGGTCGACATCGTGGTGGCGTGCGAGCGACTGGGCCGCTGGTGTGTCCCGGGTCCGGTGTCCGAGTCGATCGCCGTGGCGCCGGTGCTGCTGTTCGACGATGACCGATCTGCCCGACTCGCTGCCGGTGACCTGATCGCCACGGTGGCACTGCCGCCGATCACGCCCCGGGCCGTCGCCGCCGATATCGCAGGACTGGTCCTCGTCGCCGGTGACGGGGTGGTCAGTGACGCGCTGGCCGGAACGGCACACCCGTCGGTGGATCCGACCCGCCGCCTCTTCGACATCGCCGAGCCAAGGGACCCGCGTCCAGCCGCCGTCGGCCGGGCATTGGAGTTCGGAGTGCTCGCCACCGCGGCGCAACTGGTCGGCGCGGGGCAGGCGATGCTGGACATGACCGTCGAGTACGCCAGGCAACGCCATCAGTTCGGCCGGCCCATCGGCAGCTATCAGGCGATCAAACACGCGCTGGCCGATGTGCATATCGCACTGGAGTTCTCGCGGCCTCTAGTGTACGCGGCCGCGCTGTCGTTGGGTGCGGGATCACCGGATACCCCGCGGGATGTGAGCGCGGCGAAGGCGGCCGCTTCGGAGGCGGCCCTGTCGGCCGCTCGGTCGTCATTGCAGACCCATGGAGCCATCGGCTACACCGCCGAAAACGATCTCTCCCAGTGGCTACTCCGGGTGCAGGCGTTGCACGCGGCCTGGGGCGCTCCGGCCGTGCACCGCCGGCGGGTCCTGGAGGCGCTGTGACGTCGGACAGAGACCTGTTGCGGCAAACGGTCAGAACATTGGTGTCCAGGCACGCCCCCCCTGAAGCAGTGCGGCATGCGATGGTTTCCGATCGCGGCTACGACGAGGCACTGTGGTCCCTGCTGTGTGAGCAGATCGGGGCCGCGGCGCTTGTCGTGCCGGAGGAGTTCGGCGGAGCCGGAGGCGAACTCGCCGACGCAGCAGCGGTTCTCGAGGAACTCGGCCGGGCTCTGGTTCCCAGCCCTCTCATCGGTACCACTCTGACGGAGCTGGCGCTGCTGGCAGCGGAAGATCCTGATGCCACGGCAATCGGGAACCTGGCCAGCGGGGCATCGGTCGGGGCGCTGGTGCTCGACCAAGACCATGTCATCCATGGTGACGCCGCCGATGTCGTCGTCGCCGTGACCGACGGCCGGATCGAACGATGGTCTCAGGTCAGTACAGAACCGCTGGTACCACTGGATCCCACCCGGAGGCTCGCACGGCTCAGGCCCCGGTGCAGAACCACGCTCGGCCGCGATCCGGGTCTGGCCGACACCGCCGCCATCCTGATGGCGGCGGAGCAGATCGGGGCGGCTGCCCGCTGCTTGGATCTGACCGTTGAGTACACCAAACAGCGAGTACAGTTCGGCCGGCCGATCGGCAGCTTCCAAGCGCTCAAGCACCGAATGGCCGACCTGTATGTGGCTGTTCAGACTTCCCGAGCCGTCGTCGCCGATGCGGTGAACCAGCCAGATCCGACCACGGCAGCCCTGGCACGATTGGCTGCCACGGAGACGTTCTGCACTGTCGCCGCCGAAGGCATCCAACTGCACGGCGGCATCGCGATCACCTGGGAGCATGACATGCACCTGTACTTCAAGCGGGCGCACAGCAGCGCGGTGCTCCTGGGTACACCCGACGAGTTGCTCCGCCGACTCGAGTCCACCGTGCTTTAGCCTCACTGCGGTGAACGATCACGTCGCGTTGCGAGCCGGGATTCCCCCGTTCCACGTCATGGACGTATGGCTGGATGCCGCCGAACGTCAACGCACCCATGGCGATCTGGTCAACCTGTCGGCGGGTCAGCCCGGTGCCGGTGCGCCCGCCGCGGTCAAGGCGGCGGCCGCTGCTGCCCTGCGCAGCAACAATCTCGGGTACACCGTCGCGTTGGGGATCCCGGAGTTGCGCTCGCGAATCGCGGAGTCCTACCGCGAGCGGTACGGCATCACCGTCGGAGCCGAGGACGTTGTGCTCACCACCGGGTCATCCGGCGGGTTCCTGCTGGCATTCCTGTCCTGTTTCGACGCCGGAGACCGGGTGGCACTGGCCAGCCCGGGCTATCCGTGCTACCGGAACATCCTCTCGGCGTTGGGTTGCGATGTCGTCGAGATCGAGTGCGGTCCGCAGACCCGTTTTCAGCCGACCGCACAGATGCTGGCAGACCTCGACCCACCGGTGCGGGGCGTTATCGTTGCCAGCCCCGCCAACCCGACCGGGACGATCCTCGATCCGCCGGAATTGGCCGCCATCGCACGCTGGTGCGATGCCCATGGGGTGCGGTTGATCAGCGATGAGGTGTACCACGGACTGGTCTACCCGGGCGCACCACCGACGGCGTGCGCCTGGGAGACCTCCCGCGACGCGGTGGTGATCAACAGTTTCTCGAAGTACTTCGCCATGACCGGGTGGCGACTGGGGTGGATGCTGGTTCCCGAGGCGCTGCGGCGCGCGGTGGACCGCCTGACGGGCAACTTCACCATCTGTCCACCGGTGCTGCCGCAGTTCGCCGCCGTCGCAGCGTTTACGCCCGAATCCATCGCCGAGGCGGAGGGGCACCTGAAGCATTATGCAGCGAACCGGGACACGTTGATCGCCGGTCTCCACCGGATCGGCCTCACCCGGCTGGCACCGGCCGACGGTGCGTTCTACATCTACGCCGATGTCTCCGATGTCACAGGCGACTCCTTCGAGTTCTGCCGGCGACTGCTGGCCGACACCGGGGTGGCGATCGCACCGGGCATCGACTTCGACACGGTCCTGGGCGGTTCCTTCGTCCGGCTGTCCTTCGCCGGTCCGGCCCGCGACATCGATGAGGCGCTGCAACGGTTAGCGCCCTGGCTGAGCGCTGCGGTGTAGGCCACACACGCACACGAACGGGGCCGAAGCTTCGGAGAACAGCAGGCCACTTGCGTTCCGGGCAACAAACCTGATGCAGTCGGGGTGTGCCATTCCTCCCCCACGACCGCGGCCCGGTGTACTACCGGCACTGGGCGTGTCCTCAGCCCCGTGCGGCGGTGATCTTCTTGCACGGGTTCGGCGAACACACCGGCTTGTACCACCGCTACGGATTCGCGCTCAACGACGCCGGCATCGACGTATGGGGGGTCGACCAGTTCGGCCACGGCCTGTCACCGGGAGAACGGGGTCAGTTGGGGACGATCGCCGAGTGTTCTGCGCTCGCGGATACGCTGACCGACCTCGCCGAGCACGAAAACCCGGGAGTACCCCTTATCGCACAAGGGCATTCATGGGGATCGGTGGTGACGTTGTTTCGTGTCCTGGCGAACCCGGAACGGTATGCGGCAGCGGTGATTTCCGGAGCGCCGCTGACGCCGATCCCTGAGCTGCTCGATCTGAACACCACGATGAATCTCGATGTCCGCGGCCTTTCCGCCGACCCGTTCTATCTCGACTGCATCGACAACGACCCATTGGCATTCACAACGGCCGACAGTCGGACGCTCACCCGCGAACTGGATCGAGCCTGGGACAGTTTCGGTAGGGAACTGCCCGAGCTGACCGTGCCCACCCTGGCCGTGCATGGCGAGATCGATCCGATCGCCGCACCGGGGGCGGTACGCGCCTACGCCGAGCAGATTCCGGTGCTGCGGTTCGCCGAGTTTCCCGGGTGTCGCCACGACGTGCTCAATGACATAGCCCACCGTGAGGTCGTGGAGGCGATTGTCGCATTCATCAAAGAACAGGCATCGAGCCACCCCTGAGTTCTGTTGGTAAACAACAGGTTCAGAAGGATGCTGCCCCGGGTAGCATGACCCGTGCACTGAGCGAGCGCCTCACAGCCAGGTGTCGGGAGTCGTCGCGGTCAGGAAGGCCTCCAGGTCGTCGCGCCACTGCGCCGGGGTGTTCTTCTCCGGTTCGATACCGGTGTATTCGCCACGGTAGAACAGCAGTGGCCGCGGCGGGACGGTCGGCAGTTCCGACAGCGACCGCACCCGACCGAAGACGACGAAGTGGTCACCACCGTCGTGTACCGATTGCACCGTGCAGTCGATATGGGCCAGTGAGTTGTTCACTATCGGAGAGCCCAGCGGGGAGGGGTGCCAGTCGACCCCGGCGAACTTGTCCGGTTCCCTGGACCCGAAACGGATGCAGATGTCGCGTTGTTTCTCGGTGAGCACGTTGACGCAGAACGTCTTGCTGGCCTCGATGGCCTGCCAGGACCGTGACATCTTGGTGGGGCAGAACAGCACCAGCGGAGGATCCAGCGATAGCGCGGCAAAAGACTGGCAGGCGAAACCGCTGGGAACCCCCTCGTGGGTGGTGGTGATGATCGTGATTCCGGTGCAGAACTGTCCGAGCACCTGGCGAAAGACCCGCGGGTCGATGGCGTCGGTTGACATCGGCGGTTACGAGGTGCGGTGCGAGCCGATGGTGAAGTCATGCCCCCATAGACTCACCGCGGTGCTCTCCCTGGCGATCCAGTCATCGTCATCGACCTGCATTCCCTCGCAACCGAATTCGACGTCAAATCCGCCGGGCGTCTTCATGTAGAACGACAGCATCTTGTCGTTGACATGCCGGCCCAGGGTCGCCGACATCGGGACTTTGCGCCGCAGCGCCCGGTCCAAGCACAGTCCGACGTCGTCGCTACCACCCACCTCCATCATCAGGTGCACGATCCCACTCGGGGTGGGCATCGGCAGGAATGCCAGGCTGTGATGGCGAGGGTTGCAGCCGAAGAATCTGAGCCATGCCGGCGGGCCGTCGGCGGGCCGACCCACCAGTTGCGGGGGTAGTCGCATCGAGTCGCGAAGCTGGAAGCCCAGGATGTCGCGATAGAAATGCAGAGCTTCCGCGTCGTCGCGGGTGGACAGCACCACGTGCCCCAGCCCTTGTTCGCCCGTGACGAACCGGTGCCCGTAGGGGCTGACCACCCGGCGATGCTCGAGGGCCGCGCCGTGGAACACCTCCAGACGGTTTCCCGACGGGTCGGCGAAGCTGATCATCTCGTCGACACGCCGGTCGGCCGCTTCGGCCTCGGTGGCCTCACGGAACGACACTCCCTCGGTGTCCAGCGAATCGCGAACGCTCTGCAGGCCCGCGGCATTCGCGCATTCCCAACCCGCGACCGACAGCCGGTCGTGCTCACCGGGTTCGATCACCAGCCGTGCCGGGAAGTCATCCATCCGCAGATACAGGGCGCCCTCCGTGGAGCCCCTGCCCTCGACCATGCCGAGCACCTTCAACCCGTACTCACGCCACGCCGATATGTCGGTGGCCTCGATCCGCAGATATCCCAGGGATCGGATGGGGCCGCTCATCACGAGCCTCCCAGGAAGTCGATGGTCAGCTTGTTGAACTCGTCGAATTTTTCCACTTGCGCCCAGTGGCCGCATTGCCCGAACACATGCAGTTGCACTCGGGGGATCTGCTTGAGCGCCACCAGCGCACCGTCGAGGGGATTGACGCGGTCCTCCCGGCCCCAGATCAGCAGCACCCGTTGGCGCAGTCGGTACACCTCGCGCCACATCATGCCGAGTTCGAAATCCGGTCCGGCGAAGGACTTACCCATCGCCCGGGCGGCGGCCAGCGCCTCGGGGGTGCTGGCGACCGCGAACCGCTCCTCGACGAGTTCCGGGGTGATGAGTTGCTGGTTGTAAACCATGATCCGAAGGAACCGTTCCAGGTTCTCCCGGGTCGGATCCGCGCTGAATCGGCCCAGTAGTTTGACGCCCTCAGTCGGGTCGGGTGCGAACAGATTGACGCTCAGCCCGCCAGGGCCCATCAGTACCAGCCGGCCTGCCCGGTCGGGGTGGTCCAGAGCCAGGCGGACCGCCGTGCCACCGCCCAGTGAGTTGCCGACCAGGGCGGGGCGGCGGATGCCGAGGTGGTCGAGCAGGGCCAGTACGGCGTTGGCGCTGTAGCGGTTGTATTGCTCGTGTTCGGTGTGTTTGTCGGACAACCCATAACCCGGCTGGTCGATCGCGATGATGTGAAAATGGTCGGCAAGCACCGCGATGTTGCGGCCGAAGTTCGACCAACTCGACGCTCCGGGACCACCCCCGTGCAGCAGCACCACCGTCTCGGGGTTGCCCTCACCGGCCCGGTGGTAGTGCAGCCGCATCCTGCGCCCGTCGGCGTCTATCTCAGCGAACCTCGAGGTCGACTCGAAGGTCACCCCCTGCTGGGCCGCCTCTTGCTGGGCCTGAGCTTCGCGGATGAACCCGGTCATTGGTCGAAGACTGCCATATCTCCCCGGCCCTCTAGACCATCGTGTCGCCGATGGGCAAACCGAACTCGTGGTTGCCGTACATGACATAGGCCCGCTCGGCGTCGTTGGCGGCGTGTACCCGGCCGGCGTGGGCGTCGCGCCAGAACCGTTGCAGCGGCTGGTCATTGTTGAGCGCGGTGGCGCCCGCGGCCTCGAACAGCCGGTCGATGGACGCGATGGCCCGACCGGTGGCCCGCACCTGGTCGCGACGGGCGCGGGCCCGCAGCGCCATCGGGACCTCCTTGCCCTCGCAGAGCAGCGCGTACTCCTCGGCGAGGTTGCCGCGCAGCTGACACCAGGCGGCGTCGATATCGCTGGCGGCTTCGGCGATACGCACCTTGGCGAACGGATCGTCCTTCGCCTTCTCGCCGGCGAAGGCGGCGCGGACCCGCTTACCCTGATGCTCCACGTGGGCGGCGTAGGCGCCGTAGGCCATGCCCACGATGGGGGTGGAGATCGTAGTGGGATGCATGGTTCCCCAGGGCATCCGATAGACCGGGGCGGTGTTGGTCTTCAGGCCGCCGGCAGACCCATCGTTCATCGCACCGTATGACAGGAACCGGTGCCGGGGCACGAACACATCCTTGACGACGAGGGTGTTGCTACCGGTGCCCTTGAGTCCGACGACATGCCAGTCGTCGCGAATCTGATAGTCGCCCAGGGGCATCAGGAAACTGCCGAAATCCACGGGCCGGCCGTCCTTGATCACCGGTCCGCCGACGAACGTCCAGGTCGCGTGGTCACATCCGGAGGACCACAGCCAGGTGCCGTTGACGAGGTAGCCGCCGTCAACCACCAGTCCCGCGCCCATCGGGGCGTACGACGAGGACACCCGCACCGTCGGGTCGTCGGCCCAGACGTCCTCCTGGGCCTGTTGGTCGAACTGCGCGAGGTGCCAGTTGTGCACGCCGAGGATGCCGCCGGCCCAGCCCGTGGAACCGCAGGCGCTGGCGATCCGGCGAACCGCCTCGAAGAACTTCGTGGGATCGCACTGCAGACCGCCCCACTGCTCGGGCTGCAGTAATTTGAAGAATCCGGCATCGTTGAGTTCGGCGACCGATTGTCCATCCAGTCGGCGCAGTTCCTCGGTGCGGGAGGCGCGATCGCGGAACCGCGGAAGCACGTCGTCGATGGCCGCCAGCACGGTCTGCACGTCGCGCTGCTGAATGGACGTCACTGCTTCCTCCCGGGAGTGGGTGCCTGCGACTCAGACTAGAACACGTTACGATTCGTGTCGAGGAACCTGACCTTGTACCTGCTAGTTCGCCCTCGCACGATTTTTGTAACGTGTTCCAATTTTGTGGGATGCCCTCTGCGCTGAAAGGAAACTTCGCCCGTGACGAGCCCCGACATTCCGGCTACCGCCGTGGTGCACCTCGACGGCCAGACCCACACCGTGTCCTGGCCGCGCGGCGAGAAGTTGCTCGACGTCCTGCTCGCCACCGGCCTCGAGGCCCCGTACTCCTGCCGGGAAGGCCACTGCGGCGCCTGTGCGACCACGAAGCTCGCCGGTGAGGTCGAGATGGAGGTCAACGACGTGCTGGAACCCGAGGACCTCGCCGACGGCCTGATCCTGGCCTGCCAGTCACGACCCGTCTCCGACTCGGTTGAAGTCAGCTACGACGTCTGAGGGATGACCGGAGCCGGTCAACGGGGCAGGCCGAGCAATCGTTCGCCGGCCATGCTGAGCAGAATCTGTTCGGTGCCGCCGGCGATGGACAGGCATCGGGTGTTGAGGAAGCGCTGAACCGCGTCGTTGACCACAAGCCCGCCCCCGGGTGACAGTTCCATCCGGAACTCCTCAAGAGCTTGCCGGTAACGCACTCCGATCAACTTGCGGGCGCTGGCTTCGGCTCCGGTATCGCGGCCCCCGACGGCCAACTGGGCGATCCGCTGATCGAGCAACGAGCCAACCTGCGCGCCCAGCAACAGTTCTCCGAGCCGTTCGGCGGTGCCGGCGTCCACCGCGGCATCCGAGAGATCGCCCAGCAATTGCTCCATCGGGTTGCCCAGTGCGGTGCCGTGGGCCATCGCCACCCGCTCATTGGACAACGTGGTCCGGGCCAGTCGCCAACCGTCGTTGACCTCCCCGACCACCATGACGTCGGGTACGAAGACCTCGTCGAAGAACACCTCATTGAACAGTTCGTCGCCGGTGATCTCGCGCAGCGGGCGGACCTCGATGCCCGGTGACCGCATGTCGACGAGAAAGTACGTGATGCCCTTGTGCTTCGGCAGGTCGGCATCGGTGCGGGCCAGACAAACCCCCCAGTCGGCCTTGTGCGCCGCCGACGTCCACACCTTCTGGCCGGTAAGGCTCCAGCCGCCCTCGACACGAACGGCCCGGGTGCGCAGCGCCGCCAGATCCGAACCCGCCCCGGGCTCGCTGAACAGCTGACACCAATGAAGGTCACCCCGCAGCGTGGCAGGGACGAATCGGGCGATCTGCTCGGCAGTACCGCCCTCGAGAATGGTGGGTACGGCCCACCACCCGATGACCAGATCGGGGCGGGTGACTCCAGCGGCCGACAGTTCCGCGTCGATGAGAAGTTGTTCGGCCGGGGAGGCATCACGCCCGAAGGGCGGCGGCCAGTGTGGCGCCAGCAAGCCAGCATCGGCCAGCGCCACTTGTCGATCCGTTTCTGGCACGGCTGCCACCCGCCCCACCGCCGCGGCGATCTCGGGCCTGAGGTGCTCGACTGAGTCGAGGTCGATCCGCAGTTCTCGACGGAGCCCCCGGCGGCTCAGTTCGCCGACTCTGCGCACCCACACCGAACGGCCACCGAGCAGTTGGCCCACCGCGTGCGCCCGACGCAGATAGAGGTGGGCGTCATGCTCCCAGCTGATTCCGATCCCGCCGTGCACCTGAATGCAATCCCGGGCATTGGCCTTGGCCGCGCCGATGCCGACTGCGGCGGCCACGGCGGCGGCGATGGACAGCTGATCGTCGACTCCGGGCGGATCGTGTTCGGAGGCCACTGCTGCGTCGGCGGCCGCGACAGCGGCGTCGGCGGCCGCGACAGCGGCCTGCTGCGAGCGCAGCAGCATCTCGGCGCACATGTGCTTGATGGCCTGAAAACTCCCGATGGGGCGGTCGAACTGCTCACGCACCTTGGCGTATTCGGCCGCAGCGTGCAGCGTCCAGCGGGCGACACCGGCCGCCTCGGCAGCCAGCACAGTGGCTGCCAGGTCGACGAACCGGCGCCGCGACACCGCCAGTCGGAAGGCCGGGGCGCCCCTCAGCGTCGCCCTCGCCAAGGGCCTGGAGAAATCGGTGGCCCGTAACGGCTCGACCGCGACACCCGGCGACGCCGCGTCGACAACCACGACGTGGTCATCCGCCGGCAGCACCAGCAGTCCGGTCGGCAGTCCACCCAGAACGTGTTCGACCTCTCCCGACACCCGGCCGGAGTGCTCGCGCACATCGGCGGCCACCGCCACTCCCGCCGTCAGCCCTCCGGTGCACAGACCGGCCAACAGAGCGGGTTCGTCGATCACCAGAGTCGCCACTGCGGTGCTGGCGACCGGGCCGGGAATCAGCGCGTAGGCGGCTTCGTCGATCATGGCGCACAGATCGGCCACCGCCCCACCGGCTCCGCCGTACTCCTCGGCGACAGCGGCGCCGAACAGCCCGAGATCGGACAGACCGGAAAAAACGTCCCGCCACGCTTCGGTGCGGCCCTGCTCGATCTGCCGAATGGTGGATGGCGCCGCGGCGCCGGCCGCCCAGTGACGAACCAGCTCACGGGCGGCGGACTGCTCGTCGGCGATAGTGACGCACACCGTCGTCTCCTTGGGTTGGCGCGACATGGGCGGTTACCGGCACCGGCCACTAGAACGTGTTCTAATAGTGCCAGCGACGAGGCGTCAAGTCGAAGTTCACGCCGCAGCCAGGGTCACGTCGAAAAGGAGCCATCCCAGCGATGTCGTCTGCAGCGCAGAAGCCGCCGGCGGGAGAACCCGGCTCGCAGCCGCGCGACGTCGCACCGGTTTCGGTGCTGGCCGAATCCGAACTGGGCTCGGAGGCCCAGCGCGAGAGGCGTAAGCGCATTCTCGACGCCACCCTGGCGATCGCGTCCAAGGGCGGCTACGAAGCGGTGCAGATGCGCGCCGTCGCCGATCGTGCGGATGTCGCGGTGGGCACGCTGTATCGCTACTTCCCGTCCAAGGTTCACCTGCTGGTTTCCGCGCTCGGCCGGGAGTTCGAGCGGATCGACGCCAGGACCGACCGCTCGGCGGTCACCGGCGGGACCCCGTTCCAGCGCTTGAACGTCATGGTCAGCAAGCTCAACCGTGCCATGCAGCGCAACCCGCTCCTGACCGAGGCGATGACCCGGGCCTACGTTTTTGCCGACGCGTCCGCAGCGGGTGAGGTGGACCACGTCGAAAAGATCATCGACGGGATGTTCGCCAGGGCGATGAGCGACGGGGAACCTACCGAGGACCAGTACCACATCGCCCGGGTGATCTCCGATGTCTGGCTGTCGAATCTGCTGGCGTGGCTGACCAGAAGGGCCTCCGCCAGCGACGTCAGCAAACGATTGGATCTGACCGTGCGACTCCTGCTGGGCAACGCCGACGGCAGGCCTGACAGGCCGGTCCGGTAGCGGGCGAGAGTCTTCGCGCTCAGCCATCGTCGGCTCGACCCGGCCGCTGCGTAGGCTCACCTGGTGCCGTCCGTCGACCTCAACGCCGACCTCGCCGAGGGATTCGGGGTGTGGGCGCTCGGCGACGACGATGCGATGCTCGACATTGTCACCAGCGCCAACCTGGCCTGCGGGTTCCACGCCGGCAATCCCGTCGCGCTGGCCCGGACCTGCGTCGCCGCCGTGCGGCGGGGGGTCCGGATCGGCGCCCAAGTCGGTTACTTCGATCTGGCCGGTTTCGGCCGGCGCCGGATCGAGGTCGAACCGGATGAACTGGCCGCCGACGTGATCTACCAGATCGGCGCGCTGCAGGCACTCGCCCGTACCGCGGGATCGGCACTGAGCTACGTCAAGCCCCACGGTGCGCTGTACAACACGATCGGTGTCGACCGCGATCAGGCCCGCGCGGTCGCTGAGGCCGTCTGCGCCGTCGACCCGCGCTTGCCGGTCCTGGGACAGGCCGGTTCGGTCTTCTTCACCGAGGCCCGACGGGTCGGGCTGCGGACAGTGCCTGAGGCGTTCGCCGACCGCGCGTACCTGCCCGACGGGCGACTGGCACCCCGCGGCACCCCCGGTGCGGTGTTGACCGATCCGGTCGAGATCGCCCGTCGGGTCGAGATGATGGTGTCCACGGGAACGGTGACGGCGGTGGATGGTTCAACGGTCGAGATCGAGGTGGAATCGGTGTGCGTCCACGGTGATTCACCCGGGGCGGTCGCCATCGCGACTGCCGTCAGAGGGCAGTTGATCGACGTCGGGGTCGACGTGGCAGCATTCGCCTGATGCGTCTGCGACTGGGCCGGCCCGACATCGGGCGGTATGCCGACCGGTTCACATTGGCGACCGCCGATAACGACGCATCACTGTCGGTGACCTGGCTGGGTGTATCGACGTTGCTCGTCGATGACGGCACGTCGGCGCTGCTGACCGATGGTTTCTTCTCCCGACCTGGCATGCTCGGCGTCGCACTGTTGCCGTTGCGTTCCGCGTCATCGCGGATCGATGACGCGCTGAACAGTGCCGGCATCAGCCGCGTCGAGGCCGTGCTGCCGGTGCACACCCACTACGACCATGCGCTGGACTCAGCCGAGGTCGCGCGGCGCACCGGCGCCGTGGTCGTCGGCGGGGAGTCGGCAGCCAACATCGCCCGGGGACATGGGCTTCCCGAAGAGCGGATCGTGGTAACCAGGTCCGGATCGCGGTTGGAGTTCGGCCATTTCGACGTGACGCTGATCGAGTCGGAGCACTGCCCGCCGGATCGATTTCCCGGACCGATCCGCGAGCCGGTGGCGCCCTCGGCCCGGGCGTCGGCCTACCGGTGCGGGGAGGCCTGGTCGACCATGATTCGGCATCGGACCAGTGGGCGGCGCCTGCTCATCCAGGGCAGCGCGGGATTCGTGCCGGGCGCCCTGAACGGTCAGATCGCCGAGATCGCGTATCTCGGCGTTGGCCAACTCGGCCTGCAACCGACCGGGTACATCGAGCGGTACTGGGACGAGACCGTTCGCGCGGTCGGCGCCCGGCAGGTGGTGTTGATCCACTGGGACGACTTCTTCCGGCCCTTGACGGCCCCGCTGCGCGCCCTGCCCTACGCAGCCGACGACCTTGACGCAACGATGACGGTGTTCGACCGGTTAGCCGCTCGCGATGGCGTTGCGGTCCATCTCCCGACTCTTTGGCAGCACGCAGACCCCTGGGTGTAGGTCGGTGAACGGCACCCTTGCGCTGTCTCTGGTGTTGCTCGCGGTGGTCCTGGTCTCGGCGACGTCGCGTCGCTCGGAGGTCGTGGTGGCCGTCCCGGCAGCAGCGTTGCTCGTCGGAATCGGAGCGGTGCCGGCCACCGTGGCCGGGTCAGAAGTTCTCACGTTACTGCCGGTTGTCGCGTTCCTCGGGGCCTTGCTGGTACTCGTCGCGGTCTGCGACAGCGACGGACTGTTCCGGGTCTTCGGATCATGGCTGGCCCACTCCAGCCCCGGCCGTCCGCGAGCACTGTTGGGCCGGGTTTTCCTGGTGGCGGGTGCAACAACCGCAGTGCTGAGCCTGGATGCCACCGTTCTGTTGCTGACACCTGTCGTCATTGGTACGACTCGACTGCTCGCGGTGCGCTCCCGGCCGCACACCTACGCCACCGTGCACCTTGCCAACAGCGCCTCACTCCTGCTGCCCGTGTCCAACCTGACCAATCTGCTGGCATTCGGAGCGACCGGGTTGTCGTTCATCCGGTTCACCGTGCTGATGGCGGGCCCCTGGTTGGTCGCCGTGGCCGTCGAATACGTACTCTTCCGGCTGCTGTTTCGCGGTGACCTCCAGGACCGTCCGGCAACCGCCCGACCGGCTCCGCACGAGTCCGCCCCTCTGTTCACCCTCCTGGTTCTGGGACTGACCCTGGCGGGCTTCGCGGTGACGTCGGTATTCGGTGTATCACCGGCGTGGGCGGCGGCGATCGGCGCGGCCGTACTCGGCGGCCGGTCGCTGATGCAGGGCCGGATCACGGTGCCCGCGCTGTTCCGGTCGGTGAACCTGCCCTTTCTGATGTTCGTGTTGGCTCTCGGAATCGTCGTCAGGTGTGTTCTGGACAACGGCGGGCAGACCGCGATGAGCCGATTGCTGCCCAGCAACACCGGTCTGCTCAGCCTGCTTCTCATCGCTGCGATCGCAGCCGCGTTATCCAATCTGGTCAACAATCTGCCGGCCATCCTCATTCTGTTGGTCCCGTTGTCCGGGCTTGGATCGGCGGCCGTCCTGGCCGCTTTGATCGGGGTGAATATCGGACCGAATCTGACCTACGTCGGCTCGCTGGCCAATCTCCTGTGGCGCCGCGTCCTGCATCAGCGGAACGAATCGACCGATGCGGCCGAGTTCAGCCTGATCGGGTTGGTCACCGTGCCGGCATCTGTCTGCGCTTCGGTGGTGACACTCTGGGCCGCAATACAGGTAATCGGACTCTGACCCCGGGGGGCTATGAACGTCGCTGTCTGGCGATTTCGGCCAGCACCACACCGGCGGCGACAGCGGCGTTGAGCGATTCAGTCGGCCCCGCCATCGGGATGGAGACGATGGCATCGCAGTTCTCCCGGACCAGCCGAGACAGGCCCTTGCCCTCCGAGCCCACCACCACCACCATTGGGCCGGAACCGTCCAGGTCGTCCAGAGCGGTGTCGCCGTCAGCATCCAAGCCGACGATCTGCAACCCTGAATTCGCCCAATCCTTCAGCGTGCGATTGAGATTCGTGGCCCGTGACACCGGTACGCGGGCGGCCGCTCCGGCACTGGTGCGCCAGGCCACCGCAGTCACAGAAGCGGACCGGCGTTGCGGAATCAGGACGCCTTGGCCGGCGAAAGCCGCGACCGAACGAATGATCGCGCCGAGATTGCGCGGATCGGAGATATTGTCCAGGGCCACCAAGAGGGCGGGCCGCACGTCGTTCCGGGCCGCAGTCAGCAGGTCGTCGGGGTGGATGTAGGAGTACGGCGGCACCTGCAGGGCGATCCCCTGGTGTAATCCGTTGGCGCTGAGGCGGTCCAGGTCGGTGCGCGGAACCTCGAGGATCGCGATGCCGCGATCGGCGGCCAGGGTGACCGATTCGGTCAGCCGCTCGTCGGCGTCGGCGCCCAGGGCGACGTAGAGCGCCGACGCGGGGGCATGGGCACGCAGACACTCCAGCACCGGATTTCGGCCGAGCACGATCTCGGTCTCGTCGGCGGGCTTGGCAGCCGGAGTCCGACTCTGCTTGGCGGCGCGTTTGGCGGCCGGATGACCGGGACGCATGTGGGCGGGCGGAGTGGCACCACGGCCCTCCAAACCGCGCCTGCGCACCCCTCCGGAACCGACCGTGGGCCCCTTCTTGGTGCCGGCCTTCCGGATGGCACCGCGTCGCCGCGAATTGCCTGCCATCTATGCACCCGCCCCGTCAAGTATCGAGGCGTCGGACAGCGACCACTGCGGACCGTCGGCGGTGTCCGTCACCTCGACGCCGGCTCGTTTGAGCCGGTCCCGAATCTCGTCGGCCTGCTCCCAATCACGCTCACGGCGGGCGTTCTCGCGCCGCTGCACCTCAGCACGGACGAGGACATCGACCGCCGCCAGCGCGGCGGCCGTCTCGTCGCGGGTCTGCCACCGTTCATCGAGTGGATCGCAGCCGAGAATGCCCATCATCGAACGGATTTCGCCGGCCTTGGCCTGTGCCGTCTGATGGTCGCCGGACTCCAGAGCCCGGTTTCCTTCGGCCCGGGCTGCATGCACCTCGGCGATGGCGGCGGGCACCGCGAGATCGTCATCGAGCGCGCTGGCGAACTTCTCCGTCCAGACGGTGGGCGCCACTGCCCCCACCCGCGTGCGGACCCGATGCAGGAAGTCCTCGATGCCGGTGTAGGCCCTGGCTGCGTCGTGCAGGGCGGTCTCGGTGAACTCCAACATGGAGCGGTAGTGCGCGCTGCCCAGGTAGTACCGCAACTCCGCGGGCCGGACCCGCTGCAGGACAGCAGGAATCGACAGGACGTTGCCCAGCGACTTGCTCATTTTCTCGCCACCCATGGTGACCCAGCCGTTGTGCAACCAGAACCGGGCGAAGCCATCCCCGGCCGCCTGCGCCTGAGCAATCTCATTCTCGTGGTGCGGGAATACCAGATCCATTCCACCACAATGGATGTCGAACTCTGACCCGAGATATTCGTGAGCCATCGCAACGCATTCCGAATGCCAGCCCGGGCGGCCGCGACCCCAGGGGGTCGGCCACGACGGCTCCCCCGGCTTCGCGGCCTTCCAGAGGGTGAAGTCCCGTGGATCGCGTTTTCCGGCACCGACGCCCTCACCCTGGTGGACGTCGTCGATCCGATGGCCGGAGAGCTTTCCGTAGTCCGGGAAGCTCAGCACGTCGAAGTACACGTCGCCGGCTCCCGGGTACGCGTGGCCGGCGTCGATGAGGCGTTCGATGAGTTCGACGATCTGGGTGATATGGCCCGTGGCGCGTGGTTCGGCGGACGGCGGCAGCACACCGAGCGCGTCGTAGGCCGCCGCGAAGGCGCGCTCGTGGGTGGCGGCCCACTCCCACCATGGGCGGCCCGCCTCGGCGGCCTTGATCAGGATCTTGTCGTCGATGTCGGTGACGTTTCGGATGAAGGCGACGTCGTAGCCCTTGGCCAGCAACCAGCGGCGCAGGACGTCGAAAGCGACCCCGCTGCGCACATGTCCGATATGCGGCAGTCCCTGCACGGTGGCACCACACAGATAGACCGACACCCGGCCGGGACGCAGCGGGTGGAAGTCGCGCACGGCACCGGTGAAGGTGTCATGCAAACGCAGTCCGGCCACGACGTCGCAGCTTACCGGGCGGTCTCGGCGACCAGGGCGGTGGCGACCGCGGCCATCCCCTCCCCGCGTCCGGTGAGGCCCAGCCCATCAGTCGTGGTCGCTGACACCGACACCGGTGCGCCGAGCAGTTCCGAGAGCAGCCCTTGGGCCTCCTCGCGGCGGGGCCCAACCTTTGGGCGATTGGCGATGACCTGCACCGCGGCGTTGCCGATGCGGAAACCATTGGCGGTCAGCAGATCCCTGACGTGGGCCAGCATCTGCGCCCCGGTCACGCCGTGCCACTGCGGTCGATCGACGCCGAACACCCCGCCGATGTCGCCGAGCCCGGACGCTGACAGCAACGCGTCGCAGAGTGCGTGCGCGGCCACGTCGCCGTCGGAGTGGCCGGAGCAGCCCTCGGCATCGTCGAAGAGCAGACCGAGCAGCCAGCACGGCCGACCGGGCTCGATGGGGTGGACGTCGGTGCCGATCCCGACCCGGGGCAGACTCACGAATCCACCACTGCGGCAGCCAACCGCAGATCCAGCGCAGTGGTGATCTTGAACGCCAGGACGTCGCCTGCCACAGTGTGCACCGGTACCCCCAGGTTCTCCACCAGAGCCGCATCATCAGTCGCTGCACCGGCCTGCTCATACGCACGGCGCAACAGCGCAGTTTCAAAACCCTGAGGGGTTTGCACCGCTCGCAGCCCGTCCCGTTCGGGGGTGCCCAGGACGACGCCATTGGCGTCCACAGCCTTGATGGTGTCGACCACCGGCAGGACGGGGATGACCGCTCGTTGCCCGTCGCGCAGCGCCGCTACGACACGCTGGAACTGAGCTGCCGGGGTCAGCGGCCGAGCGGCGTCGTGAACGAGCACGAAATCGGGATCACCGACAGCCGCCAGCGCCAAGCGGACACTGTCGAGACGTTCTGGGCCACCAGCTACCACGGTGGCACGGTCGCCGACGAGCGAAGCGGTCACCTCCAGCCGGTTCGGCGGTGCGGCCACGACGACACGCTGGATGACGCCCGACGCGAGCAGGCTGTCCACGGCGATCTCCACGAGGGTGCTACCGCCCAGCTCGACGAAGGCCTTGGCGATACCAGCACCGAGGCGGTCACCCCGTCCCGCGGCTGGGACCACCGCGACTGTCTCCGGCACCCTTAATCCTCAGTGAGTGACAAACCTACCGGCGCGGAGAGGTCCACCGATCCGACCGGCAGTCAAGACGCGGCGGCGAGTACCTCGTCGAGGATGGTCGCGGCTTTCGCGTCGTCGGTGTTCTCGGCAAGCGCCAGTTCGCCAACCAGGATCTGGCGAGCCTTGGCGAGCATCCGCTTCTCGCCCGCAGACAACCCGCGCTCCTGATCACGGCGCCACAGGTCGCGGACGACCTCAGCAACCTTGTTGACATCACCGGACGCAAGCTTCTCGAGGTTGGCCTTGTACCGACGGGACCAGTTGGTGGGCTCTTCGGTGTGCGGCGCCCGCAACACCTGGAATACCTTGTCGAGTCCCTCCTGGCCAACCACGTCGCGCACACCCACATATTCGGCGTTCTCAGCGGGAACCCGAACGGTCAGATCACCTTGGGCTACCTTGAGTACGAGGTACTCCTTCTGTACTCCCTTGATCGTCCGGGTTTCGATCGCTTCGATCAATGCAGCACCGTGATGTGGGTAAACAACGGTGTCTCCGACCTTGAAAATCATCAGATGCGAGCCCCTTTCACTCGGCCATCTTAACACGGGCGATATTCGCCCGTTGATCAACGTCGCAGGTCAGGGGCACCGCCACCGAATCCGGGGGTTGACAGGCCAACCGTTTCGTGTATCGGCACCCACAGCGGGGCGCACCTCTCGACCCTCCGGAAAAAGGTTCACGCGCAGATCACGCCTTGGCTACCGCCGGGCGGCACCACCTACTACTGTGCATAGTCGATGGCTACGCATTCGATTAGTGTGCACAGTCGAACAAAGGCCGGCTACCACGATGCCGTCCGATCTGCCCAGCAGGAGGCCGCTGTGAATCGCTTGACTACCCGCCTCACCGCCGCCACCGCCGGCCTGGCCGCCTGCGGTCTGGTTGTCACTGGGTGCAGTGCCGGACAGATCTCCCAGACCGCGACCCAGGAGTCGGCAGTCAACGGCACGTCTGCCAACGTCAAGGACATCGCCTTGCGCAATGTCCACCTACAGGCCGAGCAGACCAGCGACTTCCTCCAGCCCGGGACGGTAGTTCCGCTGGTACTCGTTGCGGCGAACAACTCGCCGGACACCGACGACACGTTGCTCAGCATCACCTCCGATGTGGGCCAGGTCGCTCTCGCGGGCACTGGTGCCGTACCCGCCGCCGGAGCACTCGTTCTCGGCCCCTCTGCCGACCCGGGCGCCACCCCGCAGGCGAGCGGTGCGCAGGGCGAGACCGACCCGGACGGCCCGGCACTCGTGACCCTCAGTGAGCCGATCACCAATGGGCTGACCTATGACTTCACCTTCACGTTCGAGAAGGCCGGCCGGGCCACGGTGGCCGTCCCAGTCGCGGCTGGGGACGCCTGACCCGGAGTATGCGCCGGGCGCGCCGCCGGGCTGAGCTGTTGCGAGATCTGGTTAGCCGGTATTGCCCGGCGATTGTCACCACCACTCGCTAGCCTCGGCTCCGTGGCAAAACCTCGATCGCAGTACCGCTGCTCAGACTGCCATCACCGCACCGGCAAATGGCTGGGCCGCTGCCCCGGTTGCGGTACCTGGGGCACCGTGGCGGAGGTCGCGGTCCTCGCAACGACCACCGCGAGGACACGCTCTGGACTACTGCACAGCGCGACTCCGGCGGTTCCCATTACCTCAGTCGACCCCGATCACACTCGCCACCTGCCCACCGGGATCGACGAACTGGACCGGGTTTTGGGCGGGGGCGTCGTGCCGGGTTCGGTAAGCCTGCTCGCCGGTGACCCCGGCGTTGGCAAGTCGACGCTGTTACTCGCGGTTGCCCACCGGTGGGCGCAGTCCGGCCGACGCGCCCTGTACGTCTCCGGCGAGGAGTCGGCGGGCCAGATCAGGATGCGGGCGGGTCGCACGGACTGCACCCACGACGGGCTGTACCTAGCCGCCGAATCCGACGTGAACACCGTGCTCGAGCATCTTGAGGTCGTCGACCCTTCTTTGGTGATCGTCGATTCGGTACAGACGATGTCCGCGCCCGACTCCGACGGTGTGACCGGGGGGGTAACCCAGGTGCGGGCGGTCACGTCAGCGCTGACTTCAGCCGCGAAGTCCTCTGGAGTCGCGATGATTCTTGTCGGCCATGTCACCAAGGACGGCGCGATCGCCGGACCCCGGTCACTGGAGCATCTCGTCGACGTCGTACTGCATTTCGAAGGTGACCGCAACACCCCGATCCGCATGGTCCGTGGAGTGAAGAACCGCTTCGGCGCCGCGGATGAAGTCGGCTGTTTCGTGCTCAACGAACACGGCATCGAGGGTGTCTCGGATCCATCCGGCCTGTTCCTCGAGCAACGGGCTCAGCCTGTTCCCGGCACAGCGGTCACGGTGACCCTCGATGGAAAGCGACCGTTGATCGGCGAGATTCAGGCATTGCTCACCTCACCGCCCACCGACAACACACCGCGACGAACGGTCGTCAGTGGTATCGATCCATCCCGCGTCGCGATGATCACCGCAGTGATCCACAAACGTGCCGGCATTCCGGTGAGCATGCTCGACATTTACCTTTCAACCGTCGGCGGGATGCGACTCACCGATCCATCATCAGACCTCGCGGTCGCCGCGGCCATGGCATCCGCGGTGACCGGTTTGCCACTGCCTGCCGGGGTCGTGGTCTTCGGCGAGATCGGCCTGGCAGGGGATCTGCGGCGGGTCAGTGGAATGAACCAACGACTGGCCGAGGCGGCTCGCCTCGGATTCACCGTTGCCGTGGTCCCCACCGGTTGCAGCGCGCCTCCGGAGGGCCTGCACACGCTGGAGTCGGCCACCATTACCGAGGCATTGCAGACGCTCGACGGGATCAGCGTGGCTCCCCCAGCCCCACGTGAACTGAAATCCGACCGACGTTCCGGCGGGGGCATTCCCACAGTGGACAATGGCTGGTTGTGAACACAGTCAGCCGCCCGAAGATCGGAGCGTCGACTCCCACATTGCGGGAGACGATCGGGCGGCTCGCCCCGGGTACCGCGTTACGCGACGGGCTGGAACGAATCTTGCGTGGGCGCACCGGAGCCCTGATCGTGCTGGGCTACAACGAGCGAGTCGAGGCGATCTGCGACGGCGGCTTCTCACTTGACGTCAGCTTTGCGGCTACCCGCCTGCGTGAACTGTCCAAAATGGACGGGGCAGTGGTGCTTTCCACCACCGGTGACCGGATTCTGCGGGCCAACGTGCAATTGGTCCCGGATCCGACGATCCCGACCGACGAGTCCGGTACCCGGCACCGCTCTGCCGAGCGGACGGCCATCCAGACCGGTTTCCCGGTGATATCGGTCAGCCATTCGATGAATCTGGTGACCGTCTACGTGGGGGGAGATCGTCACGTGGTCGCCGGTTCAGCGACCATACTGTCGCGGGCGAACCAAGCTGTCGCCACTCTGGAGCGATACAAGGCCAGGCTCGACGAAGTGTCGCGGCAGCTCTCCACCGCCGAGATCGAAGACTTTGTCACGCTGCGCGATGTCATGACCGTCGTGCAACGACTGGAGATGGTTCGCCGTATCGGTATCGAAATCGATAATGACGCAGTCGAACTCGGAACCGACGGCCGGCAATTGCGACTACAGCTCGAAGAGCTTCTCGGGGGTAACGATACGGCCCGGGAACTCATCGCCCGCGACTACCACGCCAGCCCGGAGGCGCCATCGAATTCGCAGGTCGCATCGACGCTGGCTGAACTCGATGCGCTGTCCGATACCGAGCTACTCGACTTCACCACGCTGGCAAGGGTATTCGGGTACCCCTCGACGGTGGAAGCGCAGGATTCGGCCCTCAGCGCCCGCGGTTACCGGGCGATGGCTGGTATCCCGCGCCTGCAGTTCGGCCACGTCGACCTGCTGGTTCGACGGTTCGGCTCACTCCAGGGCTTGCTGGCGGCAACCGCCAACGACCTACAATCCGTCGACGGCATCGGAGAGATGTGGGCCCGTCACGTCCGTGAGGGTCTTTCTCAGCTGGCTGAGTCGACGATCATCGACCGCATGCTGTAACGCTGGGATCAGCCCGCCGGCGCCGGTTCGACAGGCGGCGGGGCCGGTTCGCCACCCGGAGCAGGCTCCGCCGCCGGCGGCGTTTCGGCTAGGATGAAGGGAACCGCGGCCGAGCGGAGATTTCCCAACTGGACAACCAGGTTGTAGGTGCCGGGTCCGATCGGCTCGCGAGGCAGGGGGCACTGCGGCGCCGAACCCATTCCGGTCCAGGTCACTTCGGTCGTCACCTGTTCGCCTGGGTTGAAGGTCTTGACCAGCGTCTCATTGGAGGGTGCGCAGTCAAGGTTGGACCACAACCGATTGTTGTCGAGCGAGTAGACGTAGGCCGCCAGGACGGCCGCACCGACATCACGTTTGCACGCGACGAGGCCGATGTTGGTGACGACCATGGTGAACTTGGGCTGATCGCCGATCACGTACTGTGGCGCGTTGGTGATTCCCTTGACCGCGAGATTGGAGTCCGGGCAGTCCTCGCCGGCCTGCAACACCGGAGGCGGTGCGACGGCGGCCGTTTCGGTGGGCGTGGGCGCGGGGCTGGACTGAGCCGGCGGCACCACAGGCGTCTTATTCTCGGGCTGAGGAGTCTGGGCTGGGTTCGGGGCCACCGCGGCTTTCCCGGTGGCGGCGGTATTGGCGGCGTCGGTGGACTCCGATCGGCTGAACAGCGCGATCGACACACCAATGATCAGCGCGATGACCACTGCGGCGATACCGAGAGCCAACCCGCGACGTCGCCAGTAAATCTGCGGCGGCAGCGGTCCCTGCGGTTCAAGATCCAGCACGTTTCCACCGTAAAGCCAGCTCACCGCAAGCCGTCCGACCCGGCTCGGCGTGTCGCCTTGCCTTCTGTTCGGCTGATCGCCTGCCGCTACGGCCCGATATCGCCGAGGTGCTCGCGCAGCACGATCTGACCGTCGGCCAAATGGTAGGTGACGCCGACGATCGCCACGTCACCGCCGGAGACGCGGTCGGCGATTGCGGTCGAACGTGTCAGTAGCTGGGAACCCGTCTCGATGACGTGGCGCGTCTCAAATTCGTCGACCCGGGTCAACCCGTCCCGGCGGCCCAACATGATCGAGGGCGTCACGCGCTCAACCACGTCGCGGACGAAGCCACCGGGAACCTTGCCCTCGTCGAGAGCAGCGATGGTCGCTTGAACGGCACCGCAACTGTCGTGCCCCAGCACCACGATCAAGGGAACCTCAAGAACCGTGACGGCATACTCGATGGAACCGAGGACGGCGGAATCGATCACGTGGCCGGCGGTACGCACCACGAAGACATCTCCCAGACCCTGGTCGAAAATGATCTCGGCAGCCACCCGGCTATCCGCGCAGCCGAACACGACTGCTGTCGGTCGTTGCGCAACCGCAAGACCGGCACGGTGCTCGATGCTCTGACTCGGATGCTCTGGACGGCCGGCGACGAATCGCTCGTTACCCTCCTTCAGTGCTCTCCATGCGGACGCCGGACTGGTCTTGGCCATGGCCGTCATTCTGCACTGCCCGGATCGCGGGGTTTCGATGAGCATCTGCGCCGCCGATCTCCAGGCCTGGTACGGCCTGGCGCGCCGTGACCTGCCCTGGCGGGCGCCGGGCACCACGCCCTGGCAGATACTGGTCAGCGAGTTCATGCTGCAACAGACGCCGGTGGCCCGGGTCGCGCCGATCTGGGTGGACTGGGTGCATCGCTGGCCGACACCCTCGGCGACGGCCGGTGCCAGCGCGGCCGACGTGCTGCGCGCCTGGGGGAAGCTGGGGTACCCACGCCGGGCCAAACGGTTGCACGAATGCGCGACGGTGATCGCCGCCGAGCACGCCGATGTGGTGCCCCATGATCTCGAGACGCTCTTGACGCTTCCGGGCGTGGGCGCCTATACGGCGCGTGCGGTGGCCTGTTTCGCCTACGGGATCCGGGTGCCGGTGGTGGATACCAACGTCCGAAGGGTGGTGGCCCGAGCCGTCGACGGCCGCGCCAACGCCGGCCCCAGTACGACGGTCCGCGACCACGAGGCGGTGGCGGCGCTCTTGCCGGAAGGGCCCGGGGCGGCGGTCTTCTCGGCTGCGCTCATGGAACTGGGCGCGACGGTGTGCACCGCACGGTCACCCCGGTGTAGCAGTTGCCCAGTGAGCCGATGCGCCTGGCGGGCAGCCGGTTTTCCGGCCGGGGACGGCCCTGCTCGACGGCCGCAGCGTTACGCCGGCACCGACCGACAGGTGCGCGGTCGGTTACTGGACGTGCTGCGGGCCAGTTCCACACCAGTGGGGCGAGCCGAACTGGACCTGGTGTGGCTGTCGGACACCGCGCAACGGGACCGAGCCCTGGATTCGCTGCTGATGGACGGCCTGGTGGAACAAACCCGGACCGGTCAATTCGCCTTGGCGGGCGAAGGCGACGATGCGGGCCGCCAGGC
>JAGQTS010000001.1 GCA_020438895.1 Mycobacterium sp.
GTACGGCACCGGCTCGTCGGCGGCCGGATCGTCCTGTGACCAGGCCAACGCCCGGAATGTCGCCGACGGCGATCCGTCGGAGGCCGATTCGGTAGCGGCCCTCCCGGCGGTTCCCACCGCCCACGCCGACGGGGCGAGGCTGGTGGGCGCGTCGGCGGCCGTCACCGCGAGCCCAGTCTTCGCCTGCGGATCGGCTCCGGTTGACGCGATCACCGCCGCCCCGCGTGCCGCGGTTAAACCCGGCTGGGCGGCGGTGATCACGGGCACCCGCAGCTGCTCGGAAATGCGCTGGGTGACAAAGGGAATCGCGGCGCCGCCGCCGACTGCTACGACGGCGGACAGACTGGTCGCGGGAATCCGGCTACGTTCCAGGGCGTCGCCCAGTGCATCGAGAAACCCGGCAAAGGGCGCACTGAGCAGGTTCTCCAGTTCGGCCCGAGTGACCCTGACCTCGGCGTCAAAACCGGGCAGGTTTGCCTGAACCACCGTGCTGGTCTCCGCGGAAAGTCGCTCCTTGGCCAGTCGGCACTCCTCGCGCAATCGCGTCAGCGAACCCACCGCGGCGGTGCCAGCGGTCTCCGACGCGTCTGCCCGGACCCCGGACAGAATGTCGTTGAGCAAAGCCCGGTCGGCGTGATCTCCGGAGAAGTCGCCGTAGCGCACCGTCTCGCCGATGGTCGTGAAGTCCGACCCGGCGTCGGCCAGGGTGATGGACGTTCCCGAGGCGCCGAAATCGCACACCGCCACCACCCCGCGGTCGGGCAGGCCGGGGTCGGAGCGTAGCGCCGCCAGTGCCGCCGTCGCGTCGGAGACGATCAGTGGCGCGGCACCCCCCGGTGACAATGTCGGGAACCCGCGTAGTGCTCCGCGAAGCGCCCCGACGGTAGCCGGTCCCCAGTGCGCCGGAACGGCCACCACGACGGTGCCGGTCGGCTGTCCGTCGCCGGCCGTACGGGCCATCGCATCCAATGCGGTGGCGGTCAGGATCTCGCCCCGGTGGGTCGAGCCGTCCTGGGCTACTAACGGAACCGGGTCTCCCACCCTCTCCACGAATCCGCGCAGCACGACGCCGGGCGCAACCAGGTTGGGGCTGGTGAGTTCTGGGTTCCGGGAGGGTATGCCGACCTCGGCCGGGTGGCCTTCCCAGAGGGTCAGGACAGCGCGTCTGCTGACCGGTTCGCGACCCGGACGCACCGCCGTCAGGTTGGTCGTGCCGATTGCCAGACCCAGTGTCTCGTCGCCCACGGGCTCACCTTAGCCGTCAGATTAAGGTGCCCGGGCCGGCGACGACGTTGGCGTGGTCTGCGTCGTTGTTGAAGCGGTGCGGTGTTGCCGGCAGCGGATTCAGAACCTGCTGCGACACCGCATGGTCAAGCCCAACCGGTGATCCGACTTGCTGACAACTCGTGCAGGTAGACCTCCAGGTCGGTATATCCCGCGGCCGACAGCGTCCGCGCGTTGGCGCCGGCGATCGTGGGGTCGAGTCCGTTGGTGACCTCCCAGGTATCCGGCATGCCGTCGTTGTCGGTATCGGTCGGCGGTAGCGGCGCCGAACCGGAATACGCAGGCAGCAGGGCGTCGCCCGCCGGGTTGGTGTTCGGCGAAGCCGGCGAAATCGCGTTGTTGGCAACGAACCCCAGCAACCTGGTATCCATCGGATCCCGTGGCCAGGCACCGGCAGTGTTCAGCAACGCGGTCCGCAGTTGTGCGGTGGGAGTGTACGAGATGGCCGGGAACGGGTGACGGGACGGCAATTTCTGTGCTCGCTGGGCGGCCAGCAGTGCCGCGACGTCGTCGTTGCTCAACGTGGAGTAGTCATTGCAGCAGTAGAACAATTCGTAGTCCGTGCGACCCGGGTACCGGTTCATCTGGTTGCCGCTGAGGTACAACCGGTTACCCGAGCTTCGGGTGATCTGATCGTCGAACATGCCGTACGGGAAGCTGCCGGACGTCATGAAATAGTTGTTGACGGCGTTGAGGTTCCAGTAGATCGGGTACGGGTTTCCTCCCGGGCCCGTCAGCGACCCGGTGTCGGGCGCCAGTGCGACGAAGAAGCGCGGATCCCAGTAGAGATTGTTCGACATCTCGAAATTCATCGTCGAGTTCGCCGCCGCCGACGATTCGCGGCTGCCCTCAGGCAACCGGCCCTCGATCCGGTTGAAGATGTTGTGGTGCAGGGAAACGTTGTCCAAGCCGAAGCCGTGGGCGGGGTTGGAATAGTTCATCAACACGCCGCCGTATTGCGAGTGGCCGCCGATGGTTTCCGCAATCAACGTATTCTGCACGGTGATGTTGTTGGAGTAGGAGATCTCGATGGCCTCGTCGGTCGCGTTGCCGATCGAGACGTGGTCGACGATCGCATTGCGGGTGTAGCGAAGCCGTAACCCGTCATCGCTGTAATCGCCCTGCCCGGGCCGGATACGGATGTGCTGCATGATCCAGTTTTCGGCGAAGTCGCTTGGTGCGCGGACGGTCTGATCCTGATAGGGAGTCTCATCGGTGACGAAACCGCGGATGGTGATACCGCCCGGTGAGGTCTGTCCGGCGATGGTGACGTCACCGTTAGTGAGGTGAATCTGAGTGTTGATCACACCGCTGACTTTGAACAGGATGTACTTCGGGCCGGGCTGATCGATGGCCCACTGCAGCGATCCCGGACCGGAGTCGTTGAGGTTGGTCACGTAGATGACGGTCCCGTCGCGGCCGCCGGTGGCATACGCGCCGAAACCCTCCGCGCCGGGGAAGGCGGTTAGCGGACCGCCCGGCTCGGGGTCGGGCTCCGGGTCCGGGTCGGGCTCGGGATCTGGGTCGGGAGCCGCCACGGCCGGCGCTATCGGGACGACGACGAGGACGGCTGCCGTCCCGCCGCGACCGTCGGCGATGGTGACGGTGAAGCCGTCCTGTGGGTCAGCAGAATTCTGCCGCGCCGCGGGGGTTGGCGTGTAGCTGAACTGGCCGTCGCCCACGCCGATACTGATGGCGCCTTTGGCCGTGCTGGCCGGCGCGCTGTAGGTCAGCGTGTCCCCGTCGGGATCGACACCGAGCACCGCGCCGGTCACGACTCCGGTGACCGGGTCCGGTTCTCCGACGTCGGCGGTCCCTGTCGGCGGACGATTGAGGGGGGTGGAGGTACCGAACGGCGCGACGGTGACGCCGACGGTGGCTGTCGACGTGTGCCCACTACTGCCGATCAAACCGAAGGTCAGCAGGTTGAGCAGGCCCATGAGGCCGTGCATATGGAAGCCGGAGCCCGCGTCGCTGACGCTGACCCGGAACGAGTCCACGGTCCCGGTCGATGCCAGTGCGGGATCGGCGGTGTAGATGTAGCCGCCGTCGCTGCCGATGGTCACCGTTCCGTGCTGCGGTCCCTCGATGACGGAGTAGGTCACCCGGTCATCGTCGGCGTCCGTCGCGTTGAGCACGCCGGTGACGACGTTGCCGTTCTGTCCGATCTGGGTGGGGTTGGCGGTCGGGGTGCGGTTATCGAGAATCGACGCGATACCCCGCGTGGACGCGGCAGCCCGCCGGGCGGGGGCGGTGGTGAGTGCCGACGGGGCGGACGTTGCGGGGGAGGCCGATTCCGACGCTGCGGGGGATGGCTCAGAGGTGAGCTGAGCTGTCAGTCCCACCGCGGTCGCAGGGGGTTGGGCGTCGGAGGCCGGCGCGGGCAGCGCAGTCGAGGTGCGCAGCGTGCCGCCCCGCCTCGGAGCGGCGGGCGTGCCGGTCATCGGCGGATCGAGCGGGGGCATCGCCCGGTAGTGACGCAACGCCGATGTCACCAGGCCTGGAACGGCACCGGACCCCTGCAACCGCGGTGAACGTGATCGGATCGCCCCCGCGGAGGACTGCGCGGCAGACGGCGCCGACGCTGAGTCGGACCCCGAGCCGGACCCCGAGCCGGAACCCGACCCAGACGACGCCGAGTCTGATGAAGGGTGCGCTCCGGTATCCGCAGCGGCGGTGGCCGCGCCGCCTATCAGCAGCGCCGTACCGACCCCGAGAGCGGCAGCCAGTGGTCCGAGACGCCCGATGAAATCACCTGCATTCATCAGCTCTCCCATAACCGACTATTAACCGTGCCTGCGGAGCCGAGCACCTCATTTGACCACGTCAGAGGCAGTTGCGGAAGCTTTTTTTCGCGACCGTAAGAAGAACGCCGCGGACGCGCCGGACAATGCTCGCTGAAAACCACCTGAGAACGTCTTCGCCGTTTTACGCTGGCTGCGCTGCCTTTGGGGCTGCCGTCGTGACGATCGGAGAATCCAGCATGAAGACCGTCACGTTCTTCCGCTCCTCCTTGGTGCCGCCGTGCTGGTCTGAGAGCTAAAGGAACCTGCAATGAACGTTGGT
>JAGQTS010000201.1:0-5843 GCA_020438895.1 Mycobacterium sp.
GGAACTCTGAGCACCCATCGCCATGCCGGCGATGATGGAATGAATCGACAAGGTCAACAGGAGCAGGTAGGGGTACCTGTCGGATTCCTCAGCAGCCTGAACAATCGTGTCCGACTCCGGATCGCTGCCCAGTGCAGCTGAACCCGCCGGAACCCGAGACGCGCTCGGCAGGACTCGCTCAACTCCCAAGATGACGAGAAAGGCCCCGGCGGCGATCGTGAACGCCCAGGGATAGTCGTTCTTGGGCCACAGGTCCGCAAATCCTCCCGCGGCGTCACCCAACAGGTGGATGAGGCCGGCGGCAAGAAGCACTCCGCCGGCGAATGCGTTGCCCCAGCCCAGGTAGGCCTCGCTCCTGCGAGTGCCGGCCGCGCGCCAAGGAATCAATCCCCCGAGCATGCCCGCCCCGAAAACCAGGAGGATCGACAGCAACTTCAGTCCGAGGAGCTCACTCACCGGCACAGGTTACCTTATTGCAAATCATTATCAATAAGGCTAACGACCCCGAGTTGCGCACCAACCGCGAGCTCCGGCAGCGCGGCGGCCGCCAGCCCGGCGCACTACTTGACATAGATATATGCGCATGTAATTATGCGTATGAACAAAGGGAAGGAAGCTCTCGCATGACCAACCACCTCACGCATTCCGACCATGACCACCGTCATGGGCCGTCCTGCGGCCACGTCGCAGTGGAACATGACGGTCACGTCGACTACCTCCATGACGGACATGCCCATCACCTGCATGGGGATCACTACGACGAGCACACGGTGAGCGCTCACGTCACCGCCGAGGTTCATGAGCACACCCATGGGGACGGTTGCGGACACGAGGCCATCGCCCATGGGGATCACGTCGACTACCTCCACGGCGCACACCGGCACGCACAGCATGGGGATCATTACGATGAGCACTGATCGCCGGTAGTTGGTTGCGCCTGGACTCGCATGGCCGAACGTCCCGCACCGATAGATGGGTCCGCAGCGGACAGCTTGGACCTCAGGTACCGGCGGGTAGCCGAGATGTTTGCCGCCCTCGCCTCACCAGTGCGGGCGGCAATCATCCACCTGCTTTCTGTCGAGGAGCGCACCGTCGGCGCCATTGTCGACGCACTCGGTATCTCCCAGCCGTTGGCGTCTCAGCACCTTCGCATACTGCGGACAGCCGGCTTGGTCAGTGTGGAACGCGTCGGGCGCACCTCGGTCTATCGACTCGCCGACGAACACGTGGCGCACATCTTCCTCGACGCGCTGCAGCACAGTCGCGAAGCGCCCGGGTGAACCAAGTAGGGCGGGCGGGGCTCGAACCCGCGACCAACGGATTATGAGTCCGCGGCTCTAACCAACTGAGCTACCGCCCCTTACGGAAAATCGGGCACCATACTTCCACGCGGCGGCACTTCCCCGCCAAGTGGGATCATGTCCCCCGTGCCTGGATTCGCGCCCGCCCCATCCTCCGCATTCGCCTCGGACAACTGCGCCCCGGCCCATCCGAGCGCGATCGACGCGGTGATCGCCGCCAATGACGGGCCAGCGGAGTCCTACGGCGACGACGCGATCACCGCCCGGGCAGCAGAACGCATCAGGAGCGCATTCCAGTCACCGGACGCCGACGTGCTGTTCGCCTTCACCGGCACCGGCGCCAACATCACCGCACTGTCCTCAGGTATCCGGCCTTGGCACGAGATCCTGTGCAGCGACATCGCGCATGCCCTGATCGACGAGGCCGGCGGTCCGGTCCGTCTCTCCGGCGCTCCACTGACCCCACTCCCCAGCGCTGACGGCATCATCGACCCCGCCCATCTCGACCGGGTCGTCACCATGCGGCGCGGCGAGGTCCATCACTCGCAGCCCCGGATCGTGACCGTCACCCAGTCCACCGAGAACGGCCGCGTCTGGAACCCTGACCTCATCGCGGATTTCGTCGATCACGCCCACGCACTCGGCCTGATCGTCCACGTCGACGGCGCACGGATCGCCAACGCCATCGCCGCACTGGGCACAACACCGAAAGAGGCGATCGGCGATGCCGACATCGTCACCGTCGGTGGCACCAAGAACGGCATGTTGTTCGGGGAAGCCATTCTGGTCCGGCGTCCGGAGTTGTTCGAGGGAATCCATTTCGTGCACAAACAGATCGGCCATCTCGCGAGCAAGCAACGTTTTGTCGCCGCCCAGTTCGAAGCGCTCTTCGCCAAGGACCAGTGGCTACTCATGGCCGGCCACGCCAATGCGATGGCGGCCCGGCTCAGCACGGGCTTCGTCGCACTCGGCCTCGACCTGGCAGCCCCGACCGAAGCGAACGAAGTCTTCATCTTTCTCGCTCCCGAAATCCACGCCGAACTCTCCACAAGCTATGCAGTGCACCAGCCTGACCCCCTGCGCCCGATCGTCCGGTTCGTCTGTTCATGGGCGACCACACCCGATGACGTCGACGCAGTGCTGACGACGCTGCAAGCTCGGCTCTAGCCCGGGCTACCCGATCAACTCTGCCGTAGCCTGCGCTCGAGTCCCTTGTTGATGGCTTTCAATGTCGCGATGCGCGCAAAGTACTTGTTGTTGGCGGGGATCACGTGCCACTTCGCCCCGGCAGATGTGGTCCGCAGGATCTTCTGGTCCACCGCGGTGACGTACTCGTCCCACTTCTCCCGGTTCCGGTAGTCCTCCTCAGTGATCTTGTGCTGCTTGTAGGCGGTCTCCTCGCGGGCCTTGAAGCGAGCCAACTGTTCCTCCGGCGAGATGTGCAGCCAGAACTTGGCGACGTAGTAGCCGTGCTCCACCAACTGCGCCTCGAAGTCGTTGATCTCGTCGTAGGCGCGCTGCCACTCCGCCGGGGTGGCGAACCCCTCCAGCCGCTCGACGAGCACCCGGCCGTACCAGGTGCGGTCGAAGATCACGAACTTTCCCGCCGCCGGCAGGTCCCGCCAGAACCGCCAGAGGTAGTGATATTTGCGTTCTTCCTCGGTGGGTGCGGCCACCGGGATGACGCGGTAGTCGCCGGCTTCCAGCGCGCCGGTGACGCGCCGGATGACACCGCCCTTCCCCGCCGCATCCCAACCCTCGAAGGCCAACACCGTGCTGATTCCACGCTCGCGGGCCTCAATCGACAACCTCCGCAGCTTGCCTTGCTGCTTGGCCAGCTTTTTCCGGTACTCGTCGCGGGTGAGCGCCTGAGAGAGGTCGATTCCGGAGAGCACCGTGGCCTCGGTGTCGGCGTCGCCGAATACCGTCTCGGCCAGCGCGGGGGCAGCATGTCTGGGCTGCTCCAGCCGGGTGGTGATGGCCGACAGGATGGTCCGCGCGACGGTCAGATCGCGGTACCGATCGTCGGTGGACTCGACGATGGTCCAGGGGGCTCCAGGCACGCTGGTCTCGCGCAGGATCCGCTCGGCGATCGGCAGTACCGGCCCGAGGCTGTCCAGTGCCGCCCAGTCACGTTGATCGACCTGCCAGCCCATTTCCGGGTGCTGCTCCGCTTCACGCAGCTTTTGCTTCTGGATCCTCGCCGGCGTGTGTAGAAAGAACTTCAGGATCAGCGCACCATCGGCCACCAGGGCGTTCTCCAACTGAGACAGGTGCCGTAACCAGGTGGAGAACTCCGGTTCGCCGATCTCCCCCGCCACCCGCTGGCCGGCGGCGCGCATCATCCCGCCGACGAAAAACGACGCCCGGCCCTTGGGTGGCAGGGCGCGCCACAACCGCCACAGCGCGGGGCGCTGATGCTCCTCGTGGGTCGGCTCGGCGAATACCCGGGTATCGACGAAACGCGAGTCCATCCACTCGTTGAGACAATTGACCAGGGCGTTGGCGGCTACCCGATCATCGCCGGCAATCCAGATGATGACGGGGAAGTCGGCCTTGCGCAGATCGTACTGCGCATTGATCAGACCCAACCGAAGGTCGGGGATCGCCGCCTTGTACTCCTCTTTGCTGATCTTGTTGCCGACCTCGGATACCTCAAGCATGGCCGAAACGGTATTGCCGATCCCGCCGCTGTGTGCAGGAATCGGCCCTCAAAGTGAACGAGAGGTGAACGACGGTCTCACTGGGCCTGGCTCACCGAGGACATGTGGAAGTCCGGGATGCGCAGCGTGGGCATCACCGCCCGGGTAGCCCAATCACTCCACTCCCGCGGCAGTGTCTGTTCGGCAACCCCCGCCTCGCTCGCACGGCGCAGCAGATCCAACGGGCTCTCGTTGAAACGGAAGTTGTTCACCGCCGCGGTGATCTCACCCTCCTCGATCAGATACACCCCGTCGCGGGTCAGTCCGGTCAGCAGCAACGTGGTCGGGTCAACGGTACGGATGTACCAGAGTGTCGTCAGCAGCAGTCCGCGCTCGGTACGGGCCACCATGTCCGCCAGATCCGCCCCACCACCCGTCATCAGCAGGTTGTCGGCGGGTGCCGCCACGGCGGTGCCGAACTCCGTGGCAGCGGCGCGTGAATACATCAGCGCGTTGACCGCACCGTCGCGGATCCAGTCCACCCGGTCGATGTCCATCCCGTTGTCGAAGACCGAGGCCCGCTCCGAACTGCTGACGGTGTGGACGAACGGCGCACATTCCAGTCCGGGCGCGGTCGGGTCGCAGAACATCGTCAAAGGCAGGTCGCTGAGCCGTTCACCCACCCGCGTTCCTCCGCCGGGCGCCGACAGCGCCGTGCGGCCCTCCTGCGCGCCGCGGCCATCCATCGACCAGGCAAGGTAGATCATCATGTCGGCCACCGTCGACGGTGGCATGAGGGTCTCGTACCGGCCCGCCGGAAGATCGACGGTGCGCTGTGCCCAGCCCAGTCGCATCGACAGTTCAGACAGCATGGCAGCCACCGGCACGTCGGCGAACCACGGTGTGCTGACACCGGCCCAGGCACTCGCGCCGCCGCGTTTGGCGTTGATCTCGACCGACCCGGTCGGCTGGGTGAAGCGGCGGCGTATCCCGGTTGAGGTGCCCAGGAACGTCGTCTCCACAACATGATGGGCGAAACCGTAGAGGCGGTCGGATCGGCCGAACCCCGATGACAGTTCCCGTGCCAGGTCGGCGAACACCGAGGCCCCGGTGTCCGGGATCGGATCACCCCAGTCGGCAGGCTCACTCGCCCCGGTCAGCAGCGGGGCACTGTCACCGGCTTCGGGTGCGGAGTGCGCCGCGTACTGTGATGCGGCCACCAGATCGGCCAGCGCGGCGGGGTCCACGACACTGGAACTCTGCACGCCCACACGGGCGATCCGATCACCCTGGCGCACAATCGAAATGACGGCGGTGGTCCGGTTGGTGGCCACCCCGTTCGTGGTCATCGAGTTGCCCGCCCAGCGCAGCGAGGCGTCGGCACAGTCGGTGACGATGACGATCGTGTCGTCGCATCGGCCGGAGGTGGCGGCGATCTTCAGAGCGAGATCGACGACGTCTTGGGCGGGAACGATGCTCATCGGCCGGCCTCCGCACGAGTGTTGAGTACGTTCACCCCGCGGAACAGCGCCGACGGGCAGCCGTGGCTGACCGCGGCCACCTGCCCGGGCTGCGCCTTGCCGCAGTTGAAGGCCCCACCCAACCTCCAGGTCGACGGTCCACCGACGGCCTCCATCGAGTTCCAGAAGTCGGTGGTGGTGGCCTGGTAGGCGACGTCACGCAACTGGCCGTCCAAGCGGCCGTTACGGATCCGGAAGAACCGCTGCCCGGTGAACTGGAAGTTGTAGCGCTGCATGTCGATCGACCAACTCTTGTCCCCCACGATGTAGATGCCATCCTGCACACGGCTGATCAGGTCGTCGGTGCTCAGGCCGTCGGCGCCGGGCTGAAGGGAAACGTTGGGCATTCGCTGGATCGGGACGTGATGCGGTGAATCGGC
>JAGQTS010000201.1:5916-12323 GCA_020438895.1 Mycobacterium sp.
CCGTCCCGGACCAGGTCCCAGCTTTGCGCGGCGACCCCGTCATCGTCGTAACCGATTGTCGCCAAACCATGTTCGACCGTACGGTCGGCGGTGACGTTCATGATGGGTGATCCGTACCGCATCGTGTTCAGCTTGTCCGGCGTCGCGAAGGAGGTACCGGCGTAGGCCGCCTCGTAACCGATCGCGCGGTCGTACTCGGTGGCGTGACCGATGGACTCGTGGATGGTCAGCCACAGATTCGTCGGGTCGATCACCAGATCGGTCGGCCCGGCAATGACGCTGGGCGCCTTGGCCTTCTCGGCCAGTAGAACCGGGATTTCGGCGAGTTCGGCGCTCCAGTCCCACACCCCATCCCCGGCGACGGCCTCCCATCCTCGAGCAGTCGGCGGTGCCAGTGTGCGCATCGACTCGAAGCGCCCGGCGTCGGCATCAACGGTCACCGCCTCCAGAACCGGCAGGGTGCGTACCCGTTGCTGAGTGATCGACGCACCGAAGGAGTCGGCGTAGAAGGTCTGCTCCTTGATGGAGTGCACGGTGGCGGTCACGTGATCGACGCTGACGCCGTCCACTGTGGCGTTGCGCAGTCGCGAGGAGTAGTCCTCCAGCACACCCACCTTGTCGGCGGCCGGGACCGTGAACGGGTCGATGCCATAGTCCGAAACCCAGGTGGCGTCGAAGTGAACGGGTTCGTCGGCCAATTCGATGCGCTCGTTGTTCAGCGACGACAACGTGACCGCCACTCCGACCGCGTGCCGGGCGGTGTCGGCGGCGACGTCCGGGGTCAGGCCGGCGTGTGAGGCGAACCCCCACGTTCCGTCCACGATCACCCGCACCGCCAGGCCGATCTGCCGATCGAGCACCGACGTCTCCAATTCTCCGTCACGCAGGTGCACCAGCTGGGAGGTGATCGCATGGACTCGAAGGTCGGCGTACTCCGCCCCGGCCGCGCGGGCCGCGGATAGAGCGGCATCGGCCAGGCGCAGCCGCGGTATCGCGAGGAAGTCGTCGTCGACGGCACGGGTCACGGGTTCCACCGTAAGTTATTCGGGTGGTCTCTCAGCGCACCCGTACCGCCGTGCTGGGCTACGGGCTGCTGGCGCCGAGCCTGTTCGGGGTGGTCTGCTTTCTGCTGCTGCCCATTCTGGTGGTGGTGTGGTTGAGCCTGCACCGCTGGGATTTGCTCGGCCCGATCAGCTTTGCCGGGCTGGATAACTGGCGGTCCGTGCTCAGCGACGCCGACTTTGCCCACTCACTACTGGTGACGTGCATGTTCATTGCGATCGTGGTACCGGTCCAGACCCTTCTGGGACTTGCCGCTGCAGCGTTGCTGACCCGTGGTCTTCCGGGCACCGGCCTGTTCCGCGCGTTGTACGTGATCCCGTGGATCTGCTCGCCGTTGGCCGTGGCTGTGTTGTGGCGGTGGATTCTGGCCCCGACCGACGGGGCGGTCAGCACCCTGCTGGGAAACCGGATCGAGTGGCTGACCGATCCTGATCTGGCACTTCCCGTGGTCTCTGCGGTGACTGTGTGGACCAACATGGGATATGTGGCGCTGTTCTTCGTCGCCGGGATCCTGGCCATCCCGACTCAGGTTCACTCGGCGGCGAGCATCGACGGTGCGACGCCATGGCAACGACTGTGGCGAATCACCCTGCCGATGCTGCGGCCGACGTTCTTCTTCGTCTCGGTGACCGGGATCGTCAGCGCGGCGCAGGTCTTTGACACCGTATACGCGCTGACCGGCGGCGGTCCGGCGGGCCGCACCGATCTGGTGGCCCACCGCATCTATGCTGAGGCGTTCGGAGCCGCCGCGATCGGACGGGCCGCGGTTATGGCCCTGGTGCTCTTCTCGATCCTGGTCGGGGTGACGCTGGTCCAACACCTGTACTTCCGCAGGCGCAACACCTACGAGATGTACTGATCAGGATGCCGGTGGGACTTCCGCGGCCGGAGGGGGCGAGGCCGGTGGCGCCTCAGCAGGTGGGGCCGGCGGCGCCTCAGCGGGTGGGGGCGGCGGCGCCTCAGCGGGTGGCGCCGGCGGCGCTTCAGCGGGCGGAGGGGGCGGGGGCGGCTGAACCGGGAGGATTCCGGAGCTGCTCATCGCGAAGCCCTTACCCGACGGCGCTGCCCGGCAGGTGATCCCGTAGGCGTCGGCGTTACAGCTGAACGGCCCCAGTGCGGCGGTCTCCCCGTAACCGAGGGTGGCGACGTCGGTCAGCGGATCAACCTGGCATCTGTCGATCCGGTCGGCGACCGGGTTGATGCAGGGTTCCAGTAGCCCGTTGGGCAGCAGTCGAACCGTCTGAGCACGTCCATCGTCGCTCCAGGCGCACAGCGCCCCGTCCGGGGTGCCGTCGGTCCCGGCGACGGTGATGACACACTCGATGGACCGGTTGGGTGAGACGAACGAGCATTCGGTATCCGTGCAGATCGGCTCCGCCGCAATGGAGCGCGGCACCGACCCCCCGATAGGAACGACACCCGCCGCGACGCCGATTACCGCCGCTGCCATCAACGTCGCCCGCATCGTTGCATGATAGGCCCGCACTACAGTCCCTGCTGTGACCCGCGGCATGCGAATCCGGGCGGCGATCCCGGTGTACTTCGCTCTGCTGCTGGCCGCCGCGTTGACCGTGGCCCCGTTCGCGTTGGGTCTGTTGACATCGTTCACCTCTACCCAGCAGTTCAACACCGGGACACCGCTGTCGCTGCCACGACCTCCGACGCTGGACAACTACGCCGGGCTGGGCGCGGCCGGCTTCGGGCGCGCGCTGGCGGTGACCGCGTTGATGACGGCGGTGATCACCCTCGGTCAACTGACGTTCTCGGTGCTGGCCGCCTACGCGTTCGCCCGCCTGGAGTTCCCTGGGCGTGACGCGTTGTTCTGGGTGTACCTCGCAACGTTGATGGTGCCCGCGACGGTCCTGGTCGTGCCGCTGTACCTGATGATGGCCGAGATGGGTTTGCGGAACACATTCTGGGGGCTGGTGCTGCCTTTCATGTTCGGCTCGCCCTACGCGGTGTTCCTCCTGCGCGAATACTTCCGCGGGATTCCCGCCGACCTGCTCAAGGCCGCTCGCATCGACGGGGCCACCACCCTGGACGTGATCGTCCACGTGGTGGTGCCGTCGAGCAAACCGATCCTGGCCACCCTGACACTGATCACCGTGGTGTCGCAGTGGAACAGTTTCATGTGGCCGTTGGTCATCACCAGCGGCGACCGCTGGCGGGTGCTCACGGTCGCCACCGCCGGACTGCAGTCGCAGTACAACGCCCAGTGGACGCTGGTCATGGCGGCCACGACGGTGGCCATCGCTCCGCTGTTGATCGTGTTCATGGTGTTCCAACGCCACATCGTGCGCTCAATCGTCGTCACCGGCCTGAAATGACGCTGCGCCCGAAGTTCTCCACCGCTGCGGCCGCGGCCCTGGTGGGGGTGATGGTGATACTGGCAGGGACCGCCGAGTTGCTGGGACGCACCGCCGAACCGGGCGGCCGGACCGTGATCACCGTCCGACTGTGGGACGAGCAGGTCGCCGCTGCGTACCGGGACTCTGTCGATGCGTTCACCCGCCTTCGCCCGGACATCGACGTGCGGATCAACCTGGTGTCCTACGCCTCCTACTTCGACACCCTGCGCACCGACGTCGCCGGCGGCGGCGCCGACGACATCTTCTGGATCAACAACACCCACGTCGCCGAATACGCCGACAACGGCCGATTGATGGCGATCACCCCTTCAGGCGACTGGGAACCGTCGGTGGTCGGCCAGTTCACCCGGGGCGGGACGTTGTGGGGCATCCCGCAACTGACCGACGCCGGCATCGCGCTGTACTACAACGCCGACCTTCTCCAGTCAGCCGGCATCACCCCGACCGAACTGGGTCAGGCCCGCTGGGATCCGGACCTGGCTGCCGACACCCTGCGGCCGCTGCTGGCCCGGCTCACCCTCGATGACGCCGGCCGCCTCGCGGGGACGGCGGGCTTCGACCCACGCCGGATTCGGCAGTGGGGCTATAACGCCGCCAATGACCTACAGGGCATCACCCTCAACTACATCGGCTCGGCGGGCGGGGTGTTCAGCGAGGGCGACCGGTTCGCCTTCGACAACCCGGCTGCCGTCACCGCCCTGGGCTACGTCGTCGATCTGATCAACCACGAGCACGTCGCCCCGCCGGCCTCCGACACCAACGACAACGGCGACTTCTCCCGCAACCAGTTCCTGGCCGGGCGGATGGCGGTATTCCAGTCCGGGACCTACAACCTGGCCCAGATCGCCGAACAGGCCCGGTTCCGCTGGGGTGTGACGATGCTGCCGATCGGGCCCACGGGTCGGGTGAGCGTCACCAACGGCATTGTGGCAGCGGGCAATGCGGCCACGCGGCACCCCGAAGCCACCCATGCCGTGCTGGACTGGCTCGGCAGTGCCGCCGGCGCCGAATACCTGGCCCGCCGCGGTGCAGCGATTCCGGCCGTGCGCACCGCCCAACCGGCGTACTTCGACTACTGGGCACAACGGGGGGTGGACGTGTCACCGTTCTTCACGGTGCTTGAGGGACCCCAGGTCGAGGCTCCCGGCGGAACCGGGTTCGCCGCTGGGTTCCTGGCGATCAAGCCGTATTTCGATGAGATGTTTCTGGGAAGACGACCGGTCGCCGACACCCTGGCGGCCGCACAGCAGGCGGCCAACGCCGCCGCGCAACGGTAGCGCGCAGCTAGCGCATACCGACCTCGACGTACACCGAAACGACGCACACCGCCGCGCACAGGCCCAAAACCAACCAGTCCCGCCCGCATGGTCGCGCCGGCGCTGCGGCGATCTGACCGGTGCCGCCGCGAGCGATGATCGCGTCACCCATCTCATCGGCGCGGCGAAGCGCCACCGTGATGCCCGCGGCGAGGAGATCGACAAGTTCGATCAGCCAGCGCCGCCGTCGCGCCCGTGCGTCTGGCAGCACAGGACGCGGCCGTAACCGGCGGGCGGCGTACAGCAACCGGAACTCGTCGAGCATCATCGGGAACGAACGCAGCGCAAGGGCCAGGGCGATCGCCCAGTCGTCGACCGGGACACGCAGCACCTTGAAGGGCCGGCCCAGCATCGCGACCGCGGGAGCGACGTCGGCAACGTTGGTGGTCCAGGACACCATCAGGCCCAGCCAGAGCAACACGATCGACAACGCGGTGAAGCGAAGGAATTTCAGCAACCCGCCGAGGTGCGCCTCAACGGACCACAACTGCACCACCGGATCCCCGCCGCCAAGCGTCGCGGTCACCATCCCGAGCAGCAGCAGCAGCCACAGCCACAGCGGGATCGTTGGAAGGACCCCGCGTGGGATGCGAGCCAGACGCGTCGCGAGGACGACCGCGGTTGCGGTCAGGGCGATCGGAATCCAGCCGGGATAGAAGGCCAGCAGCACCGAGAAGGCGAACACCACGATCAATTTCGTTCCGGCCCACAGCCGATGGATGACCGAAGTTCCGGGAACCGGACGCAGCAGCACCACTGGGCGGCGTTGGCGGGTGGCAGTCACGACAGCACCCCGTGATCGAGGTGCAGGGTTCGTGGGCACAGTTCCTCCAAACCGACGAAATCATGGGAGATCACCACGATCGTCAGGCCGCTGGTGCGGCGCAGGTCGGTGAGCAGTCGGAGCAGACCGCGCTGGCTGTCGGCGTCCAGGCCCGCGAGCGGCTCGTCAAGAATCAGCGCCTTCGGCCGTCGGGCCAGCAGGCCGGCAAGGACGACGCGGCGCATCTGTCCGCCGCTGAGTTGATCGACACGGCGACGGGCCAGCGACCCGTCCAGACCCACTGTGGCCAGTGCCGCCACCACCCGCCGCATATCCGAGGGCGGAAATCCTGCGGCGGAGGCGATTTCGCGATCAACCCGGCCGCGCAGCAGTTGCAGGCGGGCCGCCTGGAAGGCCACCGCCACCTCACCGACGCACTCATGCGAGGGCCGGCCGCCGACCAGACAGGTTCCGGTGGTCGGTGTGATGAGTCCGGCCATGATCCAGGCCAGGGTGGACTTGCCGGAACCGTTGCCACCGTGGATGAGTACACCGTCGCCGGCGTTGACGGTGAAGCTGACCGCGCTCAGCGCGGTATTGGCCCACGGTGTCCCATGCGCGTACTCGTGGCCGACACCGCGCAACTCCAGCACCGGGGCCCGGCCCGCGGCAGTACGTTCGGCGTTCGGGGCAGGCGGGGCGGCCTGGGAGACCATCACCATGTTGTCCGACGAGGCGCTCAGCGCGAGCGTACGGTCGGCGATGCGGGCCTCGTTGTCGTAGTGGGTGATCTGAACCAGCGCCATCCGGTGACGCTCGCTGAGCCCGGAGAGCACGCCGAGCAGCGCCTCACGGCCGCGCTGGTCGACCATGCTGGTGATCTCGTCGGCGATCAGC
>JAGQTS010000202.1 GCA_020438895.1 Mycobacterium sp.
CGGCCTTGTAGCCGACGTTGCGGACGGTTCCGATCAGCGCCTCGTATTCCGGACCGAGCTTGGCCCGCAGTCGCCGCACGTGAACATCGACCGTTCGGGTGCCACCGAAGAAGTCGTAGCCCCACACCTCTTGGAGCAACTGGGCGCGGGTGAACACCCGTCCGGCATGTTGGGCCAGGTATTTCAGCAGCTCGAATTCCTTGTACGTCAGGTCCAACGGCCGCCCGCGCAAGCGGGCCGTGTACGTGCCCTCATCGATCACCAATTCGCCGAGGGTCACCTTGCCCGAACTCTCGGCGTTCACCACCCCCCCACGGCGGCCGACGAGTAACCGCAACCGTGCGTCGATCTCTGCCGGGCCGGTACCGGGTAACAGGATCTCGTCGATGCCCCAGTCGACGCTCACCGCCACCAGGCCGCCCTCGTTGACCACGGCGACGACCGGCACCGAGGCCCCTGTCGTCCCCAGCAGTCGGCACAGGCCCCGAGCTGCCGCAAGATCGTGTCGTGCATCGACGATCGCCACGTCGGCGGATCCGGCTTCGAGGAGTGAGGCAACCTCGGTCGGCACCGACCGCACGGTGTGGGGTAACAGTGTGAGCGAGGGCAGCACCGAATCCGGCTTCGGGTCGGCGGTCAATAGCAGCAGGTCCAACGCAGTCTCCAGGTTTGGGCACACTGTAACGCGCGACCTGCTGAATGGACGATCCCGGCGGATGCCGGTAGCGGTACGCCAGAATGACCGAATGCGAAAGCTGCTACGGGCCGTCGGCGCAACCACGCTGGCACTCGTGCTCGGGGCGGTCGGTACCGATGTCGGCGCTGCGATCTACGCGGAGTACCAGCTGGCGCGCCATGTTCGATCTGCGGCGGGGCTGCCGTTCGACCCGTGGGTGGCGATCCTCGGGTTCCCGTTCATCCCTCAGGCCGCCCGACACCGCTACAGCGAGTTGGAGATCAAGGCCAACGGCGTGGAGCACCCGGTGGTGGGCAAGGTCACATTGGAGGCCACCATGCACGACATCGACATCTCCCAGGCCTCGTGGCTCATGCGGCCCGATGCCGAACTCCCGATGCGCAAGCTGGAGAGCCGCATCATCATCGACTCACGACACGTCGGCGGTTTCATCGGCATCAAGGATCTCAACGTCGAGGCACCCGCGGAAGACACCAACGACTCCACCGGCGGGACCACCGAATCGGGAATTTCAGGAAGCGCCGGCCTGGTTTTCACCGGCACCCCGAAGGACGCCGGACTCGACGAGCCGGTCAGCGTGACCGTCGACTTGTCGGTAACCGGCCCTGACCAGACGACGGTGGTCTTCACCCCGACCGCAGTGGTCACCGGGCCCAACACGGCGGACACCACCGTGCCCGACGATAAGCGCTCGGCCGTGCTCCGGGCCTTCAGCGCCTCGATGCCGGGCCAGCGGTTGCCGTTCGGGCTTCGGCCCACCAGTTTCGGCGCGCGCGGATCGGATGTCATCATCGAGGGCATCACCGAGAACGTCAGCGTCACCCTCGAAGGTTTCCGGCAGCCATGACGTCAGCCCAGTTCACCGCGGCTGCCGCGATCGCGGCTGCGCTGATCGTCGCGGCGGCGCTGGGGTTCCTCCACCACCGACGCTCCGGGACGCTTCGGGATACCGCCGAGGGCGAGATCGACACCACCGGATTGAACCTGTCTTCCGATGCACCGACGATCGTGCACTTCACTGCGGCCTGGTGCGGGCCGTGCTCGGCGGTGCGCCGGGTGGTCGAGCAGGTCTGCATCGATCTCCCCGCGGTAGCCCACGTGGAAATCGACTTGGACGCCAATCCTGATGCGGCGCGAAAACTTTCGGTGCTGTCATTACCGACCACGGTCATCTTCGACGCGACCGGCCGGCAGCGTTACCGCGCCTCCGGGGTGCCCAAGAGGGCCGACCTGCGCAGTGCTGTCGAGCCTCTGCTGGCCTGATCCACCGAAATGTGGTTACCATTACCGACGTGCACGCCCGCCTTGAGCAGATGCTCACCAAACGCCGCGCAGTCGATCTGTGCCGCGTTGCGGGTTGTTGCTGTTGTTGTGCGTAGCTGCTGAGTAGCCGCTCTCCCTCGCGCCCTCCCGCGCTGTCGGCTCCAGCAGACCTCCCGGCCTGTCCCGTTCGCATGCCCAACAGCAGGAGTCACCCATGACATTCACCGCATCCGTCCCGGTCCGGTCCCCGTCAGAGACCATCCAGGTCGACGTCCGCGGCCCCCGCTTTTCTGCGTGGATCACCACCGGTGTCCTCGTGGGCGTGCTGGTGGCCTCGGGCTTTTCCACCACCGCCGCCGCCATCGCACTTGGCGTCCAGGCCGTCGTCTTCGCGATCGGGGCGATCAACGGGCCCCGGGCACATCCCTACGGGGTGATCTTCGCCCGCCTCGTCGCGCCGCGGCTCGGTCCGGTGACCGAGCGTGAGCCCGTTGCGCCCCTGCGCTTCGCCCAGAGCGTGGGCCTGACATTCGCCGCCATCGGGGTGGCAGGTTTCGTCCTGGGGGCTCCGCTCGTCGGGGTGCTGTCCACCGCGGCCGCCCTCGTCGCGGCCTTCGTCAACGCGGCCTTCGACATCTGCCTGGGTTGTGAGATCTATCCGTTCATCGCCCGGCTACGCCCTGGCACCTGAAAAGCCTCACAGAGAAAGGAGCACGGGGACATGAGTTCTGCCATCCGCATCGCACCGCCACTCCCTGCCGGCGTCGACCTGGAAAAAGAGACGGTGATCAGCGGCCGAGTGGTCGACGACTCCGGACACGCCATCGGCGGCGCCGCAGTTCGGCTGCTGGATTCCTCGGCCGAGTTCACCGCGGAGGTGATCGCCACCCCCAGCGGTGACTTCCGGTTCTTCGCCGCCCCCGGCACGTGGACGGTTCTGGCCTTGTCACCGGCGGGCGAGGGCGACGTCACGCTCCAGCCGGACGGAGCCGGAATTCACCAGGTCGACGTTAAGGTCGCTTGAGCAGCGCAGCGGGATAGACTTTTCCCGTGGTGCTCTTCTTCGAGATTCTTCTCGTTCTCGCGACGGTGCTGATCACCTGGTTCGCCCTCTATGCGGTGTACCGGCTCATCACCGATGAATCGTGACCGACGAGAACATTGCTGGCAGCGGTGACCGGGCAATTGCCGCTGCCGCCGAGCGGGCACGCGAGACCGCAGCGCGCAACATCCCGGCTTTCGCGGACATCCCGCTGACCGACACCGCCAATCTGCGGCTGGGCGCGAATTTCAACGACGACCTTCTCGCCCTTCTCCCGCTGGTCGGGGTCTGGCGCGGCGAGGGGGAAGGCCGCGGCCCGCATGGCGACTACCGGTTCGGTCAGCAGATCATCGTCTCCCACGACGGTGGCGACTACCTCAACTGGGAAGCCCGCTCGTGGCGCCTGGATGAGTCGGGCGAATACCACAGCCCGGGACTGCGCGAGACCGGCTTCTGGCGGTTCGCGGATGACCCTGACGATCCCGACGAGACGGCCGCCATCGAGCTACTCCTGGCACATTCGTCCGGTTACGTCGAGCTGTTCTACGGTCACCCGAGGACCCAATCATCCTGGGAGTTGGTGACGGACGCCTTGGCACGCAGCAAGTCCGGCGTTCTGGTCGGCGGCGCGAAGCGGCTCTACGGGATCGTCGAGAACGGTGATCTGGGCTATGTCGAGGAGCGAGTGGACGCCGACGGCGGCCTCGTGCCACACCTGTCGGCCCGGCTGTCGAGGTTCATCGGATGATGTGGCGTGCCGCCCTTGTCACCCTCGCCACCGGGGTCGCGAGCTGGTCACTGCTCGCCGGTTGCTCGTCGAACCCCGGATCCGAGAACCCGGCGCCGACCGAATCCTCAGCATCCTCAGCGCCGCAACTGCCCCCGGCGGCCCCTGCCGAACACGGCGGGCTGGCCGAGTGTCTCCGCGGTCAGGGCGTCACCGACGCCGGCGGGCCGGCCGCCGTGCTGGGACCGCCCGACGGGGTCGACCAAGCCACCTGGGACAAAGCCATGCAGGCCTGCTCGTCGCTGGCCCCCGGACCCGGGGCGCCCTGACCTCGACCAGAAAGAAGGCGGCCCCCGAGCCGGGAATCCACAGCTGGACGAACCGGGGGCTCGGGGGCCGGGTAGCTGCCTGGAATTCGCCAGCGCGCCTAGTGCGCGGGTGATTCCCGACACCTAGTGCTGCTAGCGGGCAGCCACCTCACATGTCCAAGAAATACTCATCAAAGTTCCGGACCACCTCCTTTCCTGTGTACGCCCGACCGTACTCGCCGAACCCACAGCGCGCCAACGGTTTTTCACCGTCAGCGATCACCAGTCACAGCAGCCTCGACCAGTGCGGTCATCTCGGCGGCCAGCGGCCCTGCCGGCAACGGCCGACCGTCGAGGGTGCGCACCCGCGCGGCCAGGGTGACACTGGACACCAGCCACACCCCCTGGGCGGCAACCAGGTCCGCGGGCCGCAACGCGTGGTAATCGCAGTCGATGCCCCGGGTTCGGGCGATCTCGAACAGGGCCTGTTGGGTGGTCCCCCGCAGGATCGGGTACCACGGCGGGGGCGTAAGCAGGCATGGCCTGCCGTCCGGGCCGTCAGCGGCAATCACGACCGTCGAGCGGGGGCCCTCCAGAATCACCCCGTCGGTGCTGACGAAGATAACCTCGTCGGCACCCCTGGCGGCGGCATGCCGCAGTGCCGCCATATTGACCGCGTAGGACAGCGTCTTGGCGCCGGCGAGTAGCCAGGGCATCGCGTCGGTCCCGGTGGCTGCCAACCCCCGATCCAGCAGGATCGCCGACACACCGTCGCGACGCGCTTCGGCGACCCGCCCGGCCAGCTCCGAGATCATGAGGTAACCCGTTGGCGCGGAACCGCTCTCGCGGCCCCGGGTATACACCAGCCGAAGCGCGCCTTCGGCCGGGGTCCGGGCGGACCAGGCGCGCACCGCGATCTCCACGGCCCGCCGCCAGGCGTCGAGGTCCGGCGGTGGCAGTTCCAGCATGGCCGCCGAGTGGGTGAGGCGACGCAGGTGCGCATCGAGCAGTCGAGCGCGGCCGTCCCGAACCAGCAGGGTTTCGAAGGCCCCATCTCCGCGCACCGCCGCCAGGTCGTCGGCGAACAGCAGCGGTCGAGTGGGGTCAACCATTTCACCATCGAGGCTGACCACAACCTGGTGTTGCTCGGCCATGGCCTCAGAGCGTACTGGCCGGCCTCGTACAGTTGAGGCGTGACAGCTGTACAGTGCCCCGATGCTTCGCCGGACGCCGGGGCGGTCTGGCACTACGGCGATCCGTTCGGGGAACAGCACACCGCTCAACGCGGTGCCGTGGTGGTGGATCGTTCGCACCGTGCCGTCATCGCGCTCATCGGTGCCGACCGCCGCCGCTGGCTGCACTCGATCTCCACCCAACATGTCGCCGACCTGGCTGACGGTGCCTGCACCGAGAACCTCAGCCTGGACGGGCAGGGCCGGGTCGAGGACCACTGGCAGCAGACCGAATGCGGCGAGGCCACCTATCTCGACACCGAACCCTGGCGCGGCCGGCCGTTGCTCTCGTATCTGGAAAGGATGGTCTTCTGGTCGGACGTCCGGCCCGCCCCCGCTGACCTGGCGGTGCTCTCACTACTCGGCCCGGACCTCGATCGGGCACCTGTTCGCGCTGCCCTCAACCTGGATGCCCTTCCGGCCGCGTCGACGGCGGTGGCCGGGTCCGACGGCGGGTTCATCCGCCGGATGCCCGCCACCGACGGCCAGATCGAACTCGACGTACTGGTCCCTGCCGACCTGAAGGACCGCTGGATGGCCAGGTTCATCGACGCGGGGGTACGCCCGGCGGGAGTTTGGGCCTACGAGGCACACCGAGTGGCCGCGCACCGTCCTCGGCTGGGGATCGACACCGACGAGCGCACCATCCCGCATGAAGTGGGCTGGATCGGCCGCGCCGTCCACCTGGACAAGGGCTGTTACCGGGGCCAGGAAACCGTCGCCCGGGTGCACAACCTGGGCAAGCCACCCCGCATGCTGGTCATGCTGCATCTTGACGGATCCGGCGAACGGCCCGCGACCGGCGATCCGGTCGTTGCCGAGGGTCGGCAGGTTGGCCGCGTGGGGACGGTGGTCGACCACGCCGACCTGGGGCCGATCGCATTGGCGCTGATCAAGAGGGGTGTCCCGGCTGGAACGCCACTGGTGACCGGGGGGGAGCATTCGGTCGCTGCTGAGATCGACGCCGACTCGCTGCCCCCCGCCGACGTCGCCGGAGCGGGGCGGGTGGCGGTCGACCGACTACGACACGGCCGCTGACGTTCACCGCACGGCGAACGGGCCTCAGCACGGATCAGGACCCGGCACGGTAAAGTAGGGGGCAGGACAAACACCACATTGATCCGGAGCCGTCCGTCCTTGGGCCGCTCCGTTATTGCGCGAGGGGGTTCCCCCATGGGCCGCGGCCGGGCTAAGGCAAAGCAGACCAAGGTTGCCCGAGAGCTGAAATACAGCTCTCCGCAAACTGACTTCAGTCGACTTCAACAGGAACTGGCCGGGTCCAGCGCGAGCGACCCCGATCAGAACGAGTCGTGGGAAGACGACGACGACTGGCGTCGCTGAGTCGTTGACCGGCGCCCGCCATCAAAAACGCGGGTGCTGGCCCACCAGTTTGGCTCGCGGTCCGTCCTTACCCTTCGTGACGGTTCCCAGCGTCCAGCAGTCGAGATGACGGGCGGTCAGAATCGCCAATGCTCTGTCGGTGTCCGCCGGCGCGACGACGGCGATCATCCCGACCCCCATGTTGAAAGTCTTCTCCATCTCGGCGCGGTCGATCCGGCCCCGCTGGGCGATCATGGCGAAGACCGGTGCCGGCGTCCAACTGCCGCGATCGGCTTCGGCAACGAGTCCGTGCGGAATGACTCGCTCGAGGTTCCCGGCCAGCCCGCCGCCGGTGACGTGGCAGAACGTGCGAACCTGCGTTTCCGCCGCGAGCGCCAGGCAGTCCTTCGCATAGATGCGGGTGGGCTCCAGTAACTCCTCGCCGAGGGTACGACCGAATTCCTCGACGTGCCCGGCCAGGCTCATCCGGTCGATCTCCAGCAGCACCTTGCGGGCCAACGAGTACCCGTTGGAGTGCAACCCCGAAGATCCCATCGCGATGACGACATCCCCCGGGCGGACCCGGTCCGGGCCGAGCAGATCGTCGGCCTCCACCACGCCCACCCCCGTGGCAGACACGTCATAGTGGTCGGGCTCCATGAGACCTGGGTGCTCGGCCGTCTCACCGCCGAGCAGTGCGCATCCGGCGATCACACAACCGTCGGCGATACCGCCGACGATGGCGCTGACACGTTCGGGAACGATGCGGCCGACAGCGATGTAGTCCTGCAGGAACAGCGGTTCGGCTCCACAGACCACCAGGTCGTCGACGACCATGGCAACCAGGTCGAGACCCACCGTGTCGTGCTTGTCCATAGCCTGCGCCACAGCGAGTTTGGTGCCCACACCGTCGGTGGATGAGGCCAGGATCGGCTCGCGATAGCCGCCGCGGAGGGCGAATAATCCGGCAAACCCACCAAGACCGCCGCGCACCTCGGGTCGGCCGGCCCTCCTGGCCAGGGGCTTGAACAGTTCCACCGCCCGGTCCCCGGCCTCGATGTCGACACCGGCGGCCGCGTAGGAGATACCGCTGGTAGTCGGATAACTGGGAGCACTTCTCGGGGGGGTGGACTGGCCGGACATCGGCGTCAAGGCTACCCCGCTGCCGTGGACCCGATCACTCGGTCGACCAATTCCCGCGCCAGGGCGAACGACGACGTCGCGGCCGGGGAGGGCGCGTTGCGCAGATAGCAGACCTGCCCGGACCCGCCGATGACGAAATCATCGACCAGCGAGCCGTCCCGGGCGACCGCCTGCGCCCGCACGCCCGCGTGCGAGCTGCCGTCAAGCTCGGCGACGGTCAGGCCGGGCAGGTACCGCGCGGCGGCTGCGACAAACGCCCGGCGGCTCGCAGCCATCCGCAGTTCGTCGATTCCGACCCCCCAGTAGCGCCGCATCACCCGCCAGGTGCCCGGCCAGGTCAGCGATTCCCAACTGTCCCGGGCACTGAATCGCCGCAGCGAGTATGCATCGCGGGCTGCCACCATCATCGCCGTCGGACCCAGCGTCACCTCGCCGCCGATGTGCCGGGTGATGTGCACACCGAGGAAGGGGAGATCCGGGTTGGGCACCGGGTAGATCATCCCGCGTACCCGCGGTTGCGGGGCAGCGCGCAGGCCCAGGTAGGCCCCGCGGAACGGGACGATCTGCGGGTCCCGGGGCGCACCGGAGCGCCTGGCGAGCCGATCGGCCCACAGGCCTGCGCAGGTGATGACGCGGCGGGCGCGGACGGGTCCCGCCGCGGTGTGGACAACGGCGGGGTTGGTGTCGTCGACGGCCGTGACGGCGCTGGAGAATCGAACCTCCACCCCGGCGGTCGACAGGTCCTCGACAAGTCGGCGGGCAACGGCACCGTAATCGACGATTCCGGTGTTGGGGGCGTGCAGGGCCGCCAGCCCGACCGCATTGGGTTCGATCTCCGCGATCTCCGACGCGGCGATCCGCCGCAGGCCCGGAACCGCGTTGGCGGCACCGCGGGCCGCCAGGGCGTCGAGCCGAGGCAGCTCGGCGGGGTCCACCGCGACGATCAGCTTTCCGCACCGCTCGTGCGGGATGCCGTGTCTCTCGCAGTACTCGTACATCAGTCTTGCGCCGTCGACGCACAACCGGGCCTTCAGCGAGCCCGGCGGATAATAGATGCCGCCGTGGATCACCCCCGAGTTGTGACCGCTCTGGTGGCGCGCCGGACCGGGCTCTTGCTCGAGCACCACCACTGAATCGTCGGGACGGCGCATGATCCACTCCCGGGCGACCGCTAGCCCGACGATGCCGGCACCGACGACTACCAGATCCCTCGGTCCGGCCACGTCAGCCGACGTACCGATCCAGCCAGGCGTTCAGCGGCCGGCCGGCACGCAGTGCGCCGACGATTCGATCCTTGGCCGCGGCGGTGCCCAGCCAGGCGGCCGGCGGCCACTGCTTCATCACCGCGATGCCCTTGTGCCTGAGCAGCTCGATGCGGGGATGGTCCTTGGGAAATCCCCTGGGAGCGGTCTTGAGAACCTCATGTGCCATGGTCTGGTAGCCGGCCTCGTGCAGCTCACCGATGATGGCGGCAAGCTCGGTCCCGGACTTTTCCCGGTCCACGGCGGTGCGATAGCGCTGCAGTGTCGCGGGGTCGGGCATGTACAGGCCGCCACCGACAGACAATCCGTCAGCTGAGAAGGACAGATAGGCCTGCCCGACGCCCTGCCCCAGGGTGGCCGCGCAGTTCGTCTTGTAGGGCTCCTTGTTCGCACTGAAGCGGACGTCGCGATAGGGCCGGAACAATTTCCCGGTCCCGAATTCCTCGGCCAGTTCGGCGAGCAACTGTTCCATCGGGGCCCGGACACACTGTTCGTAGACGGCCTTGTGGTCCTGCCAGTAGGGCTTGGAGTTGTCGGCCTGCAGCCCCTCGTAGAACTCCACCGCCTCGATCGGCCATCCGCTGAACGTCATACCTGCCATTCTGATACCTCAGCGGTACTTGCGCGTCATTCGCCCGTCCACCCTGGAACGGTTGATCAGCAGGTGTGGGTGACGCGCAGTGCGCCGCGGTGGCCCCGCACCTGTGTCACGCTGAGGGCCATGAAGGTTCTGCTTGCGCTGGCGAGTTCGGTGTTGACCGCGGCTGCCGTGGCCGCGCCGGCGGCCGCCGCGCCCCCGGGCGTCGAGGTAGAGACCCTGTCGTCGAACACCGTCGACGGGATGGAATACATCGTCACACGGATCACCGTCGCGCCGGGCGCGGGCACCGGCTGGCACTATCACCCCGGCGACGTGTTCGGCTATATCAGCGAGGGCGTGATGACCCATTACGACGCCGGCGGCGGGGAGGGCGGTTGCGCGGTCGACGCGGTCTACGCCGCGGGCGCCCCCGTCAAGGAGGGTGTCGGGCCAGGGTTCATCCACAATGGCCGCAACGAGGGCGCGACCCCTTTGGTGATGGAGGTCGTCTACATCAACCCGGTGGATACGCCGTTGTCGATCGAAGTTCCCACGCCGGCCGCCTGCCCGGTTTCCTGACGGGCCGGTGACTTCCTGCCGGACGTGCTGTCTCGATGATCCCGGTGTGGGTTCAATGGTGACGACGAATGGAGGTAGACGTGGCTGCTGAACGGCTTCGCTGTCTGGTGACCGGGGCCACCGGATACATCGGCGGCCGACTGGTTCCACGTCTGTTGGAGGGCGGTTTCACCGTTCGCGCGCTGGCCCGCAATCCGGACAAACTGTCTTCCGTGCCGTGGCGGGATCGGATTGAGGTGGTCCGGGGCGACCTCAGTGTCGCCGCCTCGCTGCACTCCGCTTTCGACGATGTCGACGTCGTCTACTACCTGGTGCACTCGATGGGGTTCGAGAAGGATTTCGCCGCAGAGGAACGCCGGGCCGCACAGAACGTAGTGGCCGCGGCGCGCCGCGCCGGGGTCCGTCGGATCGTCTACCTCAGCGGCCTGCATCCGGAGGGCACCGAACTGTCCACTCACCTGGGCTCACGTACCACCGTCGGTGAGATCCTGATCGCCTCGGGGATCGAGACGGTGGTACTGCAGGCCGGCGTGGTGGTCGGGTCGGGTTCGGCATCGTTCGAGATGATCCGGCACCTCACCGACCGGCTACCGGTGATGACCACCCCGAAGTGGGTTCACAACAAGATTCAGCCGATCGCCATCCGCGACGTCTTGCACTATTTGGTTGCGGCGGCGACCTGCCCGGTACCCGAATCGCGCACCTGGGACATCGGCGGACCGGACGTCCTGGAATACGGCGACATGATGCAGATCTATGCCGGGGTCGCGGGCCTGCGCCCCCGCCGGATTCTGGTGCTTCCCGTACTCACCCCGCGGATCGCAGCCCTGTGGGTCGGTCTGGTGACGCCGATACCCTCCGGCTTGGCACGACCGCTGGTCGAGTCGCTGCACTGCGACGCGGTGATGAACAACCACGACGTCGACACGATCATCCCGCCGCCCGAAGGGGGGCTGACGCCCTACCGCCGGGCGGTGTCGCTGGCACTGGCGCGTATCTCACGCGGCGAAGTGGAGACCACCTGGAATACCGGCACCGCCGCGCATTTGCCCAGCGACCCGGAATGGGCCGGGGAAGTGGTGTACACCGACACCCGATCGCGGCACACCTCGGTCAGCCCCGAACAACTCTGGAAGGCGGTCGAAAGCAGCATCCCGCAGCATTGGCGGATCGAAGAGCGCGATCCGGGCCGGACGCTGAAGCTGCGCGCCGAACGGCGCGGGCCCGGTGATCGCTGGCTGGAGATGCGAATCACCCCGGAGGGCAGTGGCAGTCGCTACGAGCAGCGGGCGATCTTCTATCCGCGCGGGCTGGTTGGCCGGCTGTACTGGTATGCCGGACGGCCATGGGAGGCGGTCATATTGGACCGGCGGGTCAAGAAGGTGACCTCCGCGGTGGGCTAGGGGCGGCTCAGCGCCGACACGTTGTCGCTGCCGGCCTGGACCGCGGCCAGCATGTTCTCCACCACGTTCTTGCCGAGCGCGGTCGCGTTCGGCAGGGCGATCGGGTAATTGCCGTCGAAACATGCGCAACACAACCTGCTGGCAGGCTGCTCGGTTGCCGCGATCATGCCCTGCTGGGTGATGTAGCCGAGGGTGTCCGCCCCGATGGCCTGTCGTACCGATTCCAGCATCTCGCCGTCCTCGGTCTGAGTTCCCGGCGCGTTGGCGATGAGTTCAGCCGGGGTGGCGAAGTCGATTCCGTAGAAGCACGGCCACTTCACCGGTGGCGAGGCGATCCGCACATGCACTTCTACCGCGCCGGCCTCTCGCAGCATCCGGATCAACGCGCGTTGGGTGTTGCCGCGGACGATGGAGTCGTCGACGACGATCAGGCGCTTTCCGCGGATCACCTCTCTGAGCGGGTTCAGCTTGAGTCGGATGCCGAGTTGCCGGATCGTCTGCGACGGCTGAATGAACGTGCGCCCGACGTAGGCGTTCTTCATCAGGCCCTGGCCGAAGGGGATACCCGACTCCTGGGCGTATCCGACCGCGGCGGGCGTACCCGATTCCGGGACGCCGATCACCAGGTCGGCGTCCACCGGCATCTCCCGGGCCAGGCGCCGGCCGATGTCCACCCTGGCGGCGTGCACCGACCGCCCGCCGATCACGCTGTCCGGACGGGCCAGGTAGACGTACTCGAAAACGCATCCCTTGGGTGTGGGCGGAGCGAATCGGCTGGAGCGGACACCGTCGGAATCGATGGCCAGCAGTTCCCCGGGCTCGATATCACGAACGAACGACGCCCCGACGATGTCCAGCGCGGCGGTCTCCGAGGCCACCACCCAACCGCGGTCCAGCCGTCCCAGCGACAACGGACGCACACCGAACGGGTCGCGAGCGGCATACAACGTTGTCTCGTCCATGAAGACCAGACAGAACGCCCCTTGCACAGTCGGCAGCAGTTCCAGAGCGGCCTGTTCGATACTGGAATCGGCGGCGCCACCGGCGAGCAGTGCGCCCAGGATGTCGGAGTCGGTGGTCGCGGCGCCGGGCGCGTTGTGATTGATCAGACCGTTCTTGCGCGCCCGATCGGCCAACTCCGTGGTGTTGACCAGATTCCCGTTGTGGCCCAGAGCAACCCCGGTTCCCGCTGCGGTGTTACGGAAGACCGGTTGAGCATTCTCCCAGGTCGTCGACCCGGTGGTGGAGTAACGACAGTGACCGACGGCGACGTGTCCCGGCATGGCTGCCAGCGTTTGTTCGTCGAAAACCTGGGAGACCAGACCGAGGTCCTTGAACACCAGCACCTGGGAACCATCGGCAACGGCGATACCGGCCGCTTCCTGACCGCGATGTTGCAGCGCGTAGAGGCCGTAGTAGGTGAGCTTGGCCACGTCATCGCCGGGAGCCCAGACGCCGAAGACGCCGCATTCTTCCCGGGGCGGGCTCTCAGGACGGTCTGTCTGATCTGTCACGATGTGGGCTGCTCCCCGGTCGGCGACGGGGCCAGTCTACGGGCAGAACCACTCCAAACGGGAATCCACAATCCTGCCCACTCAGCCGGTTTTCGGGTCATCCAGGCTGACCAGCGGAAACCATCGGATGACGTCGCCGGCGCGCGGCCCGGAGAGGTCTACCCGGCCGCGGTTCACCGCGTCGTCGAAACTCACCAGACCGGTGGCCACCAACAACCAGGTCCGCGGATCGGTCTCGACGACGTTGGGGGGCGTACCACGACTGTGGCGCGGCCCCGCGATGCATTGGACGGCGACGAACGGCGGAATCCGAACCTCGACGCTGGCCCCCGGCGCGAGTGCGGCCAGCATCCGGGCCGTCGACCGGACAGCGCCGGCCAGGGCGCCGCGGTCGGGCTGTGACGGGTCCGCCTCCCGCAGCCACGGGCCGAGGGCTGCGACCGCCGCACGTACGGCCGCGGGATCGCCGCGGCGGCTCATCGCCGGGTCCGCGAGTAGCGCTGCACCGCCAGCGCGGCCACCGCACCGGACTCGTTGATCGCCAGGTGGGCCATCATCGGGGCCAGCAAACTGCCGGAGCGTTCAGCCAGCAGCGCGAACATCCAGCCGGCCACGCTGGTGACCAGGACGGTGCCCACGATCGGCTCTCCGGTGTCGCGGGCGTCGGGGAGATGACTGAGGCCGAAGGTGACCGACTGCAGTGCCCTGCCACCGGTCGGGCCGAACGCGGCGGCCGCCACCGTCGACAGCGCCCCGCGGAAGGCCACCTCTTCCGACCACACCGTGCCGAGGGGAATTTCGACACCCAGCCAGTGGCCTCGGCGGGCCGGCAGGTCACGTCCCGCCATGCCGGTGCGGACCCGCGGCAGCGCGGTGCTCGACGCTATCCCGGCCGCGGCGGCCGCGCCGACGGCAGCGCCGAGCCGCAGCCCCGCCGTTGCTGCCGGCGTGCGCAGACCGAACCGGGCCCGCGCCAGCACCGCCAATCCGGTTACCAGCGCGGCATGCAGCGCCGGGTGGCGCCGCCAGGGCTGATCCAGACCCGCGGTGAAGGCCCATCCGACCAATGCGGCCGCCAGGGTCAGCGCGCGAATCCGGCCACGGGCGCGGGTCCTCACCCGAACTCCGGACTGTCGGCTGTCATCGCCGTCTCCAGCCACCTGCGGACCCGTTCGGTGTCGGCCGGCGTCCAGCCCTCCGGCGCGGCCACCGCCACCCATCCGTCCAGCTGGCGATCGCCGTAACTGTGACCGTGACCAGCAGGTACCCGGGCTGAGCTGGTGATGTTTCCGGCCATATCGGCGCTCACCTGCCAGAAAGTGACGATCGGGTACCAGCGCATCGACCGGCTGCGGTCCAGACCGGGGGGCTCGGCGAGCCAATCGGGTCGACGCACCAGCAGATCGGGTGACCACCACACCACCGGATCGGACGCGTGCTGCATGAACAGAACCCGCGTTCCCTGCCACGGCGGCGCAGCCACAGCCGCGACCTCGGCGGCGCTGGAGGACTGGGTGAACCGCACCGTGCGCCCGTTGTCGTAGCGGGGCTGAACCTCAGGGGTTCCCGGGTCCCGGCGCTCGGTCAGCGCCCGCCACAACGTGCTCTCGTTGGGAGGCCCCACCCACAGCACGGCCGAGAAGTCCATGCCGATGATGTCGTGCAGATAGCCGAACGCACCCTGCCCGCCCATCGAGCCGAGGCTCTCGCCGTACAGCGCGAGTTTGGGCCGTCGTTCGGCAGGCCATTGCGACCAGCGTTGATGAATGGCCTCGACCATCGCCCGGCCGGCCTGCACCGACTTCTGCCGGTCGGCGAGGAAGGAGATCCAGCTGGGCAAATAGGAGTACTGCATGGCCACCAATGCGGTGTCGCCGTCATACATCGCCTCGATGGAGCGGGCCGCGACCGGATCGACCCACCCCGTTCCGGTGGTCGGGATGATCACCAGCAACCTGCGGTCGAAGGCCCGGGTGCGCTGGAGTTCGGACAGCAGCAGCGCCACCCGTTCGGTGGTGCTCTCCGCCGATTGCAGTCCGGCGTAGACGCGGATGGGATCCTTGGCCGGGCGGCCTGTCAGCCCGGTGATGTCCGAGGCCGACGGTCCGGTGCCCACGAAGTTGCGGCCCTGGAAGCCGAGGGTGTCCCACGGCACGAAAGATTCTGGGCTGCCGGATCTTTCGGGTTGCCCAGGCTGCTCGACACCAGGTCGGGTGCTGTTGTTCTGCGGTTGGAACACCGCGCTGGCCCCGGCCAGGAAGCCCCGCAACAGCACACCGTTGACCAAGGTGAGCACCAAGACGACCACGGTGGCGGTGCCGATGAACATCGCGACTTCGTCGTCGATTCTCCACCGTCGGATCATCAACCTCGCGAGCGCCCGAACCGTGCCGATCAGGAGCCGGGCCGCCGCGATGATCCCGGCTCCCATCAGCAGCGCCACCGCCAGCGTTCGGAGATACATCGTTGTGGCCGGGCCCTCGATACCCATCAGATGCGACACTTCGCGCTGCCAGGCGGCCGCGGGCACGACCATCAGCACACTCGCTCCGATCGACGCCGCGACGACGATCCCTTCAAGCAGGTAGCGGTTCCGGGACGACAGCGGCCACCAGGCCCGGCCGCGGAGCACCAGTCGGCGGATCACCGCACCGGCCAGCACCCCGATGCCATAGCCGATGGCCGCGTTGATTCCCCCGATCACACCCGCATTGAGCCAGTCCCGCGGCAGCAGCGACGGGGTCAGCGACAGGCAGAAGAACAGGGCAGCCACGGCGATGCCGGTGAAGTCCAGCCGGACCCACGCCGGCAACCGATCTTTCAACCGTGCCCGTAACGCCGTCCGGCTCATCCGAACAGCCTGGGCAACACCCCTTCTGAGGTGCTGCGCAAATCCTCCAGCGTCACGGCGAAGAGTCCCTGCACCTCGATGGAGTCAGAATCGCGATCCGAGACCCCGATCCGGGTGGCCGGCAAACCCCGCGCCGCGCACATCGCCCGGAAGCGGCTCTCCTCGGTACGCGGGACCGCCACCAGGGCACGTCCGGACGACTCCGAGAACAACAGGACAAACGCGGCGGCGACGGTGTCGCAATCAGCGGGCAGGACCAGCCGGCAGCCCGTTTCGCCCGCCAGGGCCGCTTCGACGACAGCCTGGATCAAGCCGCCCTCGCTGAGGTCGTGGGCGGCCGAGACCAATCCGTCGCGGGATGCCGACACCATGACTTCGGCAAGCAACCTCTCCCGGGCCAGGTCCACGGCGGGAGGTAGCCCGCCCAGGTGGTCGGCGGTGACCTGGGCCCAGATGGACCCGTCGAATTCGTCGCGGGTGTCACCGAGAAGGTAGAGCGTCTCACCGGGTTCGGCACCGAGTCCGGTCGGCAGCCGGCGGCGGACATCGTCGAGAACGCCGAGAACACCTACCACCGGGGTGGGCAGGATCGGCGTCGCGCCGGTCTGGTTGTAGAAGCTGACGTTGCCCCCGGT
>JAGQTS010000203.1 GCA_020438895.1 Mycobacterium sp.
CAAGTCGGGTGGCGAATGGATTTCGTCGGTGGAGTTGGAAAACCAGTTGATCGGGCATCCGCAGGTTCGGGAGGCGGCGGTGGTCGGGGTCCCCGACGAGCGCTGGCAGGAGCGACCCTTGGCCGCGGTGGTACTGCAGGACGGCGCCGACGTCGGTGCTGAGGAACTCCGGGAGTACCTTTCCGACAGGGTGGTTCGGTGGTGGTTGCCGGAGCGGTGGACATTCGTCGAGCAGATCCCGCGTACCAGCGTCGGCAAGTACGACAAGAAGACCATCCGGGCCCGCTATGCCGAAGGCGCCTACGCGGTGGTCACCCTGTAGGACAGCGCACGGTGGTCTAGTGTCCGTGGTCTACACCGAAGGTGGACGCCGATGACTCTGCGGGTTGTGCAGTGGGCGACCGGTTCGGTGGGGGTGGCCGCGGTCAAGGCGGTGCTGGAGCACCCCGAACTCGACCTGGTCGGCTGCTGGGTGCACTCCCCGCGGAAGGCCGACCTCGATGTCGGTGACATCGTGGGTACGGCGCCGCTCGGAGTTCGAACGACCGACAGCGTCGCCGACATCCTGGCGATGGACGCCGACGCGGTCGTCTACGCACCCCTGTTGCCCGACGCCGACGAGGTCGCCGCGCTGCTGCGCTCGGGCAAGAACGTCGTCAGCCCGGTCGGCTGGTACTACCCGAGCGAGGCTGAGGCGGCCCCGCTGCGGGCGGCCGCCGAGGAAGGTGGGACAACGCTGCACGGCACCGGCATCGGTCCCGGCGGCGCGACCGAACTGTTCCCGCTGCTGCTGTCGGTGATGTCCACCGGGATCACCCAGGTGCGCGCCGAGGAGTTCTCCGACCTGCGCACCTACGGCGCACCCGATGTCCTGCGGCACGTCATGGGCTTCGGCGGGCCGCCCGAGAGCGCGCTGCGAGGACCGATGCAGAAACTGCTCAACGGGGGCTTCTTCCAGTCCGTCCGGCTGGTCGTGGATCGTCTGGGCTTCGCCGCCGAGCCGATGATCCGGACCAGCCAGCAGGTGGCCCTGGCGACGTCGCCGATCGACTCGCCGATCGGTGTGATCGCCGCGGGACAGGTGGCCGGGCGTCGATTCTGCTGGGATGCCGTGGTCACCGACATGGTGGTGGTACGGGTCGCGGTGAATTGGTTGATGGGCGAGGAGCATCTCAAACCCGCCTGGACCTTCGGCCCGGCCGGGGAGCGCTACGAGATGGAGGTCCGGGGTAACCCGAACACCTTCGTCACGGTCAAGGGCTGGCAGCCCGAGAGCGTGGCAGAGGGGTTGGCCGGCAATCCCGGGATCGCCGCGACAGCCGCGCATTGTGTCAACTCCATCCCCGCGGTCTGTGCGGCGGAACCGGGGATCAAGGGGTTTTTCGACCTGCCGCCGCTGACTGGGCGTGCGGCCCCGATGCTGAGAAGGAAGTCCTGAGCATGCCGAACACCATCACGCTCCAACAGTCCCGGCTGATCGAAGTCCCGCCCGAACGAGCGTTCTCCCGGACCCTGCCGATGCCGCTGCCCACGCTGTTCCCTCGGTGGTACGGGCCGATCCCGCCGATCGTCGAGGTTCGCGACCAGATCGGGGAATGGGGCAGCCTCGGGCAAACCCGAACCATCGCCCTGGCCGGTGGCGGAACCATGCGCGAGACTCTGACCGGTCTCGACCGGCCGCGCTCCTTCGCCTACACGATCACCGATCTGACCGGTCCGATGGCGCCGCTGATCGGTCAGGTGGAGGGGGAGTGGATCTTCGCCCCTCGGGAAACCGGGACCGAGGTGACCTGGCGATGGACCCTGCACCGGAGGTCCGCGATCACCGCGCCCGGCCTGCGGGTGCTGGCGTGGGTGTGGGGCGGCTATGCCAAGCGGGCGCTGGAGTCGCTTGCTGATTACCTGGCCAGGTGAGTGCGCTGCCGAATACCATCCCAGACATCCGATACAACCCTCCCACCAACCAGACAGAGGACAGACATTGACTCTCTACGCGGTAACCGACCCGAAGACCGGAAAGACCGTGCGCGAGTATCCGACCGCCACCGACGCCGAGGTGCAGCAGGCGGTCGCGGCGGCCGACGCGGCCTTCAAGAACTGGTCGGCCAACTCGACCCTCGCCGAGCGGGCCGCACTGGTGAAAAGGGTCGCCCAGTTGCACACCGAACGCCGGGAACAGCTTGCCGAGATCATCAACCGGGAGATGGGCAAGTCCCTCGATCAGGCACTCGGTGAGGTCGACTTCAGTGCGGCGATCTACGAGTACTACGCCGACAACGCCGAGAAATTCCTGGCTGACGAGCCCATCGAATTGCTTGCGGGAGAAGGTAGCGCGGTCATCCGGCGTGGACCGGTGGGGCCGCTGCTCGGCATCATGCCGTGGAACTATCCCTACTATCAGGTGGCTCGCTTCGCCGGCCCGAACCTGACGCTGGGCAACACCATCGTGCTCAAGCACGCACCGCAGTGCCCGGAGTCCGCCGCGGCCATTCAGCAGATGTTCGATGACGCCGGCTTCCCGAAGGGCGCCTACGTCAACATCTATGCCACCAACGAGCAGATCGCCGACGTGATCGCCGACCCGCGCATCCAAGGGGTGTCGTTGACCGGTTCGGAGCGCGCCGGTGCGGCGGTTGCCGAGATCGCCGGGCGCCACCTCAAGAAGGTTGTCCTCGAGCTCGGCGGCTCGGATCCGTTCATCGTGCTGAGCACTGACGACCTCGATGCCACCGTCGACGCTGCGGTGGCGGGCCGCTTCGAAAACGCCGGCCAGGCGTGCAATGCCGCCAAGCGTTTCATCGTTCTGGAGGATCTCTACGACGACTTCGTGGAGAAGTTCACCGCCAAGGCGTTCGAAAACGCCGACGGTCTCGCGCCACTTTCATCGGAGGCTGCTGCGAAGCGACTCGGTGAGCAGGTGGATCGGGCGGTCGCAGACGGGGCGAACCTGGTCTCCGCCGGTGAGCGCCAGGGCGCCTACTTCCCGCCCGGCGTGCTCACCGGTGTGTCGCCCGACTCGCCCTCCTACCGCGAGGAATTGTTCGGACCGGTGGCGATGGTGTTCAAGGTCGGGTCCGAGGACGAGGCGGTGTCCATCGCCAACGACATCCCGTTCGGGCTGGGCTCCTACGTCTTCACCACCGATCACGATCAGGCCGCGCGGGTGGCCGACAAGATCGACGCCGGAATGGTCTACGTCAACGTGGTCGGTGCCGACGGGGTGGAGTTGCCTTTCGGGGGTGTCAAGCGTTCCGGTTTCGGCCGTGAACTCGGCCGCTTCGGCATCGACGAGTTCGTCAACAAGAAGCTGATCCGCATCGGCTGACACGGCAGCGCTGTTTCCCGTCGGCCAGCGGCGGGCTCAGCGGATGTCGCGGCGGCGCAAGGCTATCAAGCCGAGCGCCGCCAGCGACGCCGTGATGGTCAGCAGCCACAGCAGTGGGGTGACTCGAAAATCCTCGCCCGGAACCCGGGGCACGTGGGCGAACGGGCTCAGGTTCAGCACCCACTGTGGGACCCCGGAGACAGACCCCAGCAGATACAGCGCGATGAAGCCGACATACGCGGCCCAGGCTGCGGCAGCGAAACGGGGTAGCAGGCCGAACAGTGCCAGCGCGACACCGGCGGACAGCCATACCGTGGGCAGTTGGACGGCCGCGGCGGCCAGAACACCCGGAAACGTGCCCAGATCGCCGGCCGTCACTGCGTAGGCCGCTCCGGCGATCACGCCCGCCACCAGCAGCGTGACCGCCGGGCCCGCGACGGCGTACAGCAGATGGCTTGCCGCCCATCGGGTTCTGCTCACCGCGCCGGACAGGACGGACTCGGCGCGACCGGCCGTCTCCTCGGCGTGTAAGCGCAGGGTGGCCGACACCGCCTGAGCGGCAGCACCGATACCCAGGAAGATGAACGAGATGCTGACGAAGGCCGCCTCCAACGCGGAGGTGCCGCCAAACCGGGCGACGATGTCCCGGATCGTCTCGCTATCGCCGATCTCGTCGCCGACACCGTGCACGATGCTGCCGGCGAGCAGGGCGTAGAGGCCCAAGCCGACCGTCCAGCCGAGCAGCGAACCCCGCTGTAGCCGCCATGACAGTCCGAACGGACCGGACAGCCACCTGGCAGCGGTGGCCGGGCCAGGACGGTCGGCGATCAGGCCGGCTCCGAGGTCACGGCGACTGCGCAGCAGGAAAGCCGTGGCGGTGGCCACCTCGATCACGGTGACGTGCAGGCCCAGCACCCACCAGCGCTCGCCGGCGTATGGGCGTACCTGCAATGACCAGCCCAGCGGAGAAAGCCAGGACAGCACCCCGTTTCCGGCGTCACCGATCGCCCGCAACGCGAACGCGGCGGCCAGGACGGCGAAGGCGATCCCGCGGGCGGCGCGTGCGGAGGTGGTCAACTGCGCCGCGACGGCGGCCAGTGCGGCGAACACCAGACCGGAGGCGGCCAGCGCGGCGCCAAAGGCTGCCGATCCCGGTGCCGGAACGCCGGAGGCGATCAGACCCGCTGTGCCGATCAGGCCCGTCAGCAGCGAAGCGCCGCAGGCGAGGGTGAGTGCGGCCGTCAGGCCGGCGTAGCGGCCCACCACACACGAGTCCAGCAGTTCGGTGCGCCCGGATTCTTCGTCCCCCCTGGAATGCCGGATGACGGTGAGGATGACGGCGACGCCGATCAACGCGTGGAAGGCTCCGGCCTTCCACAACGCGGTAGCCCCCACGGAGTCGTTGTAGATGTTGCCGTAGAGCGCGCGTTGCGCGGGGCTTGCCATCACCGACGCCACCAATGCGGCCCGCTGTGCGACCTCGGGGTAAAGCGCGTACATGCTGGCGACGTACACCGTCGGCAGCGGGATCGACAGCAGCAGCACCCATAGCGGCAGCACGAACCGGTCCCGGCGCAGGTTGAGCCGAAGCAACCCGAGGGTGCCGGTCAGCGGAGATCGCGATGCCGCGGTCACGGGTCTAACGTGTAGTGCCGCAGGAACAACTCCTCCAGCGTGGGCGGCTGGCTGACCAGTCCGCGCACTCCGGCGCGGGCCAGGGCGGCGACCAGCGCGGGCAGCCCGTCGCCGTCAGCCTGGGCGTAGAGCACGCCATCGGAGATGGCCACGTCCGTCACTCCGGGAATCGTGCTCACGTCGCCCGGATCTCCCAGGAGCTCAGCCCGGATCGATGTCTGCGACAGGTGCCGCATCGAGGCCACCGCGCCGCTCTCCACCGTGCGCCCGGCCCGGATGATGGTGACCCGGCGGCACAGCGCCTCGGTCTCGGCGAGGATGTGGCTGGACAGCAGCACCGTCACTCCGCGGTCGCGGGCTTCGCGCACCGTTTGCCGAAAGACGTTCTCCATCAACGGGTCAAGCCCGCTGGTGGGTTCGTCGAGCACCAGCAGCCGGGCGTTGGAGGACAGCGCGGAGATCAAGGACACCTTCTGCCGGTTGCCTTTGGAGTAGGCCCTGCCCTTCTTGGTCGGGTCGAGTCCGAACCGCTCGATGAGCTCATCGCGGCGCCGGACGTCCAGGCCGCCGCGCATCCGGGCCAGCAGGTCGATGGTCTGCCCGCCGGTGAGGGTCGGCCACAGCGTGACATCCCCGGGTACGTAGGCGATGTCGCGGTGCAGGTCGACGGCGTCCCGCCACGGGTCACGGCCGAACAGCCGGGCGGTACCTGAGGTTGCCCGAACCAGCCCCAGCAACACTCGGATGGTCGTCGATTTCCCCGCCCCATTGGGGCCCAGGAAGCCGTGCACCTCGCCTTCGTGCACGGTGAGGTTGAGGCCGTCCAGCGCGCGGACCCGACCGAAGTTCTTGTACAGGCCGTGCACATCGACCACGGCGGTCACGGCTGCTGCGCTTCCCAATGGTCCAGGGCGCGTACCGCCAGTTCGTGCCCGAGGGCGATCATCTCGGCGGCACGATGAAAATCCAGGCTGCGGCAGGATGTTCGGGGAACCTCGATGAGGATGTCGGGCGGATAGGCCGCCATCTGATGGCGCGCGAGGGCGGCCTGTGCGATGTCGATGGTGCGATTGAGGATCGCGAAGCTTCCCAGTTTCGGGATCGTCGTCTCGGGGGCGTCCTCCAAGGTCTGGTCCTCGGCATCGGTGGGTACCACCGCGGCGGGGTCGGGGCCAGCGTCGTCGGCCGCGTGGGAAGCAGCGTCGGAACCGCCGGTGTCGGCCCGGCCGACGTCGCTGTCGAGTTCGGGTCCGCTGAACCTGTCGAGCAGGGCGGAGGTGCTGCGCAACAGCCGATTCAGTCGCTCCCGGGTGGGTCTGGCGTCGGCGGCGGGATCAGTGAGGTCTGCCTCCACCCCGGAGACGCTGATCGCGACGGTCAGATCGGCGTGCACCGCTGCGGTCGGAGCGATGGGCAACGGGTCGAGAATGCCGCCGTCAGCCAGCAGGCGGCCGTCGAGCAGGTGCGGGACGATCACCCCGGGAATGGCGATCGAGGCGCGGATGGCCTCGTCGACGGGCCCACGTTGTAGCCACACCGACCTCCCCGCGATCAGATCGGTGGTCACAGCGGTGTAGGGGATGGGCAGGCTCTCGATGGTTGCGTCGCCGAGGATGTCGTGAACCGCGTCCAGTATCCGGCCCGCGCGGAATACACCCGGTGCGGTCAGTGACGGGTCCAGCAACCGGAGCACCGCCCTTTGGGTCAGCGTGGTGGCCCAGTCGGTGAATTCCTCGAGATGACCTGCTGCGCACAGTCCACCGACCAAGGCGCCCATCGAGGACCCGGCAATGCCGACGACCTCATGGCCGCGGCTGCGCAGTTCGTTGATGACACCGATGTGGGCGTACCCGCGGGCGCCGCCGCTGCCCAAGGCCAGTGCCACTCGTCTCGCCATGATCCGGGCCTAACAGCCGCCGTCGGCGGCAGCCTCCACGGCGATGATCACCGCAGCCTGTTGGGCCTCGCTCAGCTGCGGCCAGGTCTTGCCGAAGGCCGCCGGACTGACCTGATCGGAGGACTGCACCTCTTTGAGGAACGGCTCCACCAGGTTCTTCGGATCGCCGCCCCGGGCCGTCATCCAATCCTTGGCATTCATGCAGGCCTGCGCGTATTGCTCCTCCATGGACTGCGCTGGGACGTTGATCTTGGTGGTGACACCGCCGGGGGACACAGCGACGCGGGAGTCGGCAGACTGCGCAACGGATTGTCCGACGGCACCGGCAGGTGCCTCGGGCGCGGCTCGGTCGGGGGCGTCGGAGGAACACCCCGCGACGGCCGCGGCCGTCGCTGCGGCGGCCGTGAACAGTGGCAGGCGGTGGCGTCGGCGAGTGCTCAGCATGGGGTCAATCTATTCAACACAGTCCGCCACGAGTGCGCAGCCCGATTCGCAGGAGTGTTGTCGGGGTTGATCGCCGTTGATCGCTGCGGCCTACTGCGGGTAGTCCTGGGTCACCCGGCCTCGTAGCGTTTCGGTCTTCGCCGGGGTCCACCCCGGTGGCTGCAGGACCGCCGCCCAGGCGTTGACGACGTCCTTGACATAGCGATGCCCATGCCCGTCGGGAACATCGACCGCCACGGCCATGTCGGCTGCGACCTGCAGGAAGGTCACCACCGGAATCCAGTTCATGTCATGGGAGACGTCGTAGCCGCGCGGCTCTCGCAACCAGTCCGGTTCTGCGAACAGCAGTTCCGGGTTGAACCACGCGATGGGATCCGATGCGTGCTGCAGGTAGACGATGCGCGGCGTGCCCCAGGGCGCATCCGGGCGGTCGAGATTCTCGGGCCGGGCGGCGAAGCGAACGTTGGCGCCGTCATCGAAGATCGGCAGCCACTCCGGGGAGCCCGGGTCACGGTCGTCGGTGACGGCGTCGCGCATCGTGTTCTGGAACGTCGGCCCGGAGAACAGCGCTCCGTTCGTCCGGGCGATGATGTTGTTCGGACTGAGGAACGGCGCCTCGCCGCCGAACGATCCGAGGCTTTCGCCGAACACCACGATCTTGGGGCGCTCCGCCTCGGGGAGTTCGCGCACTTTCGCGTCGACCGCTTCGAAGAGCGCCTGACCGGCTTGGCGGGCGTTCTCCTTGTCCACCAGGAATGACAGCCAACTGGGCAGGAACGAGTACTGCATGCTGACGATCGCGGTGTCGCCGTTGAACATGTACTCCAGTGAGTCGGCTTCAGCGGCGTTGATCCAGCCGGTGCCGGTGGTGGTAGCCACCGCGATGACCTTGCGTTTCAGCCCGCCCTCGCGTACCAGTTCGGCGGCGGCCAGTTCGGCTGTGGCGCGAATTCCCTTGGCGGAGTTCAGCCCCGCATAGGCGCGGATCGGCTCGATCGCGGGTCTGCCGTTGAATTCGGTGAGTTGCGCGACGGTCGGTCCGTTGCCGACGAACAGCCGGCCCTGGTGGCCCAGCGATTCCCACGACACCAGAGAACCCGGTCCGCCGGAGCGGAGCGGCGTCCGCGGTGCCGGGTTGTTCGGATCCATCTCGTCGTTGACGGCGGAGAACGTCGAATTCAAGATGCTCATGGCGCCGCGGACGACGACGCCGTTGAGGATCGCAATCCCCAGCGCCAGCAGCAGGCTCACGACGACGACGAACGACACCCGTGGCGGTGCAACACGATTCAGTTGGCGCACCCCGAACCGCACGAGTCTGCCGATCAGCTGCCCGATCTCGACGAAGACGAAGAGCAGAAGCACCGAGAGGAACGCGGCTTGCGGGTAGTTGAACCAGCGCAGCCGGGGCACGCCCATCAGATCCCGGACCTGGTTCTGCCACGAATGGAAGTAGAGAATGCCGATCATCAGGGCGATGGCGCCGGCCACCGCAAGGACCAGCCATGCCCACCGTGGCGGTGCCGGGCTGGTCTGGCGGGACTGCATGAAACGCACCAGCCAGACCGCGAAAACGCCGAGGCCGTAACCGATTGCCCCGGCCGTTCCGCTGACCAGGCCCTGGAACAGCGGTCCACGGGGCAGCAACGATGGGGTCATCGACAAGAGCAGGAACAACAGGCCGACGGCGGTGCCGCAGAACGTGTACCGGCGTTGCCACCAGTCGCGCTTGGGCGCGCCCGGCCCGGAACTGGGCGCCGGGGCGTCGCCGGACCGGGTGCCCGGCACGGTGCCGTGGCCGGATGGACTCGGCGGGGCGGTGTCAGTCACCCGTTAGACCCTAGCCGCGGCGGCTCAGCGGTGGGTGAACGTCGGCGGACGTTTGGCGATGAAGGCGGCCATCCCCTCAGTCTGGTCCTCGGTGGCGAAGGCCGAATGGAAGAGCCTGCGCTCGTAGAGCAGACCTTCGGCGAGCGTGGACTCGAAGGCCCGGTTGACGGCCTCCTTGGCCATCCGCGCCGCCGATCGGGACATCTGTGCGATCGTCGTCGCGACCGCGGCGGCCTCATCGAGCAGGGTCGCGGCCGGAACCACCCGCGACACCAGGCCGCTGCGCTCGGCTTCGGCGGCGTCAATGGTGCGGCCGGTCAGGATGAGGTCCATCGCTTTGGCCTTGCCGATGGCCCTGGTCAACCGTTGCGATCCGCCCATGCCGGGCAACACGCCGAGTTTGATCTCGGGCTGGCCGAACTTGGCCGT
>JAGQTS010000204.1 GCA_020438895.1 Mycobacterium sp.
TCGGCGGGCTGCGCATCGACGCCGGACAGATGCAGGTCGGTTCGTTGATCGCCTTCCTGTCCTACTTCATGCAGATCCTGATGGCCGTCCTGATGGCCACCCTGATGTTGGTGATGCTTCCCCGCGCCTCGGTCTGCGCCGAACGCATCACCGAGGTGCTGGCCACCACACCCTCGATCACCAACCCTGCCGACCCGCGGCAACCCCGCGACGACCGCGGCCTGGTCCACCTCGACGGGGCCGGGTTCTGCTACCCCGGGGCGGAGCATCCAGTCCTGCAGGATGTCTCGTTCACCGCCGAACCCGGCACCACGACGGTGATCGTCGGCGGCACCGGGTCGGGGAAGTCGACGCTGGTCGCGTTGATCTGCCGGCTCTACGACGTCAGCGCCGGGTCGGTCCGGGTCGGCGGAGTCGATGTACGCGATTACCGCACCGAGGAACTGTGGGCCGCGTTGGGCCTGGTGCCCCAGCGCGGCTACCTGTTCTCCGGCACGGTGGCCGACAATCTGCGTTACGGCAAAGCCGAGGCGACCGAGTCGGAGATGTGGGCAGCGCTGCGGGTGGCCGCCGCAGACGACTTCGTCCGGGCGCATCCCGATGGCTTACTCATGCCGATCGCTCAGGGCGGGGCCAACGTCTCCGGCGGCCAGCGCCAACGACTGGCGATCGCCCGCGCGGTGATTCGGCGGCCGGCGATATACCTCTTCGATGACGCGTTTTCCGCCCTCGACGTCCACACCGACGCCAGGATCCGAGCAGCTCTGCGTGAGGTCGCCGGCCCGGCCACCGTCCTGGTGGTATCCCAACGGATCGCCACGGTGTTGGCAGCCGACCAGGTGGTCGTCCTCGATGCCGGACGGGTGGCGGGCGCCGGTACACACGCATCCCTGTTGCGCAGTTGCCCGGCCTACGCGGAATTCGTCGACTCCCAATCGGTGGGCACGGCGGCCGGGGGGCGAACGTGAGCGTGCGACCGGGGGGCGGCGGGTCGCGCGGGATCACCAACGCTGCAGCGCCGGCCAGGTCGAAGGACTTCGCCGGCACCGTCCGGCGCCTGATCGCCCGATTGACGCCGCAGCGCGGGGCGGCTCTGGCCGTGCTGGCACTGGCCGTGGGCGGGATCGTGCTGTCGGTGATCGGGCCCCGGGTCCTCGGACATGCGACCGACCTGCTGTTCGAGGGCGTGATCGGACGCGGGATGCCGCCCGGAATCTCCAAGGGGGAGGCCGTCGCGAGAGCCCGCGCCGCCGGCGACGTGAACTTCGCCGACATGGTGAACCGGATGAACGTGGTACCCGGCCGCGGTATCGACTTCACCGCCGTCGGACGCACCCTGGCAATCGCCCTGGCACTGTATTTGCTTGCCGCGCTTTTTATTTGGGGTCAGGCGCGACTCCTCAACGTCATCGTGCAACGCACCGTACTGGCATTGCGCAGCGAGGTCGAGGACAAAGTTCACCGCCTTCCACTCGGATACTTCGATTCCCGACTCCGCGGGGAGGTACTCAGCCGGGTGACCAACGACGTGGACAACATCGCCACCACCGTGTCGATGACCATCAGCCAGTTGCTGACCGCAGCGCTGACGGTGGTCGCGGTATTGCTGATGATGCTGACGATCTCTCCCATGCTGACACTGATCACCGTCGCAGGGGTCCCGCTGTCGCTATGGGCGACTAAGGCCGTCGCACGGCGCTCCCGGGCGCTGTTCGTCGCGCAGTGGACCAACACCGGTCGACTGAACGCCCACGTCGAGGAGACCTACAGTGGGTTCACCGTGGTCAAGACCTACGGGCATCGCGAGGCGGCGCAACAACGATTCGACGAACTCAACGGCCAGGTGTACCGCTCGGCGTTCGGGGCGCAGTTCTTCTCCGGGCTGGTCTCGCCGGTGACGGTTCTCGTCGGCAATCTCGGCTACGTCGCCGTCGCGGTGGTCGGCGGCTTCCAGGTGGCCACCGGACAGATCACGCTGGGTGGCGTTCAGGCGTTCATCCAGTACGTCCGCCAGTTCAACCAGCCCCTGACCCAGATCGCCGGCTTCTACAACGCTGTGCAGTCCGGGGTTGCCAGCGCGGAGCGGGTGTTCGAACTGCTCGACGAACCAGAGGAACCCGCCGACTCGACGGCTGAGGCGCCAGTGGGCCCGGGCAGGGTCGAGTTCGAGGGTGTCTCGTTCAGCTACCGCGACGGCGCGCCGGTTATCCGAGAACTGTGGCTGACCGCCGAACCCGGCAGCACGGTGGCGATCGTCGGCCCCACCGGAGCGGGAAAGACCACGCTGGCGAACCTGCTGACGCGGTTCTACGACGTCGACTCCGGACGAATACTGCTGGACGGCACAGACATCCGTTCCGTCAGCCGTACCTCGCTACGATCCCGAATCGGTATGGTGCCGCAGGACACCTGGCTGATGGGCGGAACGATCGCCGAGAACATCGCCTACGGACGACCCGGTGCCGGCGAGGACGAGATCGTCGCAGCCGCCTGTGCCGCCCGCGTCGACGGGTTCGTTCGTACGCTGCCCAACGGATATCACACCGTGGTGGGCGACGATGGTGGCGCCATCAGTGCGGGCGAGAAACAACTTATCACGATCGCCAGGGCGTTCCTCGCCGCCACCCCACTGCTGATTCTCGATGAGGCGACCAGCGCCGTCGATAGCCGCACCGAGGGGATGATTCGGCAGGCGATGGCTGAGTTACGCCGCGGGAGAACCAGTTTCATCATCGCCCACCGGTTGTCGACGATTCGCGACGCCGACGTCATCGTCGTGATGGACGGTGGCCGGATCGTCGAGCAGGGCAGTCACGCCGAACTACTGGCCCGACGCGGCGCGTACTGGGAGATGCTGCGGGCCTGACGGTTCGGCCTAGGCGGAAGACCCGGGCACCCCGTCGTTCCCGTTCCGCCGCACCCGCAACAACTTCACCGCTTCACGGATCCCGCGCAGATTTCGCGAGCCGGCCGCTGACCAGTGGAACCGCTCGTCGTCCCCACCGACGCTGGCCCAGGCCGCCTCCGACACCAGCACCGATCCCGGCCGCGCGATGGAGGTCACCCGGCTCGCGGTATTGACCGGGCTGCCGAACCAGTCACCGGCCCGGCTCACAGCGGACCCGTAGGCCACCCCCGCCCGAAGTTGTGGCAGCAACTCGTCGGCCTCGGCGGCGTCGATGAGGCTCAGGACCGCATCCAGCAGTGCAGCGGTGTCGGTCGAGACGAACATCACCGCATCTCCGATCGTCTTGATGAACCGCACCGGTCCGACCGCTACCTCTCGGGCCTGCTCCCCCAACCGATTCGCCAGTTTCTCCAGTTCCTCGGGCGGTACCTCTTCACCGAGTCGGGTGAACCCCACCAGGTCGGCGAACGCTACGGCCACCACCCGCGCACCCGGTAGCGGCGCGCCGGCCGCGCGTTCGCGGGCGTTGACCGCCTCGGTCTCGACGGCATGCCGCAATTGCAACAGCAACAGATCCTCGATCATCGGACCGAGCAGCGGTGCGGCCGCCGCCACCACCGCTTCTGATCCCTGCGCTATCTGCAGTTCAGAGATACCCGGCCGTAACACCGCCCCGAGTGCCGCGCCACGCATCACTTCGGCGGCATGCGCCAAGCCGTCGGCGAGCACCCGCACCACTGCCAGCATCTGCGCGGGATCGATTCCCAACTCAAGAAAGCGCCTGATGTGGACAGCGGTGTCCCCGTCGGGCCGCATGAACACCTCGCTGTCCGGGTCGTCGACCTGGGGCAGGCCGGCGGCGCGCTGGAAACGCATCAGCGACTCGAGATCGAGTCCGGTCCGCTCGCTGATCTGCCGGGCCGAGACGTAGGTGCCGTCGTCACCGAGGACGCGTCGCGCCGGAAGCAGCATCGGGGCGAACGAGTTCCTGATCTCCTCGAGGCCAATGCCCTGTCCGAGCAGCCAGTCGATCAATTCGGCCCGCTCGGCACGCGCCTCGCCGCTCAGCCCGTCGAGCACGTGGTCGTACTCGGCGGGGCCGATGGGGGTGCCGCTCACGACACCGGCGGGCGAAGGCCGGCCCACGGACGGGCAGCCTCGATCTGGCTGCTGAGAGCCAGTAGGGTCGCCTCGTCGGACGGCCGCCCGACCAGTTGCACCGACGCCGGCAGGCTCTCACCGTCGATGAACCAGGGCACCGACGCCGCCGGGTGGCCGGTGGCATTGAAGATCGCGAAGTACGGCACCCGGAAGGCGACCAGCTGCAGTGTCGTCACCCCGCCGCGGTGCTGGTACTGACCGATACGCGACGGCCCCGTCGCCGGGCCGGGAGTGACCAGCACGTCGAATTCGTCGAAGACGGACCCGATCCGTTCAATCAGCGTCGGCTCGGCAGCGCGGACCTTGTCCATCCACCGATCCGAGAGCATCGAACCGAGTCGGGCGATCGCCTTGGTCCGCGGCTCCAGCCGCTCCGGGTAGGGAAGTTTGCGCACCTCGTCGTACACCCCCCGCCACATCCGGGGCAGCACGTGTCCATACATCGCCCACGCCGGGTAGTCCGGGTCGTGCCAGAGCACCTCGTGGCCCAAGTCGCGAAGCAGGGCCTCCATTCCGTCCAGCGCACGCTGCTGCGGCCGCCCCAGCCGCGCGGCCATGGTGGGCGGAAGCTTGGTGCTGAAGGCAATCCGCAACCGGTTCGGCTTCCGGGCGGCCGCCTCGACGAACCCGCCGGGCGGTGTCGGGCCGTCGTGGGTGACGTCGAGGAACAGCGCCGCGTCTTCGACAGTCCGGCTCAACGGGCCGTTGACGCTCAAGCCGTTCCAGGGATCCTCGCCGGACCCGATCGGCACCCGGCCGCGTTGAGGCTTGAGCCCATAGAGCCCGCACCAGCTGGCCGGGATCCGGATCGACCCTGCGCCGTCGGAGCCGAGCGCGAGCGGAGCCAGGCCGGCCGCCACCGCGGCGCCGCTGCCGCCGCTGCTGCCGCCGGGAGTCCGGGTGACGTCCCATGGATTGTGCGTCGCCCCGAAGCTGACCGTCTCGGTAAACGGCCAGAGCATCATTTCCGGCACTGAGGTCTTGCCGAGAATCACCGCACCCGCCTGCCGCAACCGGCTGACCACCTCGGAGTCGGCGGTGGCCTCGAGATCGTAGGCGCTGCTGCCGTAGCAGGTGAACTCCCCGGCGACGTCGCTGTCGTCCTTGATGGCCACCGGAACGCCCAGCAGCGGTAACCGCTCGCCGGCGTCGAGTCGCTGCTGGGCTACGACGGCGTCGCGGCGAGCGTCTTCGGCCATGACGATCCGGAACGAGCGCAGTTCCCGGTCCAGCCGCGCGATGCGGTCGAGATAGAGCTCCAACAGCCCCGGGGCGGAGATCGTCCCAGAGGCCAGCAGGCGGGCCTGTTCGGCGGCCCCGGCGAAGGCGAGATCGGTGGCGTCCACCCGCCGCAGCGTAGCCGCCCGACCCGCTACCGTGGCGAAATGGCATGTGTGTTCTGCGACATCGTCGCCGGGACCGCCCCGGCGATCCCGGTCTACGAGGATGATGACTACCTCGGGTTCCTCGACATCCGGCCGTTCACCGCCGGGCACACCCTGGTGATTCCCAAGGCCCATACCGTCGATATCACCGATACCTCTCCCGCAACGCTGGCCGGAATGCTGGCGGTGGGCAGGCGGGTCGCGCTGGCCGCTCGGCTGGGACTCGGCGCCACGGGGACCAACCTGGCGATCAACGATGGCAAGTCGGCATTCCAGACGGTGTTTCACATCCACCTGCATGTCGTGCCACGCCGGGACGGCGACAAGCTGGCATTCGTCAAGGGCATGCTGGTGCGCCGTGACCCGGACCGGGAGACCAGCGGACGGCTCCTGAGGGAGGCGCTGGCGGCGCTACCGTGAGTCGGCCACCCCGCCCATCCCGGAGCGCTCGATCGCAGCGCTGAACACGTCGTCGAGCATGGCCGGAGTCAGCCGTCCGGTGAACATGTTCTGCTGACTGGGGTGGTAGCTACCCAGTAACACCACCCCGGGAGGCAGCACAACCGCGCTGCCGTGTCCGAACTTCGGGCGGGCGCCGTCATATCCCAGCAGTCGGAGCACAGCCTGCCAGGCGAACCCACCGAGGGCGACCACCACGCGCACCCAGGGGGCCACCAGCCGCCACTCGGCAACCAGCCACGGTTCGCAGGCGACCCGCTCGGCAGGGGTGGGCACATTGCCGGGTGGCGCGCACCGGACCGCAGCCAGGATACGAACATCGTTGGTCGACAAACCGTCTGCCGCATCCACACTCACGGGGGAGGTCACCAGACCGCATCGATGGAGCGCGGCGAAGAGTTGGTCCCCGGACCGGTCGCCGGTGAACACCCGCCCGGTACGGTTGCCGCCGTGTGCGGCCGGAGCCAGGCCCACCACCAGAATCCGGGGCCGCGCCGAGCCCCAACCCGTAACCGGCCTCCCCCAGTAGGGTTCCTCGGCGTAGGCACGTCGCTTGGTCGTCGCGATCTCAGCGCGCCACGACACCAACCGTGGACAGGCGCAACACACACTCACCTCGGCATCGAGAGTGCCGAGGTCGGTCACGGCGGCGGCCAGACTCGCGACACCCGCCGCGTCTCGGGCAACCAACGTATCGGTCTTTGCCGGATCACCGGGCCAGCCGGCCCCGGGTGGAACCGGAGAGGGGAACTCGACCCCCGTGCGCGGGTGCGCGTAGCGGTGTGGAATGGGCGTCACCGGATCTATGCTGCCTGCGATGTCCACCTCCCGCGGTCCGGTGTTGCTGATTCTCACATCGGCGCTTCTGTCGGCGGCGGCCAACGGCATCTCGATGGTGGCCTTCCCGTGGCTGGTTCTGCAGCGCACCGGCAACGCCACCGACGCCTCGGTGGTGGCCGCAGCGGCGACGCTGCCCCTGCTGTTTGCCACCCTGCTGGCCGGCGCCGCCGTCGACATCCTGGGCCGACGCCGGGTGGCCATGCTTGCCGATCTGATGTCTGCGGCCTCGGTGACGGCAATCCCGGTGCTGGTCGCCGCCTACGGCGTCGAGGTACTGACCACTGCAGTGCTCGCCGGTCTGGCCGCGGCCGGAGCGTTCTTCGACCCGAGTGGGATGACGGCGCGGCAGTCCATGCTGCCGGAAGCCGCCGATCGGGCCGGTTGGACGCTGGACAAGACCAACAGCGTCTACGAAGCGGTGTTCAACCTCGCCTACATCACCGGCCCCGGGATCGGCGGCTTTCTGATCGCCACCGTCGGCGGAGTCAACACCATGTGGGTGGCCACCGCTGCGTTCGGCTTCTCGATCCTGACGATGGCCGTGCTCAGACTTCCCGGCGCCGGCCGCCCGGACCTTGCCACCCGCCCCTCGGGTGTGGTGTCCGGTGTCATCGAAGGCCTGGCGTTTGTGTGGCACAACAAGATCTTGCGAACTCTGGGCATCATCGACCTCATGGTGACGGCGCTCTATCTGCCGATGGAGAGCGTGTTGTTCCCCAAGTACTTCACCGACCGGAACGAACCCGCCCAGCTGGGCTGGGTGTTGATGGCGATATCGATCGGCGGTCTCCTCGGTGCGCTGAGTTGGACCGTACTGTCACGGTTCGCCAGCCGGCGCGGCACCGTTGTGACCGCTGTTCTGACCTTCGGGCTTGCGAGCGTGATCATTTCGCTGCTACCACCGCTACCGCTGATCCTGGCCCTCGGCGCCGTGATCGGACTGATGTACGGACCGATCGGCCCGATCTACAACTCAGTCATGCAGAGACTGGCCCCGGCGCACCTCCGGGGCCGGGTCGTGGGTGTGATGACCTCGATGGCGTACGCCGCGGGACCGGTGGGGTTCATGCTCGCCGGGCCGCTGGTGGACAGCTTCGGTTTGCGCGTGGCGTTTCTCGCGCTGGCCCTGCCGGTCGTGGTGATCGGCCTGGCATGTCCGTGGATTCCGGTGTTGCGGGAACTCGACCGCGTCCCATCGACCTGAACGAGGTGGCCATGCACTCCTTCGAGATCTCGACAACGCTGTCCGTCCCGGCCGATGTGGTGTGGCAACACGCCACCGACATGGCCGGCGTCAACGCCGAACTGCAGCCGTTACTGCGGATGACGGTGCCGGCCGGCCTGTCCGGCGCCACCCTCACCGATCTGCCGTTGGGCCGTCGGGCGGGACGTAGCTGGCTGCTGCTCCTCGGACTGCTGCCGGTGGACTTCGACGACCTCACCATCGCCGAGATCGGACCTGGCTACCGGTTTTTGGAGAGGTCGGTGATGCTGACCCAGTCCTGCTGGGAGCACGAGCGGGTGGTCCGTCCTCTCGGAGGCGACTGCGAGATCACCGACCGGCTGCGCTGGCAGGGCCGGGTTGCACCGCTGGGAACGTTGTTCGGCCTGGCCGTGCCGATCCTGTTCCGGCACCGGCATCGCCGACTGCGCAGGCGCTTCGGCACTCAGCCCTACGATTGACACCGTGAGCTCAGCGCTGGCCGCCCTGATCGCCGAACTGGGCGGTAGCCCAGACAACAAGCTGGTGGTGACCGATCCCGACGTCGTGACCTCCTACCGCCATGACCGGGCGATGGACCCGTCCGCCGGAACTCCGCTCGCCGTGGTCCGGCCGACCACCACCGCTCAGGTGCAGACCGTTCTGCGCTGGGCCAGCGCGCACCGCGTGCCGGTGGTGCCGCGCGGGGCGGGTTCGGGGTTGTCGGGCGGGGCCACCGCCGTCGACGGCGGCATCGTGCTGAGTACCGAGAGGATGCGGGCCATCACCGTCGACGCGGTTACCCGCACCGCCGTTGTCCAGCCCGGGCTGTACAACGCCGAGGTGAAGAAGGCGGTCGGGGAACATGGTTTGTGGTACCCGCCGGATCCGTCGTCGTACGAGATCTGCAGTATCGGCGGAAACATCGCCACCAACGCAGGTGGCCTGTGCTGCGTAAAGTACGGCGTGACAACCGATTACGTCCTCGGGCTCGAGGTGGTGCTGGCCGACGGTACCGCCGTTCGACTGGGTGGGCCGAGGCTCAAGGACGTGGCCGGACTGAGCCTGACGAAGCTGTTCGTCGGCAGCGAGGGCACCCTCGGGGTGATCACCGAGGTGACCCTGCGACTGCTGCCCCAGCAGCACACCGCCTCTACCGTGGTCGCCACCTTCGATTCGGTTCAGGCAGCGGCGCAATCGGTTGTGGAGATCACCGCGAAGATTCGGCCGTCAATGCTGGAGTTCATGGACTCCATCGCGATCAACGCCGTCGAGGACAAGCTCCGAATGGGTCTGGACCGCACCGCCGCGGCCATGATGGTGGCAGCGTCCGATGACCGGGGCGCGACCGGAGCCGAGGACGCCGAGTTCATGGCCCGAGTCTTCGAACGGGCCGGTGCCACGGAATGTTTTTCGACATCTGATCCGGTGGAAGGGGAGGCGTTCGTCGCGGCCCGCCGGTTCGCCATTCCGGCGGTGGAGGCCAAGGGGTCGCTGCTGCTGGAGGACGTCGGCGTGCCCCTGCCCGCGCTTGCCGATCTGGTGTGCGGGGTAGCCGCGATCGCCGCCGAGGCCGGCCTGACCATCTCGGTGATCGCCCACGCCGGTGACGGCAACACCCATCCGCTGATCGTCTACAACCCCGCCGACCCGGCAATGACGGCGCGGGCGAACAAGGCCTTCGGCGACATCATGGATCTCGCGATCGGACTCGGCGGCACCATCACCGGCGAGCATGGCGTGGGCCGACTGAAGAAGCCGTGGCTGGCCGGGCAACTGGGGCCCGAGGCCATGGAACTCAACCGGCGAATCAAGGCCGCGCTCGATCCGGATGGGATTCTCAACCCTGGCGCGGTGATCTGAGGTATCCAATCGCCGGCATTGGCCCTCGCGACTAACGCGTGGTACGGAACGTCGTTCGACACCTCGCCCGGCGACTCAGTCGCCAGGCACCTCGGATACGGCGGTTGGTTGTTCTGATGCGCCGGGGACCCCACCGGGTTGACACCGCCAAGCCCCGCACTCCAAACTGAGACATGGTCGCCGATTTGTCTCAGACCGTCCGGTTCGAACTCCGGGGGGGTGATACGTGGGCGGACCCCTGGCCGATGTACACCGCACTCCGCGACCATGATCCCGTCCACCATGTGGTGCCGGACAACCCCGAAGAGGACTACTGGGTGTTGTCCCGGCACGACGACGTCTGGTCCGCCGCGCGTGACCACGAGACGTTCTCCTCCGCCCAAGGGTTGACAGTCACCTACGGCGAACTGGACCTCATCGGGCTCAAGGACAACCCGCCCCTGGTCATGCAGGACCCGCCGGCACACACCGAGTTCCGCAAACTGGTGTCCCGCGGCTTCACCCCGCGTCAGGTCGAGGCAGTCGAGCCGAAGGTGCGCGAGTTCGTCGTCGAACGCATCGACAGGCTTCGAGCCACCGGCGGTGGGGACATCGTCGCCGAGTTGTTCAAGCCGCTGCCGTCGATGGTGGTGGCGCACTACCTGGGCGTTCCGGAGGCCGACCGGGACCAGTTCGACGGCTGGACCGAGGCGATCGTGGCGGCCAGTACCGCCCCGGGCGGTCTACTCGGTGCCACCGAGGCGTTGACCTCGATGGTGTCGTATTTCACTACGCTGATCGAACGTCGGCGCCGCGATCCGGGTGACGACACGGTCTCCCATCTGGTGGCCGCGGGGGTCGGCGCTGACGGCGACGTGGCGGGAACCTTGTCGATCCTGGCCTTCACGTTCACCATGGTCACCGGCGGTAATGACACCACAACCGGATTGCTCGGCGGTGCAGTGCAATTGCTGCAGCGGGATCCCGCCCAAGGCCGCCTGCTCGCACAGCAACCGGATCTGATTCCCGACGCTGTTGAGGAGTTCTTGCGGCTCACTTCCCCAGTTCAGGGTTTGGCTCGCACCACCACCCGGGACGTGGCGATCGGTGGCCGCACCATACCGGCGGGACGCAAGGTGCTTCTGCTGTACGGATCGGCCAACCGTGACGAACGCCAGTACGGCCCGAACGCCGGTGCGCTCGACGTTCGCCGCCGCCCACGCAACATTCTGACCTTCAGCCATGGCGCGCATCACTGTCTTGGCGCCGCGGCAGCGCGTATGCAGTCGCGGGTGGCCCTCAGCGAGCTGCTCGCCCGGTGCCCCGACTTCGAAGTCGACGAATCCGGAATCATCTGGGCGCCAGGCAGTTACGTTCGCCGACCGCTGACGGTTCCGGTTCGGATGCGCTGATCGTGGACCGCACCCGCATCCTGGATGCCGCCGGGGAGTTGTTCGCCGAACGCGGTGTGCAGGCGGTCGAGATGCAGGACATCGCCCGCGCGGCGGGTTGCTCCCGAGCGACGCTGTACCGCTGCTTCGAGAATCGCACGGCACTGCACGACGCCTTTGTGCACCGGGAGGCCCGGGCGGTGGCGGTGCGGCTCACCGAGCGAACCTCCGGGATCTCCGACCCAGGGCAGCGGCTGCTGACCGGTATGGCCGAGGCGCTGCGCTGCGTACGCGACAGCCCCGCCCTGTCAGCCTGGTTCAGCAATACCTCGGCCGGCGCCGAGGCAGCCGGGTCCTCGCCGGTGGTGCAGGCCCTGACCGCGGCCTTCGTCCGGTCTCTGGGTCCGGCCGAACCGGAAGCAGCCGACCGGCGGGCCCGCTGGTTGGTCCGAGTGGTGGCCTCACTGCTCATCTCCCCGGGCCGTGACGTCGATGACGAACGGGAGATGCTCGAGGAGTTCGTGCTCCCCACCGTTTTTCCGGTCGGCCGATCCGGTCAGCGGTAACCTTCCCACCAGTTCATCTGCGAACCCGGGTGAAGCGGTGCAGCACCCATGCCGCCGGCACGCTCAGCGCCATCGTGACAGCAAACAAGGCCGGCATCGACCCGGTGTATACCTGCCAGTGCAGAATCTCCACCATCGCGACTTCCATCAGGATCAGGTGCACCAGGAAGATCTCATAGGAGATCTCGCCGAGCCACACCATGGGCCGGCTCGCCAGCAGCCGCGAGTACCAACCGGTGTCGCCGAGCGCCAGCGGAGCGACCACCAGAGTGGCGATCACAGCGAAGAAGACCGTCTTGGTGACCGCCTGGGCGAGTCCCGTCGGCGAGGTAGTCGGTTCCCCGGCGATCGGGGTCGCGGCGATGAAATAACACACCACCGCCAGTGGTACGGCGACGAACCCGTAGCAGCGCACACCCATCGCGGCGAGCACCGTCAGCATCATGCCGCCGATGAACCAGGCCAGATACCCGGGCAACCACAACCTGGCACCGTCGGGCAGCCCGGCAGCGGTGTGCACAAACGCCATCCAGGCCGGACTGATGAGTGCCAGCGCCGCCAGTCCCGCCAACAGCAATCTGGGCTGCCACCGCCGCCGGCACAGCACCACCAACAGCAGGAAAGCGAGCACCGGAAGTGCGATGTAGAAGGCCACCTCGACGGCCAGGCTCCACATCTGGGTGAGGCCCTGATGAAGGTGGGAGAACATGTAGGCGTCGGTGTAGATCTGGGTCAGTGACAGGTTGCGCAGCAGGCCGTACCAACTATGGCCGGGGTTCGGGCCGGCCGTGCGGAAGTGGTAGATCAGGTAGGCGACAAGGACAGTCACCACGTAGGCAGGCATGATCCGCCGCACTCGGTGCCAGGCGTAGCGGCGCACCGAGGGCGCCGACGAACCAGACGCGGCGGCTCGGACCCACGGACCGAAGAGTAGATAGCCGGACAGCACGAAGAAGATCGGGACACCGATCTCCATGCGGGAGAACACCAACCCGGCGTATCCGTGGGTGTATTTCCCGGTCGTGTAGGCGGCGTGGGTGGCGACCACGAGGAGAGCCGCCAACGCCCGCACACCGGTGAGCGAGGCAACTCGGTCGACCGTCGAGACGGCTTCCAGTCCGCCCTGGTCGAGTTCTTGAGCGGCGGTCATTGACTGGGGCGGCGCGACTTCCCGCCAGTGGGCTTCGAGCCGCCACCGGCCCGTCCGCGCTCGGGTTTGAGGTCGATCAGGACACCGGAGATACGGGTGTTCTCCAGCTTCTGCCACGCTTCCCGGGGAAGTCTGGCCGGCAGTTCGACCAGCGAGTGATCGGCCTTGATGGTGATATGCCCGAAGTCGCTGCGATGCAGGCCACCCTCGTTGGCGATCGCTCCGACAATGGAACCTGGGCCGACCTTGTGCCGCTTACCGACCGCGATGCGGTAAGTCGCCAGGTCATCGCGGGTCTTGCGGGGGGCGCGCTCGCGCTCCGGCCGATCGGGGCGCTCACGGCGCATCTCCGGAGGCGGTTCGGTCATCAAGAACTCCGAGCCGTCTCTGGACTGCAGGGCCAGCGCGGCGGCGATATCGGCCATCGGGACGTTGAAGTCGCGTTCGTAGGTCTCGACCAGCTTGCGGAACATGTCGAATCCGGGCCCGCCGATGGCGTCGGTAATCGAATCGCGGAACTTCGCCACCCGCTGGGCGTTGACATCGTCGACCGAGGGCAACGCGACCTCGGTGACGGGTTGCCGGGTCACCTTCTCGATCGACTTGAGCAGGTGCCGCTCCCGCGGCGAGACGAACAGCAGCGCGGTGCCCGACCGCCCAGCCCGACCGGTTCGCCCGATGCGGTGCACGTAGGACTCCGGGTCGTGCGGTATGTCGTAGTTGAGCACGTGCGAGATACGTTCGACGTCAAGGCCTCTGGCGGCGACATCTGTGGCGACCAGGATGTCGATGGTGCCGTCGCGCAGGGCCGCAATGGTCCGTTCCCGGACCGCCTGCGGAATGTCGCCGTTGATCGCGGATGCCGAGAAGCCTCGCGAGCGCAGCTTTTCGGCCACCTCCTCGGTGGCCTGCTTGGTGCGGACGAACACGATCATCGCCTCGAAGTCCTCGACCTCGAGGATGCGGGTCAGCGCATCCATCTTGCGGGGACCGGCCACCTGCACGTAGCGCTGGACGATGTTTTCCGCCGTTGCGGTCTTGGATTTGACGGTGACTTCGACCGGGTCGTGCAGGTACTTGCCGGTGATCCGACGAATCGCCGGGGGCATCGTCGCCGAGAACAGCGCCACCTGCTTGTACTCGGGGGTGTCGGCGAGGATGCGTTCGACGTCCTCGGCGAAACCCATCTGCAGCATCTCGTCGGCCTCGTCGAGCACCAGATAGTCCAGGTGCGACAGGTCCAATGTTCCGCGTTCGAGATGGTCGATCACCCGCCCCGGGGTCCCGACCACCACCTGGGCGCCACGCCGGAGGCCGGCGAGTTGCACAGCGTAGGACTGGCCGCCGTAGATCGGCAGCACGGTGAGTCGCGGCAGGTGGGCGGCGTAGCGACCGAAAGCCTCGGCGACCTGCAATGCCAGTTCCCGGGTTGGAGCCAGCACCAGTGCCTGGGTGTGCTTGCTGTCGGTGTCGATACGGGAAAGCACCGGGATGGCGAACGCGGCAGTCTTGCCGGTGCCGGTCTGCGCCAGACCGACGACGTCCGATCCGGCCAGCAAGGCCGGAATGGTGGCCGCTTGGATGGCCGACGGGGTTTCGTAGCCGACATCGGCCACCGCCTGCAGAACCGCAGGATGGATGTGTAAGTCTGCGAAAGTCTGCGGCGCTGTCATTGGGTCTGCAGTCTAATCGGCCGGTACCGTGGGCCGATGTGTGGCAGGGACAACAGGCCCGCCCGGTCTGGGGGCTGACGCCGGCGGTGCTCACCGCGGCAACCGTCAGCGTGCTGCTGGCGGGATGCAGTTCCGGCGATTCGACGGTCTCCAAGACGCCGCTTCCGACCACCATGCCCCAGACCAGCGCCCCCAGCCAGGAGTCCACCCAAGCCGAACCACCCCCGTCGCCGAGTTCCCCGACTCCGGATCCGTGCGCGGTCGATCTGGCCGCCCCGGCGATCGCCCAGGCCGTCTCTGAACTCCCCCGCGACCCGCGCAGCGGTCAGGCGTGGAACCCCGAACCGGTGGCGGGCAACTACAACGGGTGCGCCCCGCTGTCTGCAGTGATCGTCAAGGCGAACACCAACGCCGAGAATCCCAACAGCCGCGCGGTGCTGTTCCATCTCGGCAAGTACATCCCGACCGGTGTGCCGGACACCTACGGGTTCAACGGGATCGACCTGAGCCAGAGCACCGGCGACACCGTCGCATTGAAATTCGATGGCGGGATGGGCCTTTCGAGCGTGGTGCGTTTCCGCTGGAACGGCAACGGCGTCGAACTGATCGGCAGCACCGGCTGAGTCGGCCCGGGTCCGGAACGCCGAAGAAGGAGCAGCGGAACGTGACAACGACGTCTAGATCGTGACCCTGGTATCGGTGCTGGCCGGCATCGTCGGCGGGCACCACGTGAGCGAGGATCCGGATGTTCTGGCCGCTCGCAGCATCGACTGGACCGGAAGGTATCGGGGCCGGGCAACCGCGCTGGTGCGACCCGGCAACGCCGTCGAGGTGGCCGCGGTTTTGCGGGCCTGCCGCGAGGCAGACGCGCCGATAACGGTGCAGGGGGGACGCACCTCACTGGTCGCCGGGACGGTCCCCGAGCACAACGACGTGCTGCTGTCGACCGAACGACTGACCACGATCGGCCCGGTCGATCGAACCGGTCGAACCCTCAGCGCCGGGGCCGGGGCCACGCTGGTCGCTGTCCAACGTGCCGCCACCGCGGCCGGGCTGCGCCTCGGAGTCGACCTGAGCGCCCGGGACTCGGCGACGATCGGCGGCATGGCCTCGACCAATGCCGGCGGGTTACACACGGTTCGCTACGGCAACATGGCCGAGCAGGTCGTCGGCCTGCAGGTCGCCCTCCCGGACGGTTCGTTGCTGCGCCGACACCCCCGCGTGCGCTGCGACAACACCGGCTACGACCTGACCCGACTGTTCGTCGGAGCCGAGGGAACGCTGGGAGTGATCACCGAGGTGGACCTGCGATTGCACCGCATTCCGCCGCATCGGGTCGTCGCGCTGTGCGGCTTCGACGACTGCGACACCCTGCTGGCAGCGGCCCAGCGGCTCAGCGACCTCGAAACGGTGGCCGCACTCGAACTCGTCGACGGCGGGGCTGCCGCGCTGGCCACCGAGCGGCTCGCCGTTGCGGTGCCGGTCACGGGGCCCTGGCTGCTATTGGTCGAATTGGCCGGCGATACCGAGCAAGGCGACCTGCTGGCCACGGCACTCGCTGACGCGGTGCTGACGGGCGAACCTGCCGTCGGGCTCGACACCGCAGGGATCGCGCGGCTCTGGCAGGTCCGCGAGGCCATGGCCGACGTCGTCGGATTGTTCGGCCCGCCCGTGAAATTCGATGTGTCGCTTCCCCTAACGGCTGTCGCGGCCTTCGCCGCGCAGGCCGCCGATCTGACCGCCTGGAAAGCCCCGAGCGCGCGGGCGGTCCTGTTCGGCCATATCGGCGAGGGCAACCTGCACCTCAACCTGCTCGGGTGTTCCGCCGCCCAGGAGACCGCGATCTATCCGGAGATGATGGAGCTCATATCCGACCACGGCGGCAATGTCAGTTCCGAGCACGGGGTCGGCAGCCGCAAACGCGACTACCTGTCGATGTCGCGGGAGCCGACCGACATCGCGGTGATGCGTTCGATCAAGGCGGCCCTGGACCCCACCGGCTTGCTGAACCCGGCGGTGCTATTCGACTGACATTCCGGCGATCCCCGCAGGCCCGCCGGGCACTTGTCGACCGCGGTGTTCGTTAGCCTGGCGTGACACCGATAGAAAGGCCGGCCATGACGTTTCGCCGCAGGAGGAAGGCGGACAACGCACCGGCGCGCACCCAGGATGGCCCCGATGCCGGGATGTCGGCCAAGGTGCTATCCCACGTGCTGGAGTCCAGCGCCAAGGTGCAGGCCCCAGCAGTGCGGGCCTACGTGGCACGACTGCGCCGGACGCACCCGGGTGCGAGTCCGGCCCAGATCGTGACCCGGTTGGAGAAGCATTACCTGGCCGCCGTGATGGCCAGCGGGGCGGCGGTCGGTTCGGCTGCCGCCTTTCCCGGAATCGGTACCTTGACCGCTCTGTCCGCGGTGGCCGGCGAGACGGTCCTCTTCCTCGAAGCGACCGCTGCGTTCGTCCTGGCCGTGGCCGAGGTCCACGGCATCCCGGTCGAGGACCGCGAGCGCCGCCGCACCCTGGTGTTGAGTGTGCTGGTCGGCGAAGAGGGCGGCGGCGCGGTCCGTGACCTGCTCGGGCCGGGCCGCACCAGTGGCGCCTGGCTGGCGGAGGCGGAGTTGCTGCCGCTTCCGGTGGTATCCCAGCTGAATTCCAAGCTCATGCAGTACTTCGTCAAGAAATACACCATCAAACGCACCGCGATGGCCTTCGGCAAAATGCTTCCCGTCGGCATCGGAGCGGCCGTCGGCGGCGG
>JAGQTS010000205.1 GCA_020438895.1 Mycobacterium sp.
CGCCAGCCCATCTTGTCCAGCTTGCGGCTGACCTCGAACCCTGGGGTGCCCTTGTCGATCACCAGCAGCGACACGCCGGCCGCGCCGGGACCGCCGGTACGCACCGCGGTGACGACGTAGTCACCGCGCACCGCCGAGGTGATGTAGGTCTTGGACCCGTTGACCACATAGTCATCGCCGTCGCGCACGGCGGTGGTGCGAAGGTGACCGACGTCGGATCCGCCGCCGGGTTCGGTGATGGCCAGAGACCCGATCAACTCGCCGCGCAGGGTGGGTCTGACGAATCTGTCGACAAGTCGGCGGTCGCCGGAGGCGGCCATATGTGGGACGGCGATTCCGCAGGTGAACAACGAGGCGAACACCCCACCCGGAACCCCGGCCTCGTGCAGTTCCTCGCAGATGATGGCGGTGTCGGCGGCATCGCCGCCCTCGCCGCCGACCTCCTCGGGGAAACCCACCCCGAGCAGGCCGGTCTCGGCAGCTTTTCGGCTCAGCTCGCGGGGCAGTTCGCCGACGCGTTCCCACGCCTCGACATTCGGCAGGATCTCGCGTTCAGCGAAGGCTCGTACCGTTTTTCGCAGCTGCTGACGTTCGGGGGTGGTCCAGATGTTCATCTGCTCGGCTCCTCGAGGATGCTGACGGGAATGTCGACGTGCCGACTGCGCAGCCATTCGCCCAGTCCCTTGGCTTGTGGGTCGAATCGGGCCTGGTAGGCCACCCCCTGCCCGAGGATGCCGTCGATGACGAAGTTGACCGCGCGCAGTCGGGGGAACAGGTGCCGGACTATCGGAAGCTCGCTGGCCTCCGGCAGCAGTGCGCGCACCATCTCGACGGTCAAGGTGTGGGCCAGCCACCGCCACTGATCGTCGGTGCGCACCCACAGCCCGATATTCGCGCCGCCGCCTTTGTCGCCACTGCGGGCTCCCGCGATGGTGCCCAGCGGCAGCCTGCGGGTCGGTCCGGAAAGCAGCGGGGGGCCGTCCCCGAGGGCATCGACGGCAGCGTCGACGGGCGCAAGGTCCACGGTCTCCGCGGCCGGCGCTATCGGCACCCGGGTGCCGTCGTCGTGCACCGCGGTGTGAGGCACCTCGTCGGCCGGCACGTACCCGGCAGTGAAGACACCGTAGATCGCGGCGTCCGCCGGGGGAGCGGTGGTGTGGAATCCCGGATAGCTCGCCAGCGCCAGTTCGACGGCAGCCGAGGAGAATCGGCGTCCGACCTTGGTCGCGTCGGGGTCGCGCACGGTACAGGTGAGCAGTGCGCTGGCGGTCTGCTCGGTATCGGCGTCGGGGTGGTCGGTCCGGGCCAGGGACCATTGCACCTCCGCGGGTGGGGGAGACAATCCGGCGGTCAACTGGCTGCGCACCAGGTCGGCCTTGGCGTCGATGTTCATCCCGGTCAGCACGAAGGTCGCCGCATTGCGGTATCCGCCGATGCTGTTCAGCGACACTTTCAGCGTCGGCGGCGGCGGTTCGCCGCGAACCCCCGACATCCGGACCCGGTCGGGGCCGTCCTCGCGGAGGTCGATCGTGTCGAACCGTGCGGTCACGTCGGGATTGGCGTAGCGGGCCCCGGTGATCTCGTAGAGCAGTTGGGCGGTGACGGTTCCCACACTGACCTGGCCTCCGGTGCCCGGGTGTTTGGTGATCACCGAGGACCCGTCGGCGTGCACCTCGGCGATCGGGAAACCGGGGTGGGACAGGTCGGCGATCTCGGTGAAGAAGGCGTAGTTGCCGCCGGTGGTCTGTGTTCCGCATTCGATGACGTGGCCGGCCGCCACCGCCCCGGCCAACCGGTCATAGTCCCGGCGATCCCAGCCGAAGTGCGCGGCTGCCGGACCGACGATCACCGAGGCGTCGGTGACCCGCCCTGTCACCACGATGTCGGCCCCCGCGTTCAGGCAGTCGACGATGCCCCAGGCGCCGAGATAGGCGTTGGCGGTCAGCACGCCGGGGAAGCCCAGCTCCGCGGCCCGGGGCAACAGGTCGTCACCCTCGACGTGGGCCACCCGGGTCGGCACCCCGAGCCTGGCGGCCAGGGCTCGCACCGCCTCGGCCAGTCCGGCGGGGTTGAGTCCGCCGGCATTGACCACGATCCGCACACCCTTGTCGTGGGCCAATCCCAGGCATTGCTCGAGTTGCACCAGGAAGGTCTTGGCGTAGCCGCGATCGGGGTTCTTCATGCGGTCGCGGCCGAGGATCAGCATGGTCAGCTCGGCCAGGTAGTCGCCGGTCAGGTAGTCCAGGTCCCCGCCGGTGAGCATCTCCAGCATCGCGGCGATCCGGTCGCCGTAGAACCCGGAACAGTTCCCGATCCGCGCCGCGGCGCGATTCGCCGTCATTCACACTCCCTCGCCTGGCCAACCAACCGGTAGGTTACCTGCCGGTTGCGGCCGGATTGGAGAAGGGCGGCGTCGGCGGCTATCCTCAGGGACAACGTGCCCGCGCCGGATCGTTGCGCGCGGCAGCAATCACGAGGAGCTTTGAGCCATGGCTGTGCCCAAACGCCGGATGTCGCGTTCGAACACCCGCAGTCGGCGTTCGCAGTGGAAGACCGAGGCCACCGGTTTGGTGACCGTGTCGGTCGGCGGCCGTCAGCACAAGGTGCCGCGCCGTCTGCAGAAGGCCGCCCGCATGGGCCTGATCGACCTCGACAAGCGCTGATCCGGCACCATAGCCGCAGGATTGCTGCACTGGGCGGCGCGTTCTTCAGCACTTTCTTAGCCGAGTAGTCGAGACTGACCTCGTGCGAATCCTTGTGGTCGACGACGACCGTGCCGTGCGTGAGTCGCTGCGGCGTTCCCTGTCCTTCAATGGCTACTCCGTCAACCTCGCCGAAGACGGTCTTGAGGCACTCGACGCGATCGCCAACGAACGGCCCGACGCCGTCGTGCTTGACGTGATGATGCCGCGTCTGGACGGCCTGGAGGTGTGCCGGCAGCTTCGCAGCACCGGCGACGATCTGCCCATCCTGGTGCTGACAGCCCGCGATTCGGTGTCCGAGCGGGTGGCCGGCCTGGACGCGGGCGCCGACGACTACCTGCCCAAGCCGTTCGCCCTCGAGGAACTGCTGGCCAGGTTGCGGGCGCTGCTGCGTCGCACCGGACCGGATGAGTCCGCCGAGAGCGTCATGATGACGTTCGCAGACCTGACGCTCGACCCGGCGACTCGCGAGGTGCACCGCGGCAAGCGCCCGATCAGCCTGACCCGCACCGAGTTCGCTCTGCTGGAGATGCTCATGGCGAATCCGCGGCGGGTGCTGACCCGCAGCCGGATTCTCGAAGAGGTCTGGGGTTTCGATTTTCCCACCTCGGGTAACGCACTTGAGGTGTACGTCGGCTACCTGCGTCGCAAGACCGAGGCTGAAGGAGAAACGCGGCTGATCCACACCGTGCGCGGGGTGGGTTATGTGCTGCGTGAAACCCCGCCCTGATGTCGCGCTGGAAACAGCGGCGCGCCCGCGCCATGCGAGTGCCGGAGCGCGCCGCCACATCACTGTCGCTGCGGTGGCGGGTGATGCTGCTGGCCATGTCGATGGTCGCGATGGTGGTGGTGCTGATGGCCGTCGCCGTGTATGCGGTGGTCTCCGCGGCGCTGTACACCGATATCGACAACCAATTGCAAAGCCGTGCCCAGCTGCTGATTGCCAGCGGATCGCTGGCAGCCGACCCGGCCAAGGCCATCGAGGGCACCGCGTATTCCGACGTCAACGCAATGCTGGTGAATCCGGGCCGGTCGATATACACGGCGAACCAGCAGGGGCAGTCACTGCCTGTAGGGCAGCCGGAAAAGGCCGTGATCCGCGGCGAGTTGTTCATGTCCCGGCGCACCGTGGGTGACCAGCGGGTGTTGGCGATACACCTGCCCACCGGCAGCTCACTGCTGATCTCCAAGAGCCTGCAGCCCACCAATGCCGTGATGACCAAGCTGAAGTGGGTGCTGCTGGCAGTCGGCGGCATCGGGGTGGTGATCGCGGCGGTTGCCGGTGGAACCGTCGCCCGCACCGGGCTGCGTCCGGTGGGCCGGCTCACCGAGGCCGCGGAACGGGTGGCCCGGACCGACGATCTGCGGCCGATACCGGTGTTCGGCAGCGACGAACTCGCCCGGCTCACCGAGGCCTTCAACGCCATGTTGCGGGCCCTGGCCGAGTCGCGGGATCGTCAGGCCAGGCTGGTGGCCGATGCCGGCCACGAACTCAAGACGCCGTTGACGTCGCTGCGCACCAATGTCGAACTGCTGATGGCTTCCAGCAGTCCCGGTGCTCCGGCGATCCCGGAGAGCGAACTGGCCGAGCTACGGTCCGATGTGATCGGCCAGATCGAGGAACTGTCCAC
>JAGQTS010000206.1 GCA_020438895.1 Mycobacterium sp.
TCGACACCACCACCAACGACGTCGTGCAGGTATTCGGAGTCGGCGAGAGCCCGATCGGGGTGGTGGTCACCCCCTACGGCAAGCCCGGCGCGGCCGGCAATTCCGGGGGGAGCGACGGATCGGGAGGTACCGGCGGGGTGGGCGGCGGCGGGGGCAGTCGCATCTACGTGACGAATCAGTCTTCCGATTCAGTCTCGGTGATCGACACCGCTACCAACACCGTGACAGCCACGATCACCGGCTTCGACAGGCCGGTCGGAGTGACGGTCAGTCCCGACGGCAGCCTCGTCTACGTCACGAACTACGACGCGGACAGCCTGGCGGTGATCCAATCGGCCACCAACACGGTGACGACCACCATCCCGGTAGGTAGCAATCCCATAGGTGCAGCGCTCAACCCGCTCGGCACCCTCATCTACGTCGCCAACTCCTCGAGCGTGTCGGTCATCAACGCAGGCGCCGAGGCCGTCGTCTCCACCATCGCTGACCAGGACAGGGCCTTCGAGGTCGCGGTGAGCCCGGGTGGCAATCGCCTGTATGTCACCGAACGCAGTTCGGACACCGTCGGGGTGTATAACACCACCACCAACGCCTTCGTCGCGACATACGGCGTCGGTAACAGACCGGAGGGGATCGCCATCAACCCCGCAGGCACCCGGGTGTATGTGGTCAACTATGGCGACAGCACTGTCTCGGTCATCAACACCGCCACGAACGTCGTCACCACCATCCCCCTGCAACTGCTCCCTGACGCGGGGGCGACGGGAATCGCGGTCAACTCGGCCGGTACCCGGGTCTACGTCACCAACTCGGCCCTCGATCTCGTCCACGTCATCGATACCGACACCAACACCGTCGTCGACCTCATCAGGGTCGGTGACGCACCGCGGGGGATCGCACTGAGTAGTTGAGCCAGAGAAACAACGGGTAGTTGAGCAAGAGAAACAACGGCTGATGCACAGTGCTCCCGGACAGTGCCCGACCACCGACCGGTTGACCTCTTGGGCGGTCAAAACCTGAAGCCGAAGAAGCTGACTATCTTCCTGATGAACGTAACGAGGACGCTCGGATTCAATGGTCGTCGGGCTCGAAGAACTCGTTGAACGAGTCGCTGACGTGGATCCAATAGATGTTGTGGTCGACGCGGAGACGGGCGTCTGCGAGCAAGTCGTCGCGCATGGTGCAAGCGACGCGGCGATTCTCCGGCTCCACCGGCCATGTCGTCGCTTGCACGTCGTCCTCGCAGCGAATCCGTACTGACCGAACCACGACATGCCGGCGTCCGGTGACGAATACCAAGTGCGACATCCCAAGTGCGACATCCCAAGTGCGACATCCCAAGTGCGACATGGACTGGCGGTTATCCGGCACTTGAACAACAGGAACGTTGTCTACGGCGGTCAGCGCAGGATGAAGCCGTTCATGATGTGAAAGCGAATATTGCGTGCTGTCTGGCTGCTAATTCGCTGACCGTTTCGGGGGTCGCACCACGAGTTGCATGCCGCCGGAGATGCAGTGATGCATGACAATCCAATCAGCCCCCGGCGGCATTTTGCCCCTGCGATACGTCTGGGCAATCGGAAGCAATGTCAAGAACAAAATCGCGCTGATCAGATTGTGTGCCAATCTGCGATCAACGCGACCGAAGATCGCCGCCAAGCCCAAGCCGGCGAACAGAATGCACGTGCCAGCCGCCCAGTCGCGTGCCGCCAGGCCCGGAAGCTCGTTAGCCTCCGACGTGGCCATCGTGATGTTCTTGGGCACTGTAGGTACACCCAGGTTCTTTGCGAAGCCAACCTGAATCCCGGTCGATATGAACAACCCGGTAGCCGCCGACAATGCAAGCGTGGATAGCTTGTTGCGCGTCCTATCGTTCATTCACCATATCCTTCACCCTTGACGGGTCGCGCAGACCAAGTTGGTGAGAAGGCCCTGGTTCTACCACTGCCAACGTGTGCAGACTTCACGTCTTCGTTGGCCATTCGCTGCCATCGTCATTGGCGGCGGTGCCGCAGGTCCGAGCGACGCCGGTGGCGCAGCACGCGTCGCCTCTCCATGCGTTCATCCCCTCCCGTACCGCGATCCCAGCGATCAGCAGAGCCGCGACAGGATCGGCCCACGACCAGCCGAACAGACTGTTGACAACCAAACCGAACAGCAGTACCGCGGACAGGTAGGTGCACAACAGCGTCTGCTTGGAGTCGGCAACCGCGCTCAGTGAGCCAACCTCGCGGCCCGCTCGGCGCTGCGCCCACGAAAGTATCGGCATGATCACCAGGCTCGCTGCCGCCAAGGCGATTCCGATGGAGGAGTGTTGCGCGTGCTCGTTGATCCCGGCCAACGCCAGGATCGAATCGACGCTGACATAGAGGGCCAGGGCCAGGAACGAGAAGGCGATGACTCTCAGCGCGACCTTTTCGCGGCGCTCGGGATCACTTCCGGCGAATTGCCACGCGACCGCGGCGGCGGATGCGACCTCGATGACGGAGTCGAGGCCGAAGCCGACGAGGGCTGCCGAGGAGACTCTATTGCCCTCGGTGATGGCGATCACCGCCTCGACGACGTTGTAGGAAATCGTGGCGGCCACGAACCAGCGAATGCGCCGCTGCAACAGTTGGCGGCGCTCGGAGGTCAGCTTGTCGTCGCTGATCGACGGGACTCCGAGTTCGGAAGCCATCAGCAATGGTCCTGACGGCAAGCGCCACCGGAGCAGTTCGGATCGACCGCTACGACCAGGCCGAGAAGATCTTCGAGAGCATGTGCGATTCGCGAGTCCGCCAATTCGTAACGGGTGCGCCGACCTTCGGGTACTGCCACCACCAGGCCGCATCCGCGCAGGCAGGAAAGGTGATTCGACAAGGCTTGCCGTGATACGCCGATCGTGTCTGCAAGTTCCGATGGATACGATGGCCCGATCCGCAAAGTCAGCAGTATCTGTGTGCGCGTCGAGTCGGACAAGGCATATCCGAACCTCGTCAGGCCGTCCCGCGCGGCGATCACCGTTTCCATGGGACTGACAGTACACGATTGAATGAATACAAAAAAGCCTGTACTCCTGCTGGGTCGCATCTGTCCTTCGCCGGGAATTCCGACCGGATCTCGCTTTTGCAAACGATAACGATTATCGTTTGTCAGCATGGCCTCATCTTCGCGTCGTGCTCGGGTGGCTGTTGCCGCCGCCCTGCTCCTTCCATTCGGCCTCGCGGCCTGCAGTTCGCAACCGTCTAGCGCTCCGTCGGACACCAGTGCCGCGACGGCAGCGTCCGATGCGGCAGCGTGTCCGGCCGCCCCGGTCGATGTCGTCGTCAGTGTCGACCAGTGGGGCGATATCGTCTCTGAGCTGGCCGGCAAGTGCGGCAACGTCAAGACGATCCTGGCCAGCTCCTCGGTTGACCCCCACGATTTCGAACCATCCCCGGCGGATGGGGCTACCTTCAGCCGCGCACAGCTGGTCGTGGTCAACGGCGTCGACTACGACACGTGGGCCTCAAAGCTGGCCGCGACGTCGGTACCGAACGCGCCAGTAGTGGACGCCGGGCAGGTCACCGATACGCGCGCCGACGCCAACCCGCATCTGTGGTACAGCCCGTCTGCGGTGACCGCGGTCGCCGACGCGGTGACCGCCGAGCTGACCAAACTTGAGCCGGAGGCCTCCGATTACTTCAGTACCCAACGCTTGAACTTCAGCGCTGCGATGAAGCCGTACGATGAGCTAATCGCCAAGATCAAGGCCGGAGCGGCAGGCAAATCCTATGCTGCGACCGAAACCGTCTATGACCTCCAAGCCGAAGCGCTGGGGTTGGTCAACAAGACCCCGCAGGGCTACCAAAACGCCTCGGCGAACGAGACGGACCCGTCGCCGGCCGACCTCGCGGCCTTCAACCAGGCGCTGTCCGATCGGCAAATCGATGTGTTGATCTACAACACCCAGACCGAGGGCTCGATCCCTGAGCAGATCCGCGCCGTGGCTGAGGCTGCCGGAGTCCCAGTCGTCGATGTCACCGAAACGGTGGCGCCAGGCCAGACGTTCCAGGGATGGCAGGACAGCCAGTTGACCGCACTGGCCAAGGCGCTCGGTGTCACGGTCTGACCAAGCCGACCGCACGGCGCTGGCATTCGACGATGTCAGCGCCGTACGCGGTGGCCGGGTGATCTGGTCGCAGGCCAGCTTCGAGGTGCCCGCCGGCGGAATGTACGCGGTGATCGGCGCCAACGGCGCCGGGAAAACCACCATGCTGAAGATGATCCTCGGATTGATCCCCGCTGGGTCTGGAACGATGCGGGTTTTCGGGCGCCCGCCGGGGACGGACCGTGACCGGATCGGCTATGTTCCCCAGCACTACGCCGATAGCGCAGGCGAAGCGATTCGGGCCCGCGACTCAGTCCTGCTCGGCCTCAACGGTAGCCGATGGGCGTTCTCTCGGACCTCGGAGGCGGACCTGCGTCGGGTAGCCGACGCGCTGGCCGCAGTGAATGCCGAGGGGTTTGCCGACTACCGGCTGGCAACGCTGTCGGGTGGCCAGCGTCAACGAGTGGCGATCGCCGAAGCCCTTGTTTCCCAACCCGACATGCTGATCCTCGATGAACCGTTGGCGTCGCTGGATCTGCGGAGCCAACACGAAATCGTCATGCTCTTGAAGGGCTTGCATCGCGAATTGTCGGCCACCGTGGTGGTGGTCGCCCACGACCTCAACCCGTTCCTGCCGATCCTCGACGGAGCGATCTACCTGCTCGACGGGCATGCGCACTATGCCGGAGTGCATGACGTGATCGAGGATGAGTTGCTCACCCACCTGTACGGCACCCCGATCCAAGTCATCCGCACCCCACAGGGCGATCTCTATGCCAGGAGCTTTTGATCCGATGACCGAGCACATCGTAGCCCTTGGCTACCAGACGAATTGGTGGTCGATTCTCACCTCTCCGTTCATGCGCAACGCCCTATTGGGCGGAACCATCGTCGCACTGGCCGCAGGGTTGATCGGCTATTTCATCGTGGTGCGCCAAACCGCCTTCGCCGCACATGCGTTGGCGCACATCGGGTTGCCCGGTGCGACCGGAGCAGTTCTGCTTGGGCTGCCCGTGACCTTCGGCCTGGGGGTGTTCTGTGTCGGCGGAGCACTGGTCATCGGTTATTTCGGCAAGCGGGCTGCCGAACGGGAAGTGATCACCGGGACGGTGCTGTCGTTCGCGCTGGGGCTGGGTCTGTTCTTCAACTCCCTTGCCACCAAGAGTTCTTCGACGATGACCAACGTGTTGTTCGGCAACTTGCTGGCCATTTCCTATGGCCAGCTGCTCACCTTCGGTGGGCTTCTGATGGTGTTGGCTGTGTGCATAGCCTTCATCTTCCGGCCCCTGCTTTTCAGCTCGGTGAACCCAGCAGTCGCCGAGGCCAAGGGGGTGCCGTTGCGCGCCTTGTCGATCACCTTCATGGTGCTGTTGGGAATCACTGTGACCATGGCCGTGCAGGCCGTCGGTTCGCTGCTGCTGTTCGCACTCGTCGTCACCCCCGCGGCGACCGCGATCACGCTCACCCCGCGTCCCGGGCGTGCGATGTTGATCTCGGGGGCCATCAGTGTCGGCTCCGTCTGGGCGGGGTTGGCCGTGTCGGCGATGTTCAACGTGCCGCCCAGCTTTGTCATCGTGACAATCGTCTGTGTCGTTTGGTTGGGCGTATGGCTCAATAATCGCCGCCAACGCATCGTCCCGCGGGTTCCCGACAACAGTGCACCGCTGCTGCAGCGCCCTGCGATGTCGGAACCCCCGAAGGCAAGCCCTTCTCCGACACTGTGAAATGGACATCGGTTCATGGCCGCCGATGAACGCCATTCAGAAACAGCGAAACACATTGTGGTGGAATCCCGCTCGCCAACACGACGGCGCTTGACCGCCAATCAGCACGCCGTATTGCGCATCCTCGGCGGAACGGAGCGCTTCCGCAGCGCGCAGGATCTGCATTTTCAACTGCGCCAACAGCAGGCAGGGCCGGTGGGGCTTACTAGCGTTTATCGAATACTGCACACGCTTGCCGAGGATGGGGTGGCCGAAACGCAGCGTTCGGAAAACGGCGAACACCTCTACCGCGCAAGCAACGGGTCAGGCCACCGTCACTACATACTGTGCCGTCGCTGTGGTCGAGCGGTCGCATTCACCGTGCCCGCGCTCGAAGGGTACGCCAACGACTTGGCGCAGCGGCATCGCTACACCGACGTCACCCACCATGTCGATGTTTATGGCGTGTGCCCTCGATGCGGCACCGATCTCGCCGGTTAGTGGCAAATTGTCATGTCGTGCGCGCACCGCGCACAGGAATTTCGACAGTCAGTAGTCACCGCGCGCTGCCGGGTGGCCCGTACCCGATAGGCGCCCCCGGACCCCTCAAAATGGTGACAATGCCATGAGGTTCTCGGGCTGCCGGCTGCGTTTTCCGTTCTTCTTCGTGGGGTGACTGCCTCACCAACTCGATTTCGACACGCCAGATAGTTCGCCGCGATGGGCCAGTTCGCGGACGCGTACTCGGGACGGTCCGAACTTGCGCAGATGCCCTCAGGGCCGGCCGTTGACCGTGCGACGACGTTGGTCGTTCTTCGCGATCTCGGATTTCTTGGTCAGCAGATTTCCTCCCCGCGGCTTCGTAGTCGAGCGACCACCGCTTCGATGCCATCTCGGTCGATGACCTTGATTCCCTTGGCGCTCACCTTCAGCTTGATCCGGCGGCCTTCGGAGGGCAGGTAGTAGGTTTTTGACTGGATGTTGGGGTTCCATCGGCGCCGAGTGCGGCGGTGTGAATGCGACACGGAGTTGCCGAACCCCGGTGACCGGCCGGTGACTTGGCAGTGGGCAGACATATCTCTTCTCTCCTCAGTATCTCTCTGGGCAGTCTGGGATAGTCCCAGCTTAACAGGAGTGATAATCATTTCCATTATGCTGGCTAACGAGAGCGCCGAGTGTCGCAGCGGCGGCCATCGTTGAGTTGGTGCGATTTCTTGTCAGTATCATCAGCGGTTCCGGCTCCGAAACGAGGATTCGTCACACTCGTCCTCACACGCGCCCGCGCGCCCCACGTGCAAAACGGAAAAGCGCCGGCGGGGTGGCCCCCAGGGAGCTGTGGCGGAGGTCGGCGTGGCGTTGCGATAGCGGCGAACAGGAGAATCCATGTGCATCGGATGTGAGTGGGCGCCGCATGTCGCCCGATTGGGTCGAAGCCCACGGGCGACCCGGCGTCCTCCCGGTGCGGGCCAATTCGACGAAGTCACGGGAGTTTCCGGTTCGACAGCATCAGCCGGGTCGACAGGTGACGTCCCGAACCAATACGCCGACGTCATCTTCCGTAACGGTCCGATCTACACCGTGTCGGGGGAGCGGCCGTGGGCGCAGGCCGTCGCCGTCAGGGGCGCCACCATCGCCTACGTCGGCGACGAGGCGGGGGCCATGGCGCTGGCGGGTCCGGCTACGACGGTGATCGACCTCGCCGGACGGTTGCTGATGCCCGGCTTCGTGGAGGGCCATATCCACCCCTTCCTGGGTGCGTTCGTCACCGCCGGAGCCGATCTGCAGGTCGAGACGGCCGCCGACGCCCTGGCAGCGATCAGGTCCCACGCTCGGGACAATCCCGACGGCCCAGTGCGCGGATTCGGTTGGCGCGTTGACATGTTCGGCCCGGAAGGCCCCAGCCGTTCAGATCTGGACCTGATATTGCCCGACCGTCCCGCGTTCTTCTTCGCCATCGACGGGCACAGCCTGTGGGTCAACAGCACGGCCCTGGAGATCGCCGGGGTGGACCGCGACACGGCCGACCCGATCCCCGGGTTCAGTGTCTATGTCCGCGACTCCGCTGGGCACCCTACCGGCTACGTGCTGGAAGCGCCGGCGATGTTGGCGCTGGTCAATGCCATCGCACCCATCACGGTGGAATCGATGGGCCGGCTTGCCGAAGCATGGACCGCCAAGGCCTCCGCCGCCGGAATCACGACCGTATTCGACGCGGGAGTGCCGCCGATCGGCGGTGACCAAGCCGAATTGATTGGTCTGTACACCGAGCTCGAGTCGCGCGGCGCGCTGCCGTTTCGCGTCGTCGCGTCCTACTTGGTCAGCGGGCCTCCGGTCGATGACGCCGTGGCCACGCTGGCCCGGCTGCACAAGCAGATATCCACCGATCTCGTGTCGGTGCGGGTTCTGAAAATCCTCGGCGACGGTACCCAGGGCGGCTACACGGCCTGGCTGAACGAGCCGTACGCGGACAACCCACACACGATCGGCGAGTCTCCGTTCAGCGAGGACCAGTGGCATCACCTCGTGACGGCCGCTGACGCCGCCGGTTTCGACGTCCACATCCATGCCTGCGGCGATCGTGCCGTGCGAACCGGACTGGACGCGATCGAGACGGCGATCAGCACGAACCCGCCACGGGATCGTCGGCACACCCTCGCGCACCTGGTCTACGTCGAAGACGCCGACAACCGGCGATTCGGCGAACTCGGGGCCATCGCCCAGTTCTCCGCCAACTGGATGTCGGCTGATCCCGACACCCTTATCAACATGGCCGCCCGCTACGGCCCGCCCCGTCAGGATCTGCTCTACCGGCCCCGGGAGGTGCTGAGATCCGGCGGCCGGATTTCCTTCGGGACCGACTGGCCGGCCGCCGGTTACTTCTCCACGTGCAAACCCCTCGACTCCATCCAGATCGCCGTCACCCGGCAGCTCGTCGGGCGGTCCGATGCCCCGGTGCTGGCGCCCGCCGATCAGCGGCTCACGGTGGCCGAGGCCGTTCACGCCAACACCCTGGGTGCCGCCTACCAACTGCGGCTCGACGACTCGGTCGGCTCGGTGCACGTCGGCAAGCGTGCCGATCTGATCGTCCTGGACACCAATATCTTCGAGATGGATCCGCACGACATCCACCGGGCCGAGGTCGTCATGACGATGATGAACGGTCAAGTCCGGCATGGGATCTGAGCTTTTCTGCCGCTCGGAGTGTGGCTGAATTCCGATCCGGCACGGGCGGGACCGCTAGTCGGCCTCGCCGAGAATCTGGTAGACCTCTCGGCGCGCGGTGTTCACGATGTCGATGATGCGCTGTTGCTGTTCGGGGGTTGCGGCGTGCGCGGATTGTGCCACCGCGCCGAACAACTGGCCGACGGCGTCGCGCAACTGCAGATGACGGGGGTCGACACCCTCGGTGATCGCATCCCACGGCGGCGCGACGACTGCTGTGGCCGCGGCCCGGCCTTCCTCGGTCAGTTCGAAAAGTTTTCGGCTGCCACCGGTTTCGGTGCCGAGGATCAGGCCCTCATCGACAAGCAATTGGAGCGTCGGGTAGACCGAACCGGGACTGGGTTTCCATATTCCGTTGCTGCGCTCGCCGATCTCCTGGATCATCTCGTAGCCGTGCATGGGTCGTTCGCCAAGCAGCACCAAGATGGCGGCCCGCACGTCCCCGCGGCGCGTTCGGCCACGCCCACGGCCGTGGCCGCGGCGACCCCGTGGACCGCCGGGGCCGAATCCCGGACCGAATCCGGGGGTGAATCGGCCGCCGGGGCCGAACCCGAAGGGCATCTCGCCGTTGCTGGCGTGGTCACGCAGGTGCTCGCGCATACGGGCGTGCGCGTGTCGGCGGGAATCGTGATGAGGGTGGTCGTGATGCCCCGGAGCGAAGCCGAAGCGACCGGATCCATCGGCGTGGCCGAACGATTCGAAGGGGTGGTTCATCGATGTCTCATTTCGTTGTCTGTGGGATCCATTGACATGTCCCGATGCAGTAACGATATATCGCAATCTGTCGAGATGCAACGTTCTGTACATCGGTGGCACACTGAAACCTGTTGCAGAAATCGCGAATCGTAATCTCTCCTCACTTCGGCCATGCGGTACGGTGGTAGTAGTCGCGCCTTCGGTCCGTAGGGTGTGCTCTCGCGCCGCAAGACAGTCGGCGCCCCCTTGCCGGGTTGAAACGGCAGCCTGGCTGGGCAGATGTCGTGCCGCCAGGCGCGATCACCAGTGAGGTGAGAATGTGGAACGCCCTACCGCCGCGAAGCGCGACCTCGCTGTCGCCCCGGTTTCCGGATGTGTCATCAACGAGGAGTGGCATGGCCGCGCCGTGGTGATGTCGGTATCCGGGGTCCTCGACATGCTGACCTCCCCGCAACTGGAGTCCAGCCTCAAGGCATCTCTTGCGAAGAGTCCGTCGGCGATCATCGTCGACCTGACCGACGTCGACTTTCTGGCCTCCGCCGGGATGGGCGCCTTAGTCGCCGCCCGCGACCTGGCCGGCGATGAGGTTCCCTTCGCCGTCGTTGCCAGTGGCCCGGCCACCAGCAGACCGCTGACCCTGGTCGGTCTGGCCGACTTCATCGGCCTGCGCCCGACGATCGAGGAAGCCCGCGCCGTACTGGGTGTATAGCGGGCCTGCGGTGGGTATACGCGCCACCGATGACCTCTGTACGACCCACCGCCGCAGAACCGGTCCGGTTTCGTTGCCGGACGGTGACGGCTGACGGGCGCACCGTCGCGCGGGTTCGCGAAGAGTTCGGCAGGTGGTTGCGCCGGTGTACAGACCTGGGAGAGACCCGGCTGTGCGACGTGATCCTCGCGGTCAACGAAGCCTTGGCCAACGCCGCGGAGTTCGCTTATCCGAACAGTCACCCGGGCATCATCGAACTGGAGGGCGTGGTCGATGACGCGGGACTGATCGTGAGTGTCGCCGACCATGGGAGCTGGCGGTTCACACATCCGACCCAGCAGCGGCGGTGCCGCGGCCGCGGAATCCCGCTGATGCGTGCGCTTGCTGACAGCGTCGCCATCGATACCCGGATCTCAGGTACCAGCGTGGAGCTGCTCTTCAGCGATGTCCGGGCGGTGCGGTCGGTCGATACGGCGACCTGAGGGGCCTGAGGGGTTAGTGTCGGCACATGCCCGGCGGCATCAAGCACCACATCACGACCCGGCGGGAACGGCTTCGCACCCGTCCGGTCGCGGACTTCGCCTACCGGGTCGTCGTCGGAGTCGTCGGATTCGTCGTGTTGGCTGTCGGGATCGCGGCCATCCCGTACCCGGGCCCGGGCTGGGCGATCGTGTTTTTCGGCCTGGCGATCCTGGCCTCGGAGTTCTATTGGGCGCACCGCACCCTGACCTACACCCGGCGGCACTACGACCGGGCGATGACCTGGGTGCGCGGGCAGAGTTGGTGGGTTCAGGCGGTCGGTGCGCTGTTCACCGCCGCGGTGGTGGTACTCACCCTGTGGCTTCTCGGGGCGCTGGCCTGGTCCGCCCGCGTGGTCGGCCTCTACCACCCCGCCCTAGACAGTCCGCTCTGAGGCGGCCTGCCGCGCAGGGCGTGATCGGGATCTGATCGGGCCAGCCGTTAGCATTGGGACGACCGCTCGCGGGGTTGTGTGCTGTTCCGGGGCGGTCGGACCCCGACCGTCGTCCGGCCGAAAGAGACCATGATGAGCGCCCCCGCACGTCCCGAACCGGCTGTCCTCAAGGTCGCCGCGGGGACCACCGCAGGCGCCGCCGTTCGCGAGGCGGGACTGCCCGGTCGTGGCGAGCCCGACGCCGTGGTCGTGGTCCGCGACGCCGATGGCACCCTGAGGGACTTGAGCTGGACCCCAGACACCGACGTCGAAGTCACTGCGGTGACCGCCGATACCGAGGATGGCCGCAGCGTCATCCGGCACTCCGCGGCCCACGTCCTGGCCCAGGCGGTGCAGGAACTGTTCCCCCAAGCCAAGTTGGGCATCGGACCGCCCATTACCGACGGCTTCTACTACGACTTCGACGTGCCGGATGCGTTCACCCCCGAGGATCTCGAGAAGCTCGAGAAGCGTATGCGGGCGATCATCAAAGAGGGCCAGCTGTTTTCCCGCCGGGTCTACGAATCGAAGGACCAGGCCCGCGCCGAGTTGGCCGCGGAGCCCTACAAGCTCGAACTGGTCGACGACAAGTCCGGCGACCCGGATGTGATGGAGGTCGGTGGCGACGAGCTGACCGCCTACGACAATCTCAATCCCCGCACCCGTGAGCGGGTCTGGGGTGACCTGTGCCGCGGCCCGCACATCCCTACCACCAGGTACATCCCGGCTTTCAGGCTGACCCGGAGCTCGGCCGCCTACTGGCGGGGAAATCAGGCGAACGCGAGCCTGCAGCGCATCTACGGAACGGCTTGGGAGTCGCAGGAGGCCCTGGAGCGGCATCTGGAACTTCTCGAGGAGGCGGCTCGCCGGGATCACCGCAAGCTCGGGGCGGAACTCGACCTGTTCAGCTTTCCCGACGA
>JAGQTS010000015.1 GCA_020438895.1 Mycobacterium sp.
TCGTCTCCGGCCTGGGCCTCAAGGAGGCCAAGGACCTCGTTGACGGCGCCCCGAAGCCCGTCCTGGAGAAGGTCGCCAAGGAGGCCGCCGACGACGCCAAGGCCAAGCTGGAGGCCGCCGGCGCCACGGTCTCCGTCAAGTAGTACCGACCCGTCAAATCCCCCGTGTGCCCGTGTGGCGCACGGGGGATTTGTTATTGGTGACCAGACCTGCAACCAAACGCGGAACCCCCTCGCACCCGTGCGCTACAGTGACTCAAACCACAGGTGGGATTCCTGTGTTGAATCGTGTGGCCGGAAGGATTTTCAGTGGGTACCGCTATCGACGTTGAGAACCTGACCAAGTCGTTCGGGTCCCAGAGAATCTGGGAAGACGTGACGATGACCATCCCGGCGGGTGAGGTCAGCGTCATCCTGGGCCCGTCCGGTACCGGCAAGTCGGTGTTCTTGAAGTCGCTGATCGGTTTGCTGCGCCCCGAGCGCGGCAAGATCATCATCGACGGCACCGACATCATTCAGTGCTCGGCCAAGGAGCTCTACGAGATCCGCACCCTGTTCGGCGTCATGTTCCAGGACGGCGCCCTGTTCGGGTCCATGAACATCTACGACAACACCGCCTTCCCGCTGCGCGAGCACACCAAGAAGAAGGAAAGCGAAGTCCGCCAGATCGTCATGGAAAAGCTCGAGATGGTGGGCTTGACCGGTGCGGAGAACAAGTTCCCCGGCGAGATCTCCGGCGGTATGAAGAAGCGCGCCGGGCTGGCCCGCTCACTGGTGCTCGACCCGAAGATCATCCTGGTCGACGAGCCCGACTCCGGCCTGGACCCGGTGCGCACCGCCTACCTCAGCCAGCTGCTGATCGACATCAACGCCCAGATCGACGCCACCATCCTCATCGTGACGCACAACATCAACATCGTGCGTACCGTCCCGGACAACATCGGCATGCTCTACCGCAAGCACCTGGTCATGTTCGGCCCGCGCGAGGTGCTGCTGACCAGCGAGGAGCCGGCGGTCAAGCAGTTCCTCAACGGCCGCCGCATCGGCCCGATCGGCATGTCCGAGGAGAAGGACGAGGCGACCGCCGCCGCGGAGGCCGCGGCCATGGAAGCCGGTCAGGGCGACGGCGGCCTCGAGGAGATCGAGGGCGTTCCCCCGCAATTGGTCGCCACCCCGGGTATGCCCGAGCGCAAGGCCGTCGGCCGGCGGCAGGCCCGGGTGCGAGAGATCCTGCACACCCTGCCGCCCAAGGCGCAGGAAGTGATCCTCGACGACCTCGAGGGCACCCACAAGCTGCCCACACACACCTTCGCGCACGAGTAGCAACGTCGTCGCGGGACATCCCGTGATGACGAATTCATGACGCGTACAGCCGGAGTCGGCTGATACCTCTCCCGTCGGCAAGCGACGCGATAGCGTTTGCCCGGTCGGCGACGAGGAGTGGTGATGTCTGAAAAGCGAATTCTGCGCGGTACGAGCGCGGCGCTGGTGGGTCTCGGTATCGGGGTGGGTTCGGGCCTGCTGATCGGGACGGCGACCGCGCACGCCGACGGCGCCGAGTCCGACACCGTCAAGGCCGACGCACCAGCAGCACAGGCCACCGCCGGAACGACCCGCACGGCCCCGGCCCCGTCCCGGCGCGGGACCTCCGGCCCAGCGCGGGGTGTGCCGGCGCCGGCCGCGGCGACCGACGAGACCCCTACAGCCCGCGGCGCCTCGACCACGACGAACCCCAGGGCGCAGTCCCTCCGGTCGGCGCGCAACCTCATACCGGATGTCCCCGCCGCGACCACTCCCGCACAGGTCGCCGCGGTTCAGACCCCGGCGCCCCGGGTCGTCGTCGACACACCGGGCGTCCAGCCCACGGTCACGGCGGCTGCGGCGAGCGTCAGCGCACCCGTCGCCGCTTCGGCACCCGAGACCCCCGACATCCCCGAACTAGCCCCAGCCACGGCGCTGCTGGTCGGCGCGCTGTCCGCGCTGGGCTACGGCGGAGAGCCGGGCGCCCCCGCGGCGACGGGAACCCCGGTGCCGGCGACCGCCGCCAGCCAGCGGGCCAGTGCCGAATCCGTCGCGGTGACCGGCACCGCGGCCACCGTCGCGACCGATCCGCTGCTGCCCGGTTTCTCCAACGGGGTCTCCGGCGTGCAGATCGGCCACTCCCGGCTGGAGATGCCGGGCGCGTTCATCGGCAACACCGTCGCCGCGGACTGGTACTTCCCGACCCAGGTCGACGGCACCGTCGACGCCCAGGGCGTGATCTGGCTGCAGCACGGTTTCGGCGCCATCAACAGCTTCTACTCGGCGCTGGCCACCGACCTGGCGATGCAGACCAACAGCATCGTGGTGGCACCCACCCTGTCGTCGATCCCGTTCACCTTCTCCGGCGGCTGCCTGGTCTGCACCACCTCCCAGGAAGCCGCCGCCGCGCTGTTCCTCGACCCCGACCGCGCCGCCCTGCTCGACAGCGCCCTGGCCGCCGGCTACACCGGAAACCCGACCGAACTGCTGGGTGCGTTCGTGCTGTCCGGGCACTCCGCCGGCGGTGGGTTCGCCACCGCGGTGGCCTCGGACTACCTCGATCAGGGCACCGGGGCCCAGGACGCCGAGCTGGCCGGCGTGGTGATGTTCGACGGGGTCTCCAACGGCGCATCGGACGGCACCTTCACCGAGCAGGTCGACGTGCTGCTCACCGCCGGCACGCCGATCTATCAGATCGCCGCACCCGCACAGAGCTGGAACGCCTTCGGCGCCACCAGCAATGCGCTCGCCGAAGCATTGGCCGGCAACTTCGCCGGCGTCGTGCTCACCGGTGGATCCCACGTCGACTCGATGATCGGCAGCAACCCGATCATCGACCTCGTGCTGCAACTGGTGACCCAGTTCGTGCCCGCCGGCAACACCGACGCAACCCATCTGCTCAGCACCGGCTGGATCAACGACATGTACGCCGGCAACACCCCGCAGACCGCGCAGTACGGCTTCTACGCCGGGGCGAACGAGGCGATCATCATGGGCCCGACGGCCGCTCTAGGCCTGCCCTCCCCGGTGCTCAACCAGTTGTCCTTCGGGGACCGGATCCTCACCTCGGTGATCGACGCCGTCGGCAGCCTCTTCGGGTTCAGCATCCTGCCCACGCCGTACAACTACGGCAGCAACGGCCTCGACAGCGTGATCGTCCCACCCCTGTCCAACGGGGTGACCGGGGTGCGCACCGGGAGCGCCGTGCTGGACATCCCGGCGGGGGAGAACGGATACGCCGCCCCGGCTGACTGGTATTTCCCCACCCAGGCCGACGGGACCGTCGCCGCCAACGGCGTGATCTGGCTGCAGCACGGCTTCCTGGGCTTCAAGTCCTGGTACGCCGAGATGGCCCAGCAGTTGGCGCAGCAGACCAACAGCATCGTGGTGGTCCCGAACATCTTCTGGTTCGACACCCCGCTGTGCCCCGGCTGCTACCTGGGCGGGGAGGTGATGCGCGAGGCCGTCGCCAGCATGTTCCAGGACCAGCGCTCGGCGTTGAACGTCAGCGCCAACGCCGCCGGACTGCAGGGCTTCCTGCCCGAGCATTTCCTGCTGACCGGCCACTCCGCCGGCGGCAACTTCGCCACCGCGACCGGCGCGCTGATCACCGACACCCCGCAGGTGGACAACCTGCTCGGGGTGGTGATGTTCGACGGTGTCTCGCGGGAGCCGCTGTTCACCGATTCGCTGGCCGCGCTGGACGCCGCCGGCATCCCGGACTACCAGATCGCCGCACCCCCGCAGCCCTGGAACGCCTGGGGGGTGGCCACCGAACTGATGGAGCAGTACTACCCGGGCCGGTTCAACGGCGTGCAGATCGACAACGGCAGCCACACCGACGTCATCGCCGGGGACAGCCTGTTCGCCGAACTGGCCGAGATCGCCAGCGCCATCCTGGTGCGGCCGTCCCCGCCGGGAGCCAAGGAGGCGGAGCGCACCTTCGCCACCGGCTGGGTCAACGACATCTACGGCGGCTTCGGCCCCAGCGACCCGTTCTACGGGATCTACGGCAACCCCAACGACGGCACCTACGTCCCCAACCAGATCATCGGCATGGGCCAGATCACCGCGACGGTGCTGCCGGCGCCGCCTCCGGTCGACGTGGTCGAGTACTCCGGCACCTGGTACGAGCAGGGCAGCGTCAAGCAGTTCTTCTCCCTCGGCCTGGTCAACACCACCGCGGTGTACACCCCGCAGCCCGGCGGCACGATCAAGGTGGAGAACTCCGGAAACTACTTCTGGCCCAACGGCCCGCAGTCGACGATCACCGGGTCGGCGGTGCCGGTCAACGAGGCCAATACCCGGCTCAACGTCGGCTTCTTCCTGGGCGAGCCGAACTCCGACGAACCAGGCAACTACTGGATCCTGGACTACGCCCCCGACTACAGCTGGGCCATCGTCGGCGACCCGTCCGGGTTCAGCGGCTACATCCTCACCCGGGAGCAGACGTTCCGGGCCGACAACCCCGACGCCTACGACGCGCTGGTGACCCGGGCCCGGCAGTTGGGGGTGTGGGGGCCGATCACCCCGACTGAACAAGTCCCCACCACCGGCTCCGGTGCGGCCCTGCCCGCGGCGGCCGACGTGCCCTCCGGACTCGTTCTCTAGGGATTATCGGCAACAATTCAGCGGAAACGCTTGACGGAACGCGGCGGACGGGTCAATCTGTCGGGGTGCGTCTGGGCGCCCCCGGACACCGCTATTTGAGCGTGCCGTCGTTCTACGGTATCGTTAGCGGTTGCGCTGGCTGCCCCCTGCCTGTCCTCAACACGCACCCTGACACCGTGGTCTCGGTCTGAGTCTGTTTCACCAGCTCACCAGACCTCTTACGGGTGGTGCACGGTGATCGGAGCTTTCGGGTCTTCGGGGGCACGTTAGCGCGAACCGACGCAGATTAGCGGCCGCGGGACCGGCACACCGACTCCCGTCAGTCCGCGTGAGGTGCTGGAAGGATGCATCTTGGCAGTCTCTAGCCAGAGCAACTCAACCACGACGTCAAATTCGGTCCCCGGTGCGCCCCGCCGGATCTCCTTCGCCAAGCTGCGTGAGCCGCTGGAGGTCCCGGGTCTGCTCGATGTGCAGACCGACTCTTTCAAGTGGTTGATCGGTGACGACGAGTGGCGGCGCAAGGCCGCCGAGGACGTGAGCGCCGGCGACGACTCGCCCAAGGGTGGCCTCGAGGAGGTGCTCGACGAGCTGTCCCCGATCGAGGACTTCTCCGGCAACCTCTCGCTGACCTTCTCCGACCCGCGCTTCGACGAGGTCAAGGCCTCCGTCGATGAGTGCAAGGACAAGGACATGACCTACGCGGCGCCGTTGTTCGTCACCGCGGAGTTCATGAACGCCGAGAGCGGCGAGATCAAGTCCCAGACCGTCTTCATGGGTGACTTCCCGATCATGACCGAGAAGGGCACCTTCATCATCAACGGCACCGAGCGCGTCGTGGGCAGCCAGTTGG
>JAGQTS010000207.1 GCA_020438895.1 Mycobacterium sp.
GGGGTCGCCGGATCGTGAGTGGTGGAGACCACCACCGCGGTTCCGCTGGGTGCGGGCGAGGCCGCCTTCGGTATGGAGGTGGGTGGGACGGGCCAGAAGGCGCACAGGTCACGTGGGGCGTAGCCGGTGTAGTTCCCGTACGCCAGGAACGGTGCCCGCTGGCGGATCTGGCGATCGGCGGCCGCCCACACCGCGGGGTCGGTCGGCGTCGGAGCATCGACGCACCGGATCCCGTTGAACGCATCCTGGCCGTTGTCGTAGTGGCCATCGGCATCCCGGCCCTGGTACTGATCGGCCAGCAGCAGCAGGTCACCGGCATCGGTGCCACGCTGCAGCCCCAACAGACCGCTGGTCAGGTACTTCCAGTAGTTCGGGGTGTACAGCGCGTTCACGGTTCCGGTGATCGCGTCGGCATAACTCAGGCCACGCGGATCAGAGGTGGGACCGGGTTTCTCCACCAGGGGGTTCACCAGTTCGTGGAAGTTGTCCACCGCTGTGGCCGGATCGGTGCCCAGCGGGCAGGCCGGGTACTGGGCGCAGTCGGCGGCGTAGTCGTCGAAAGCCACCTGGAAGCCCGCCATCTGGTCGATCAGCGACGCCACCGGGTCCGCCTCCGGATCGATCGCCCCATCGAGGACCATGGCCCGCACCCGGTCGGGGAAGCGCTGCAGGTATACGGTGCCCAGTTCGGTGCCGTAGCTGAAGCCCAGGTAGTTGATCTTCTCGTCACCGAGGGCCTGGCGCACGACGTCCATATCCTTTGCCGCTGCGGCGGTTCCGACGCCGGAGAGGAAGGCCTTGCCCATCCGCTCGGCGCACTGCGCGGCCAGGCCGCGGTACAGCCCTTCGATCTCGGCGACCCCGGCCTTGCTGAAGTCCACCATCGGCTCGCGCCGCCACGCGTCGAACTCGGCGTCGGTGCGGCATCGCAACTGCGGGGTCGAATAACCCACACCCCGCGGGTCGAACCCGACCAGGTCGAAGTGCTCCGCGATCGGGCTGTCGGACAGTCCGTCGGAGATGCTGACCACGGCGTCCACCGCCGAGGCTCCCGGTCCCCCGGGGTTCACCAGCAATGATCCGATTCGGCGTCCCGTCGCCGGGATTTTGATCACCGCGAGGTGGGCCTGGGGTCCCTGGGGATCGGCGTCGTCGATGGGAACCGCGACAGTGGTGCACAACGCCCTGGGCAGGTACACCTCGGCGATCATGTCCTCGCAGCCATCCCACTGCGGTGCCGCCGCCGCCGTCTGGCCGGCGCCCGGCGTCGCGGTGGCCGACCCGGTCGCGATGCCGACCGCAATCGCGGTACAGACGAATCCCGACAACCCGGTGCGCAACATCGAGCCGAGCCGACCCGCGGGATTCATGGCCGCCATCGTGGCACGGTGCGCCCACCCTGCCGCCGGGCGCTACGGATCCGATACCGAGGTGTGACCGCCGCGGAACGGGCAGGTTACCGGCACCGCGGCGGCCGGAGCGCCCAGCTCAGCAGGTCGCACCGGGCGGGGGCAACGCGAGGTCGACCAAGTAGGCCGCGGCGTAGTCATCCACGCACTTCTCGCCCTGGAACACCACCGTGTGCTGGGTTCCGGTGAACGTCAGCAGCGCACCGCCCAACTGCTTGGCCAGATCCACCCCGGCCTGGTAGGGGGTCGCCGGATCACCGGTGCTGGACACCACCAGCACCGGCGGCAGGCCGTCGGCGGAGACCGCATGCGGGGTACTGGTCGGCGGCACCGGCCAGAATGCGCAGGTGCTCATCGGCGCGTGCCCGGTGAACTCGCCATAGCTCATGAAGGGGGCCACTTCGCGCAGTCTGCGGTCCTCCTCGATCACTGTGGCGCGGTCGGTGATCGGTGGCTGGTCGACGCAGTTGACGGCGATCCGGGCGTCGGTCGCGTTGGTGTAGCGCCCCTGCTCATCCCGGCGCATGTACATATCGGCCAAAGCCAGCATGGTGTCCCCGCGGTCTCGCGTCATCTCGGTGAGCCCCTGAGTGAGATGCCGCCACAGGTTGGGCGAGTACAGCGCCATGATGGTTCCCACGATGGCGTCGTTGTAGCTCAGGCCGCGAGGATCCCGGGTGGGCATCGGCTTGTCCACGAGCGGATCCACCAGATCGCGGTACTTGGCGACGGCCTTGGCCGGGTCGGAGCCCAGCGGGCACCCCACGTCCTTGGCGCAGTCCGCCGCGTAGTCGTTGAACGCGTCCTGAAACGCCTTGGCCTGGTCGATATCGGCCTGAATGGGGTCGGCGTTGGGGTCGACGGCCCCGTCGAGGATCATCGCGCGCACCTTGTCCGGGTAGGCCTCGGCGTAGGCCGATCCGATCCGGGTGCCGTACGAATAACCCAGATAGTTCAGCTTGTCGTCACCGACGGAGGCGCGCAGCATGTCGAGGTCCTTGGCCACGCTGGCGGTACCGACGTTGGCCAGGAATTCGGCGCCCATCTTGTCCACGCAGCGCTGGACGAACTGCTTGGTCTCGTTCTCGATCTTCTCGACGCCACTCGGGCTGTAGTCCACCTGAGGTTCGGCCCGGATCCGGTCGTTGTCGGCGTCGGAGTTGCACCACAGTGCCGGCGTCGAGGCGGCCACCCCGCGCGGGTCGAAGCCGACCAGATCGAATCGTTCCCGCACCGAGGCCGGAATCCCCTCGACGATGCCTGCCGCCGCCTCGACGCCGGACTCCCCCGGTCCGCCGGGGTTGATGATCAACGAGCCGATCCGGTCGCCGGTGGCAGGAAACCGAATCAACGCCAGCGTTATGGTCCCGGCATCGGGGTCGTCGTAGTTCACCGGCACGGCGATCTTGCCGCACTGGGCACCCGACGGGATCGGCAGCGCGTTCCCGCCGCCCCCTGAGGGGCGGCACGGGCCCCACTGTGCGGGTTGCCCGATCTGGGGTTCAGCCAGAACCGCCGTTCCGTTGACCACACTGCTACAACCCGCACTGGCGGCCAGAACCGCAACAGCGGAGGTCATCACCACGGCGACGCGCCCGGCGCCGGATCGTCGATGGCTCATGGCGACCATGCTGCCATGCTCACGGCCCCGGGCTGGTAGGGCCGCCGGACTCGGCTCACCCGCAGGCGTCTACCAGTTCCTTGATCCCGGTACCGAAGCCGTCCGCCATATCCCACAGGTCAGGAAGAAGGTCGGGACAGGAGATCAGGCCCACGTTGAGTTTTCCGTTGAGGGACATGACCGTGATGTTGAGCCCCGCCCCGTGGAAGATCGGCCCCAGCGGATACAACGCCGTGACCTCCGCACCGAGGAAGTACAGCGGGATTTGCGGACCGGGCACGTTGGAGATCACCAGGTTGTGCACCGGCCTGGCTTCGGTGAGCCAGCTGCGCGCATACACCCGCATGGCGATCCCGAACACCGCCGGGCCGGCGAACTGGCTCCAGTCCTGCAGCAGGGTGGC
>JAGQTS010000208.1 GCA_020438895.1 Mycobacterium sp.
GGCGACCACGGGCAGGTAACGGTCCAGAACCTGCGCACCGGTCTCGCCGCCGGGCATGGCCACGTCGAGTTCGCCGTGATGCCAGCGCCGATACACAGCGTTGAACAAGGCAATCGCGTCGTCGTCGTCGCGATCCTCCAAGTCGCCGGCCTGCACCTCGTGAATTCCCTCGACTTCGATTGCCGGCCTGGACCATTCCTGGCCGATCTCGGCCGCGGTCTGGGCTGCCCGGTGCGCAACCGAGTGCAGCAGAAGCCCGGGCGGCGCGGGCCGGGACCGGGCGAACTCCCGGGCCTGCTGCCGGCCGATGTCGGTCAGTTCAGCGCCGGGCGGGCGGGTGTCGAGTCGGCGCGCCACGTTGCCGTGCGATTGCCCGTGGCGCACCAGGATCAATCGGCCGGGCACTGGGTTCATCGCAGGCCGTCGCGCAGGCGGTCCAGCCATCGGTCTGCCGCGTCGAGACGCGGAGGCAACGTGCCGGCCACCGATCCGGTGGGCCACGAACCCAGGTAGCGGACCTCGGTGCAGCGGCGGTGCAGCGCTTTGAGCGCCTCGGCCACTGCGCTGTCACCGATATGCCCGACGCAATCCAGGAAGAACACGTAGGTCCCCAACTCCGTCCTGGTGGGCCGGGACTCGATCCGGGTGAGGTCGATATCACGGATGCCGAACTCATTCAGCGCCGACACCAGCGCGCCAGGGGAACTGTCGATGCGCAGCACCACCGAGGTCCGGTCGGCCCCGGTTCGCGGCGGGGGAACACCCGGCGGGCCGACCAGGACGAAGCGGGTTCGGGCGTTGGGTTCGTCGACCACACCGTCGGCCAGGGTCGCAAGACCGTAGCGGAGTGCGGCCAGGGGGGTGCTGATAGCAGCGTCGCATCGCCCCTCGGCGACGTCGCGGGCGGCGGCCGCGTTCGAGTTCGCCGGTAACACCTCCACGTCGGTGAGGTGTCGGGCCAGCCAGCGACGCACCTGAGCGGCCGCGACCGGGAAGGCCGCAAGGGTGTGGACCTGATCGTGCTGCGTTTTCGGGCGGACGACGACGCTGAATGCCACCGGGAGGGTCAACTCGCCGTAGATCTGCAGCGGCGACCCGGCTGCCAGGTTGTCCAGTGTGGGTAGCACGCTACCCTCGATCGAGTTCTCGATCGGTACGCAGGCGTAGTCCGCCTCACCGGTGCGGACAGCCTCCAGCGCGGCGGAAGTGGTATCGGCCGGAAGCAGTTCGGGCTCTCCGCCACCGGGTATCGCGCCGGTTGCCGACATCTGCAGCAACGCCGATTCGGTGAAGGTCCCCTCCGGGCCGAGGTAGGCGATGCGGGACACGGACACAACAGTATCGGTGCGCTCGTCCCGCTACCGTGACACCGGTGAGCGCCAGTCATCAGGACGGTTTCGACCGGCGGGCGATGCGGCTCGAACTCCTCGTCATGTTGGCGGTGACCTTCGGGGTCAGCGCGGTCGTCGCGGTTCTGCGCCTGGCTGACGCTGTGCTCTCCGGTCTTCCCGCCTACCGGGTTCGGCTCAATCAGGACCAGTCTCGCTACGACCTGATCAATCTGGGACTGAACTTGGCATCGATCGGCCAACTGATTGCGTGGGGGTTGCTGGCGCTGTACTTGTTGTGGCGCACCGGAATCGGGCCGAGGGGAATTGGGCTCGGCCGTTTGCGGTGGGGTTCGGACGCGCTGGCCGGGACGGGGTTGGCAGCGCTGATCGGTGTCCCGGGCCTGCTGTTCTACTTCGTCGGCAGAGCGTGGGGCCTGAATGCCGAAGTCGAACCCGCGGCCTTGCACGATTCCTGGTGGCGCATTCCGGTTCTGGTGCTGGCGGCCTTCGCGAACGGCTTTGCCGAAGAGGTCGTGGTGGTCGGCTATGTGATCACCCGGTTACGTCAGGTCGGTATGAGCCAGAAGGCCGCCGTGGCTGCGGCCAGTGTTCTGCGCGGGGCGTACCACCTCTATCAGGGGTTCGGGGCCGGACTGGGCAACGTGGCAATGGGCCTGGTCTTCGGCTACTACTGGTCGCGCACCGGCCGTCTGTGGCCCTTGGTGATCGCCCACGGGTTGATCGACACGGTCGCATTCGTCGGCTATCTTCTGCTGGCCCGTCACCTGGACTGGTTGGGTTGAGGCTTCGATTTCGCTGTGAAGATCACAACGGCACGTGGGCGCGCCGACCCGTACATTGTGTCCGGTGAGCCAGTTCCGGCCGGGTTCGGCGGACCCGCCGACAGAGCCCATCCCCCGACCGGTCGTGTCCCGGGAGCCGCCGCAGTTCATCCCGCGTGATCCGGGCCGGCGTCGGCCGCCACAGTCCCCACCACGGCAGCAGTGCCCACCGTCGCCGTCACCGCAACCGCGCCGGGACCGACGACCCCCGCCGCCCCGCCCCGCCCCGACCCGGCCCCGGGCGTCGATGCCCCGTTCGACGCCGGGGGTTTCGGTCGGGAAGCCGCGGCGGAACCGGCACCGTCGGTCACTGGCACGCCGACTTTCTGTCGCACTGCTGGTGATCGTGTTCGCCACCGTGACGGCGGTTCTGTCGGGGTCGATCTGGCTGGAAGCCAGTCTGCGCCCGGTCACCGCCCTGGCCGACTATCCGGGACGCCCCGGCCCGGGCAGCGGTACCAACTGGCTGCTGGTGGGCTCGGATGGACGTGGGGATCTGACCGAGGAACAGCAAGCCGACCTCTCCACCGGTGGCGACCTGGGCAGTAGCCGGACGGACACGATACTGCTCGTGCACATCCCGAGGCTCTTGTCGGGCGTCCCGACGGTGGTGGTGTCGATACCGCGTGACTCCTACGTCGATGTACCGGGCTGGGGAAGCGACAAGGTCAATGCTGCATATGCGGCCGGCGGAGCTCCGCTCCTCGTCCAGACGGTCGAGCAGGCCACCGGATTGCGGATCGACCACTATGCCGAAGTGGGGTTCGCCGGCTTCGGTGCCGTGGTCGACGCTCTCGGCGGCGTCGAGATCTGTCTACCGGAACCGCTCACCGACCCGCTGGCCGGGGTCGACCTGCCGGCCGGCTGCCAGACCGTGCCCGGACGTGACGCCCTCGGATACGTCCGAAGCCGTGACACCCCACGCGCGGACCTCGACCGGATGGTGCACCAGCGGGAGTTCATGGCGGCTCTGCTGAAGCGGGTCACCGCACCGGCGGTGTGGCTCAACCCATGGCGCTGGTATGTCGTGCCGAAGGCGGTCGTCGCGGCGCTGGGGGTTGATCAGGGCACACATTCCTGGGATTTGGTGCGGCTCGCCTGGGCACTGCATGGAACGGTGACCACGCTGACGGTACCGATTGGCGAATTCACTGCCACCGATTCCGGCGCGGCCGTGGTGTGGGATTCCGGTGCGGCCGATGCACTGTTCAGCGCACTGCGGACGGACTCCGTCGTTCCGCAGCAGGTATTCGATGCCCAACCCTGATCCTGCATCCCGGCGGTGGTGACTCGCGTCCTCGCGATCGCGTCGGCTGCGCCGTCGCTAGTCGCGGTCGGCGCCGGTGAGACCGTTTTGTAGCCAGGCTTTGGTCCGGCCGGGGTGGTTGGTCGCGATCCAGCCGACCCCGAGTTCGCGGCAGAACGCGATGTCCTCGTAGTGGTCGACCGTCCAGCAGTACAACGCTCTGCCCTGCGCGGCTGCTCGATCCACCAACTCGGGGTGTTCGCGCAGGGTCGCGATCGATGGACCGACCGCCGTTGCCCCGACGGTGGTGGCCGCACCTCCCCCCAGATAACGGGAGGTCTCCCCGAGGAGCACAGTGGGCAGCATCGGGGCGGCCCGCCGGATGCGCCAGACGGCCGCCGCGGAGAAGGACATCACGACCGCGCGTGACATGTCAGCCGACGGTGGCGAGGCGATTCCATAGCGATGCAGCAAGGCGAGTACTTTGCTCTCCACCAGGGCGCCGTAGCGCACCGGGTGTTTGGTCTCGATGAACAACTTCACCGGACGGTTCCAGGCGAGAACGAGCTGGATCAGATCCTCTAGTGTCAGCAGTCCGGTGTCACCATCGGAGGCGGGCGCCCGCGAACCGCTGTGCCAGCTTCCCCAGTCCAGCCGCTGCAACTCGGCCAGGGTCATTTCGCTGACCAGCCCGGAGCCCGTCGAGGTTCGGTCCACCCGACGGTCGTGCACGCAGACGAGGTGTCCATCCCGAGTGAGCCGGACGTCGCACTCGACGCCGTCGGCGCCCTCCTGCAGTGCCAGTGCGTAGGCGGCCCGGGTGTGCTCCGGGCGGTCCGCGGATGCGCCACGGTGCGCCACCACGAAAGGATGGGCAGCGGAGACTGCCTCGGCCGCCGACATGTGTCTATGCTGCCGGTTCGGGGTCCCGAGACTCAACAACATCGGAATTCCCGGGCTCCGCGTCGGTGGATTCCGCGGACCCGGCCCGCGCCGGGGGGGTCGCTACGGGTGCCGGCTCGGCAATGACGACCCACCGGTGGGCCGGGCCGCTGTGCCGGACGGGTCGATTGATGAAGCCGTCGATGACCCGCCACAAGAGCAACAACGCCAGCGCTCCGATCAGGTAGGCGAGGATTGCGGCGACGGTGTTGTCGGCGACCGCCTGCGGTTCGGTGGCTGAGCTTGTCCATGTCGTCCACACCGCAAGCAGCGCCGAGGCAATCCAGGCGATCCACCACGCGGTGATCCGGCCACCGATCCGCGTGTCCGCCTTCTCGATCCGGGCAAGCTCGATGACGAACACCGGTGCCCACACCAGGTTGGCCAGCGGGGTCATGCACCCCGCCCACAAGGTCCACTCCGGTCGCGGGTCGTCATGCCCCCGCCGCCGGAATGTCTGGGCGCGACGGCCGATCAACCATGCGGTGGTAACAGCCATGGTCGCGATCATCGCGGCGATTGCTGCCAGACCGGCCATCACGCCCATCAGCAGCGCGGCATCGGCGACCAACGGTGGCAGCAGGCTGTTGCGGTTGACCAGCAGCAAGATGTAACGCAGGCCGTGCGCGGCAGCGGCCAGGGCGAAGACCCCCGCCGATGCGAGCACCGTGGCATGAACGGCCGAATCTGGCACGCCGACGGCCGAACGGGCCTCAGCAGGCCGGGTGGGTGCGACCGCGTCGATGAGACCCCATCGGGGAACGGCGCGATATCGGGGTGTGGGCCCGAGTGGGCGGCGACGCCGGCGTGGGGGCGGCGGCGGGCCGGGGCGGACAGCGATCCACCGGAAGCCGGTTGGCAGGCGGGAGACGTTGCGCTGGGCCGGCGAGGGGTGGGCGGGCGGCCGAGTGGTCGCCATCGGGGCCGGTGGACCCGACGGGGCGAGTAACCGCCCCTGGCAGCGCGGGCACCACACCCGCTGGCGGTCCCGCACGTTCCATCGTGTCCCGCAGCGGGAACACACCTGAATCACCCGACCAGCCTAGCGACGCCCAGAAGGCCATGTGGTAGCCGCCGCAGGCGAGACGATAAGACCACTTATTTCGGCACTGGGTGCCATTCCGGGGCGCGTTTCACCTCAGCAAGCCCCAAGCTATCCACAGTTTCCACAGCTTTATCCACAAGGCCGATCCCGACACGCTCATATGCGCTCAGTCCGAACGGCGATTTCCGCCATCGGAGTGTGCATAACTCAGGAATGTGACGCTCTTGTTATCAATCCATGATGGCGGTCAGGCGAATCCTGAAGATTTCGTAAACCGACGACCCGCCGGGAAGACTCGCCGGGCGACACGCCGTAGCCGTTGCGGCTGCGGGGCGGCTGCGGGTAATCGGCGCGTCCTGGAGACGTCCGGGCACGGCCGTTTTGGGGTGAGTCCGCGCGGGCTATGATCAACACCTCCGGATGTGATGTGACCAATTTCACTGTCTGTGACGCGGAGGTGTACCAGATGAAGGCTCAGGCCAGGGCCCGCAAATGACGTCTAACCCGGCCGGACCGCATCGTGCCGCCCAGGACTTCTCCTGGCCGGCGAATTCGTCGGCGTGCAGTCGGTCATACCTGATCGCAGCCATGCGAGCCGGTGTGATCGCGTTGATCCTGCTGGGGGTATTGGCACTGCTCGTGCTGTTCTGACGCCCGGGTCCGTCCGTGGCGCGGCGCGTCGCCGCTGGAGCGCCCAGCTGCGGGTGGGTCGATCCGCCCCATTCTTGCGGTGTCTGCGGGGATGGAGCAATGTTAGGAAGGGCGTGATCCCATGCGCGACCGTGTTCGACCACGCATGACGGTCGACCACCGCACGACAACCGATTCGACTACCGCAAAGAGGAAGGATCCCCGTGGCTGACTACACCCTGCCCGATTTGGACTGGGATTACGGCGCGCTGGAGCCGCACATCTCCGGCGAGATCAATGAGTTGCACCACAGCAAGCACCACGCAGCCTATGTGAAGGGCGTCAATGACGCTGTGGCCAAGTTGGAGGAGGCCCGGGCAAACGATGACCACGCCGCCATCCTGCTGAATGAGAAGAATCTGGCCTTTCATCTCGGTGGGCATGTCAACCACTCGATCTGGTGGAAGAACCTGTCCCCCAACGGGGGTGACAAGCCGACCGGCGAACTTGCGACGGCGATCGACGCCGCCTTCGGGTCTTTCGACAAGTTCCGCGCGCAATTCACCGCGGCAGCCAACGGCCTGCAGGGATCCGGCTGGGCGGTGCTGGGATATGACAGCCTCGGCGACAAATTGCTGACATTCCAGCTTTACGACCAGCAGGCCAATGTTCCGCTGGGCATCATCCCGCTGCTCCAGGTTGACATGTGGGAGCATGCGTTCTACCTGCAGTACAAGAACGTCAAGGCCG
>JAGQTS010000209.1 GCA_020438895.1 Mycobacterium sp.
GCACCGGAAGGCGATCCTGGCCAACCTGGCCACCTCGCTCATCGAGCATGGCCGGATCAACGCCACCGCGCCCACGGCCCGGGCACTGCGACCCTACGCCGAAAAGCTCATCACCCATGCCAAGAAGGGTGGTCTTCACCACCGGCGCGAGGTGATGAAGAAAATTCGGGACAAGGACGTTGTGCACGCCCTGTTCGCCGAGATCGGGCCGTTCTTCTCCGACCGTGAGGGCGGATACACCCGGATCATCAAAGTCGAGGCGCGCAAGGGCGACAACGCCCCGATGGCCGTGATCGAGTTGGTCCGGGAGCGGACCGTGACCTCCGAGGCCAACCGCGCCAAGCGCGCTTCAGCCGCCAAGGAAACGGTCACGACGGCGGCGGAAGCGCCGGCTTCCGCCGCAGCGGTCCCCGAGGCGCTCGATTCTGGTGCGGCCGAGTCGGTTGAGGCCGTAGAGGCGGAGGACGCTGCGATCGCTGACGCACAGACCGCTGAGGCTGCCGCTGACGAATCTGAGGCTGCAGTCGACCAGGCTGAGGCCGAGGGCGAGTCTGACAAGTCCTGAATCGCCGGACGCAACGCGACTGGATCCACTAGTCGCAACGCGACTGGATCCACTAGTCGCAACGCGACTGCGACTCGACATCGCCTACGACGGAACGGATTTCACCGGCTGGGCCCGGCAGGACGGCTTCCGGACCGTGGCCGGAGTTCTCGACGGCGCATTGTCGACGATCTTCCGCGTCCCGCTGCGGGTATTCGCGGCGGGCCGGACCGACACCGGGGTGCACGCGACCGGTCAGGTGGCCCACGTCGACATCCCGACGGAGCAGGTTGCGCTGGCCTACCCGCGCCAGCCGCGGCCCGGTGATGACGAATTCGCGCCGCTGGTGCGCCGACTGGCCAAACTCCTGCCCGAGGACGTCCGGGTTCGGGAAATCGTTCGGGCCCCTGACGGTTTCGACGCGCGTTTCTCCGCTCTGCGCCGGCACTACGTCTACCGGTTGACGCTGGCACCATGGGGGGCCGAACCGCAGCAGGCCCGATACATCACTCCGTGGCGGCGCCCACTGGACATCGCGGCGATGACGGCGGCCTCCCGACTCCTCCTGGGCGTACACGACTTCGCCGCGTTCTGCCGCGCGCGGCCGGGTGCGACCACCATCCGGGAGTTGCAACGTCTGGAATGGATCCGCAACGAGACAGACCGGGCCGGACTTCTCACCGGCCATGTCACAGCCGATGCGTTCTGCTGGTCGATGGTCCGATCCTTGGTTGGTGCGCTGCTCGCCGTGGGCGAGGGGCGCCGCGAACCCGATTGGTGTGCAACGCTTCTGGGCGCCGGAGGGCGGTCGAGTGAATTCGCCGCCGCGCCTGCCCGGGGCTTGACGCTCGTGGGCGTGGACTACCCGCCCGACGGCGAGCTCGCTGCGCGGTCGGCAGTGACCCGCAGCCTGCGCACGCTGGATGTGGCGCCGGGGCGCCCCGACGCGACCGACTAGAGTCGGGCGGCCACGAAGGCCGCCGCCTGATCGACCAGGCCGGAGTCGATGTAGGAGCCCTGGAGGTGCGAACCCCAATTTCCCAGCCAGGTATTGGGATCCATGTTGTTGTTGCAGATGGGGTCGTCGGCGGTACACAGATCGATCGTCTTGTCACCCCACAGCGGGCTCACATCGGAAACCGGGCCGAACACCTTGCGGGTGCCGTTGCCGAACAGCGCTACCGCTGCCACCTTGTCGGTCATGCCCAGTGGAAGTGGGTTGACATAGCCGAAAATCGGTGAGGGTGCTGCCAACACAACGTCGGTCACGGCGGCACCCAACGAGTAGCCACCGAGGACGAGGCGACTGTTGGGGCAGGAGGATGCCATGTACTGGATGCGCCGGCTCATGTCGTTGGCGCCCTGGACCACCTCGATATCGGCGGGGTAGTCCACGGCGTAGTAGTCGATGACCTTGGACGTCTTTCCGCGCAGGGCGTTGACGAACGCCTCGCCCACGAGACCGGGGCCGGCCGGCTCGATCCGGCCCCGGGCGAAGATCACCTCGACCTCGGGGCAGGCCTCGGCCACGGCGACCGGGGGCGCTGGGGTGAGAAGCAGCGTGAACGCGGCCGCTGTGACTGACACCACATTTCTCATCTGTCTCATGAGCACCATCACATGGTAGCCATCGTCGGGAGATCGTGCCACGGAGTGCGAGGGCGGGAAGCCGACCGGTCGACGTCCGAGTCAGAGCATGGCGGCGACGAAGCCAGCGGCTTGGCTGACCATGTCGGTCTTTTCGTAACTCGTGTGGGCGAATGGATTGCGACCCTGTGAGCAGATCGGATCGCCGTCGGCGCACAGGTCGATTCCCTTGCCCGCAAACGGTGCCACGGCCGCGGTCACCGGGAGGCCGAACCTCGTCGCCGGGTTGCCGAACACCGCGACCGCGGCTACCCGATCGGCCAGGCTGTGCGGCAGCGGGGGCGCGGAGCCGATGTCACCGACCTTGTTGCCCAACGGTGGGATTCCCATCAGCATGTCGACCACCGCGGCACCCTGCGAATAGCCGCCCAGCACGAACCGGGTGGATGGGCAGTTCTTCGCCACCATGGCGATGTGGTTGGTGGCATCGGCAGCGCCGTCGGCGGCAGCCAGGAAGTCGTAGGTCGCCGGGTAGTTCACCGCATACACCCCGTAGCTGCGACCACCCATCTGGGCCGCCAACTGGTCGGACAGCGCCGCCCCGACGCGTCCCAGCCCGGCTGGCTCACTGGTGCCGCGGGCGAAGACGAACTGAACTTCAGGGCAGCTCACGGCGTGCGCCGCGGGGCTGAGTCCGGCCGTCAGGCTGGCGGGGAGCAGCAGCGCAGCGGTGACGGCCAGCATGGCGGGGGTGCGCATGCGCCTCATACTCACACATCCGGGCTGCCGACGAGAAACCGCGCAAGGTGCCCGGTGGTGCCTTCCCCAGGCCTGGCGTCAGAGCAGGCTGGCGACGAAGGCCGCGGCCTGTTCGGCGCTGCCGTCGGGGCCGTACGTGCGGTGGGCCGGCACATCGTTGCCATCCGAGCAGATCGGATCGCCCGGGTTGCACAGGTCGATGGACTTGAAGCCGTAGAGCGGGCTGGATGTCAGCGGCATCCCGATCTTCGTCGACGGGTTGCCGAACACGGCGAGAGCGGCCACCCGGTCGGCCACGGTGGGCGGCAGCGGGTTGGTGAAACCGATCGCGGGGAACGGAACCGAGGTGATCACATCGATGATCGCCGCGCCCTGCGAATAACCGCCCAGTACCAGGCGGGTTCCGGGACAGGTGTTCACGACGTTCTGGATGTAGGCGCTGGCGTCGTTGGCGCCGTCGGCGGCGGCCAGGAAGTCATAGCTGGCCGGGTAGTTCACCGCGTACACCCCCACGGTGCGGTTGGGCAGCCGACTCCGCAAGGCTGAGACGAATGCCTCACCGACCCGGCCGATGCCGGGGGCCTCCTTGGTGCCGCGCGCGAAGACCACCTCGACGTCGTTGCAGGCGACGGCCTGGGCGGCCGGAGCGGCCAGCAGGCTGAGGACCGTTGCGACCGCCGTGATGACGGCCGCCGCGAGGTGGCTGAAGAGTCGTCGCGTCATGGCGCCGATGGTACCGGTGGTGCGGAGGAAACCTCGTCGTCAGTGGCGTGCTTGTTCCCCCGGACGGGCGCTGCGGCACTGCGGTGCCCGACGCGGGCCAGGGCCAGGCCTAACAGGACGATGGACCCGCCCACCGCCTGGATCGGGCTGATCCGTTCACCGATGAGCAGCCAGGCGGCAACGACCGCGGCGAGAACCTCGGTCAAGCCCATCAGTGAGGCGAAACTCGGGCGTAGGCGGGCAACCCCGGCGATGCCCAGCAGGTAGGCGAGCGCTGTGGGGAACACCGCCAGCAGGATCACCGGAACCACCCAGGGCAGCGAGGCGCCGGCCACCGTTGCGTGCTGGGCGGTGAATGTCAGCGGCATCACGCCGGTGAGTCCGAGTGCGGTGACGACGGCTGCCGCGACGACGAGTCCGCCGGCTGCCAGCGTGATCGAGTGCAGGCCTGAACCGTCGGCGGTGACTCGGTCGGACATCATGAAGTAGCAGGCCGCGCACACTGCGGCGCCCAACGCCCAGGCCACTCCCGCGGGATCGATCTGATGGCCGGATGAGAACACGTCGAGCACCAGGGTCACACCGAAGATGGCCAGTGCCACCCCGACCAGTGTCAGGCCACGGGGCGCCTGCCGGGTTGTCGCCCACAACCACCCGACCACCAGGATCGGGGCGGTGTACTCCAGTAGCAGCGCCACCGCGACTGACAGGTGCGCGACGGCGTTGTAGTAACAGACCTGGGCACCGGCGACCGGGATCAGTCCGTACACCAGCACGGTTCCCGCGTGCTCGCGCGCCTGGCGCAGCCAATCCGGTTTGATCAGGGTGGCGACCACCGCGAGAACGGCGGCTCCGCCGACCAGTCGTGCGGTCACCGCGGCCGTCGGCGACCAACCTGCCTGCATCAGGGCTTTGGCGAACGGACCTGACATGCCGAATGCGAGGGCCGACGTCGCGGCGAACAACAAACCCACGCGGAATGGGTCCGTCCGGGGTGCGGTGGCAGGCACCGTCATCGCGACACCTCCTTGGCTGCCATGGGCGCAGTCTGTCATGGGTAAGATATCGAACAGTCATGACGTTACGGGTCGAGGGGGTCATGGGTCAAATGCTTTTCAGTCATGACACCGAGCTCACGCTGCGGGCCGCATGTGCGCTGGTGAACAGTGATCGCTCCGGTGCCGAGCCGACCACCGACCAGCTGGCCGATCAGAGCGCGTTGGATGCCTATCTGGACGGATACGGATGGACCGGCCGGCGGGATCGGAATGCTGCCGAACTGGATGCCGTCCATCGGTTGCGGGTCCGGCTGGGTCGCATCTGGGCGGTGGCCGCCGACGAGGATCACACCGTTGCCCACGTCAATGATCTGCTGGTCGACACCCGCGCCGCGCCTTGGCTCACGAGGCACCCGGAGATGCCCGAATGGCACCTGCACCTGGCCTCGCCGAATGATCCGCTGGCGCAGCGTATGGGGGCGGAGATGGCGATGGCCCTGGCCGACCTCATCCGGGTCGGCGAGCTTCGTCGGCTCAAGACCTGCGCGGCGCCGGACTGCGATGCGGTGCTGGTGGATCTGTCTCGCAACCGATCGCGGATGTTCTGCGACACCGGCAACTGTGGCAACCGTCAGCATGTCGCGGCCTACCGGGAACGCCGGGCGAACGAGGCGGGGGACTCTCACAGCGAACGCTGAATGCGGCCGGTGCCTGTGGATAGCCGCCTCGGCCCGGTGGTGGCCGGTTCTACCGTCAGCGGATGGCGGCTCGAGACGACCCGGTCGTGGTGGAGATCGGATCCGGCGGCCTCCGGATCCACGGATCCCGGGAATCCCCGCCGTCGCCGGCGCTGGTCGCGGCCGCGGTGGACTGGATCGACGATCCGGTCGGCCTGCTCGAGGGACGGCCGGTGCCGACGGCGACGATCTGGCGTGCACTTTTCGCCGCGGCGGCAGGAGGCCGCTGCCCCTCATTGGTGATCGTGCACCCCGGCGACTGGCCCCAACCGCGGATCCGGCGTGTGCTGGTGGCCGCACAGGAGGTGGCAGGGCAGGCGGTGGTGGTCGCCCGAGAATGTTGGGCGGCCGATACGGTCCGCCCCCGACGGGGCCGGCTGCCGGCGTCGTCGCGGTCGGTGATCGGGTGCCTCGCCGTCGTGATCGCCCTGGTCGCCGCCGGTGGCGCGGCGGTCGGTGGCGGGTGGGTCGGTGCCGGTTCGCCGCGGTATCCGCCGTCGGTGGTGAGCCTGGTGGAGGTCAGGGTCGGAGTGTTGATCCCGTCGGACTGGACGGTCGAACGCCGCACCACCGGACCGGGTTCGCCCCGAGTCCGGGTCGCGTCACCGGATGATCCCCGGACCGCCCTGAACATCACCTGGAGCCATGCGCCGGGTATCAGCCTCGCCGAGACGAACAGGATGCTGCGTACCGCCGCCACCGCTGAACCGGACGGTGTCTTCGATTTCGCCGCCACCGCCGGCGGTAGTCGGCCCGCGGTGTCCTACCGCGAAACCAGGCCGGGCCGGGTCGTGCGCTGGACGGTGTTCATCGACGGGTCGACCCGGATTGCCGTGGGGTGTCAGAGTGCTCCCGGGCGGTTGGCGACGGTGCTGGCGCCCTGTCTGCAGGCCGTCCGATCCGCTCGCGAAGTGGCGTTTTGACCTGCAGCGATCGCCGCCGGTACGCTCATGGATCGGCGTGCGGTACGTCGTGGGTTCGCCCACGGGGTAAGCCGGACTCCCGGGTCAGTGTTGGTCGCCGGGAACAAGGTCCGACCGCTGACGCCCGCGACCGGCACCCGGCTGGCCCGGGATCCACCCCGTAGAGAGAAGAAGGTAACCGCTGTGCCCGTATCGAGGCCCACATACACGCCGAAGGCGGGTGACACCACGCGTTCGTGGTATGTCATCGACGCCACCGACGTGGTGCTCGGCCGGCTCGCTGTCGCCGCAGCAAATCTGTTGCGCGGCAAGCACAAGCCGACATTCACCCCCAACGTCGACGGCGGAGACTTCGTCATCGTCGTCAACGCCGACAAAGTCGCCATCGGCGGCGACAAGCTCAACAACAAGCTGGCCTACCGCCACTCGGGGTATCCCGGCGGCCTGCGGTCACGCACCATCGGAGAGCTGATGGCCAAGAGCCCCGACCGCGTCGTCGAGAAGGCCATCGTCGGCATGCTGCCGCACAACAAGCTGAGCCGCCAGATTCAGAAGAAGCTGAAGGTGTACGCCGGTCCCGAGCATCCGCACACCGCCCAGCAGCCGATTCCGTTCGAGATCAAGCAGGTGGCACAGTGACCGCGGCAGTGCCGAGCGAGACGACACCGAATGAGGAGAGTGTGACCGAGACCCATGAGGCGGCCCTCGACGCCGCCCCGCGTGAACCGGTGATCATTGATCGCCCGATCCAGACCGTCGGCCGCCGCAAGGAGGCCATCGTGCGCGTCCGGCTGCTGCCGGGCACCGGTGAGTTCAAGCTCAACGGCCGCACCCTGGAGGACTACTTCCCGAACAAGGTGCACCAGCAGCTGATCAAGGCTCCGCTGGTCACCGT
>JAGQTS010000210.1 GCA_020438895.1 Mycobacterium sp.
GGCCCGCGCGGTGCTGGCCGGGGTGGTGGCCGCCGATTCCCTTGCCGGCATCCCCAGTTACCGCGCGATGCTGCCCGCGGTGTTCGGGTCCTGAACGAATCGAGACGAACGCCGCCACCGGTAACGTGAAGTCCTATGGGCCTGAACGCTCCGGAGTCGCCCCCCGCCAGATGGCCACTGTGGAAGACCGGTGGCGCCACCATCCTGACGTTCGTCGCGCTGCTCTACCTGATCGAGATCATCGATCAGCTGACCGGGCACGCCCTTGACCGCAACGGTATTCGGCCCCTGGAGACCGACGGGCTGTCCGGCATCATCTTCGCGCCCCTGTTGCACGCCGACTGGGCGCACCTGATGGCCAACACGGTGCCGGCACTCGTGCTCGGATTCCTGGTGACGCTGACCGGGATGGCCCGGTTCGTGTGGGCCACCGCGATCATCTGGATCGTCGGCGGGCTCGGCACCTGGCTGATCGGCAATATCGGCGGCTGCCCGCTGGAGACCAACCACATCGGCGCATCCGGCCTGATCTTCGGATGGCTGTCCTTCCTGCTGGTGTTCGGCTGGCTCACCAGGCACCCGTGGCAGATCGTCACCGGACTGGTGGTGCTGTTCGTCTACGGCGGAATCCTCTGGGGCGCGGTGCCGATCCTGGATCGCTGCGGCGGGGTGTCCTGGCAGGGCCACTTGTGCGGTGCGGCCGCCGGGTTGCTGGCCGCCTACTGGCTGTCCCGCCCCGAGCGGGAGGCCCGTTCGCGCCGGAAGTCCGGCGAGCTGGGCGGGACGCACCGGTGATCGACCCGGATGCCCCGATCGGCATCTTCGACTCGGGGGTCGGCGGACTGACCGTGGCCCGGGCGATCATCGACCAACTGCCCGACGAGAACATGATCTACGTCGGGGACACCGCGAACGGCCCCTACGGCCCGCTCACGATTCCCGTGGTCCGGGCGCACGCGTTGGCGACCGGCGATCACTTGGTGGAGCGTGGCGTCAAGGCGCTGGTGATAGCGTGCAACACCGCCTCCTCGGCGTGTTTGCGGGACGCTCGGGAACGCTACGACGTGCCCGTCGTGGAAGTGATCCTGCCCGCCGTGCGCCGGGCGGTGGCCAGCACCCGCTCCGGCCGGATCGGGGTGATCGGCACCGCCGCCACCGTCTCGTCGGGGGCCTATCAGGACGCCTTCTCTGCCGCTCGCGATGTGGAGGTCACCGCGGTGGCCTGCCCGCGCTTTGTCGACTTCGTCGAGCGCGGTGTCACCAGCGGCCGTCAGGTTCTCGGCTTGGCCGAGGCGTACCTGGAGCCCCTGCAGCGCGCGCAGGTTGACACGCTGGTGCTGGGCTGTACGCATTACCCGCTGCTCTCCGGGGTGATCCAGTTGGTGATGGGGGATGCGGTGACCCTGGTGTCCAGCGCCGAGGAGACGGCCAAGGACCTGCTCAGGGTGCTGACCGAACAGGATCTGCTGCGCCCGCATCCGGACCCCGGACCGTCGGCGGAGAGATCCTTCGAGGCCACCGGCGACCCGGAATCGTTCACCACCCTGGCGGCCAGGTTCCTCGGGCCGGTGGTGACCGGAGTCGGTTCCCCGGCGCCACGCTGACGCGCTGATCCCGTTTCCCTTTCGGGACCGCCCGTCCGTGGCAAGCTAGAAGGCGTGCGAATCACGGTACTGGGCTGCTCAGGCAGCGTTGTGGGACCGGATTCGCCAGCCTCCGGCTATCTGATCACCGCGGCGGACACCCCGCCACTGGTGGTGGATTTCGGTGGGGGAGTGCTGGGTGCCCTGCAGCGTCACGCCGACCCCAATACGGTGCACGTGCTGCTCTCGCACCTGCATGCCGACCACTGCCTGGACCTGCCGGGACTGTTCGTCTGGCGCCGCTACCATCCCATTCCGGCTCCCGAACGCGGCATCGTCTACGGACCCAGCGACACCTGGACGAGGCTGGCCGCGGCGTCGTCGCCGCTGGGCGGCGAGCTCGACGATTTCACCGATATCTTCGACGTCCGTCCGTGGGTCGACGGTGAGATCGTGCAGTTCGGTGCGCTGAGTGTGCTGCCGCGTCTGGTCACCCATCCGACCGAGTCGTACGGCCTGCGATTCACCGACCCCGACGGTGTCACGCTCGTATACAGCGGAGACACCGGTGTCTGCGAGTCACTCGCGGAACTGGCTGCGGGAGCCGACGTGTTCCTGTGCGAGGCGTCCTGGACCGATTCCCCGGACCGACCCAAGCACCTGCATCTGTCGGGTGCCGAAGCCGGCCGGGTCGCCGCTCGGGCCGGCGTCGGCCGTCTACTGCTGACGCATATCCCGCCGTGGACCTCGCGCGAGGATGTGATCGCTGAGGCCAAAGCCGAGTTCGACGGCCCGGTGCACGCGGTAGTGGCAGGCGAGCAGATCGACATCCGCGCAACGTCCTAGAGTCGGGCTGTGACTTCCACTTCCAGCGCTGAGCGCAAGGACGGCCGTTCGGACACCGAATTGCGGCCGGTCGCCATCACCCGCGGTTTCACCTCGCATCCGGCCGGGTCGGTCCTGATCGAGTTCGGTGAGACCCGGGTGATGTGCACTGCCAGCGTCACAGAGGGCGTCCCGCGCTGGCGGAAGGGATCCGGGCTGGGCTGGCTCACCGCCGAGTACGCGATGCTGCCGGCGGCCACCCATTCCCGATCGGACCGCGAGTCGGTCAAGGGCCGGGTGGGCGGACGGACCCAGGAGATCAGCCGGCTAGTCGGGCGTTCGTTGCGGGCCTGCATCGACTTGGCCGCGCTGGGAGAGAACACCATCGCCATTGACTGCGACGTGCTGCAGGCCGATGGCGGCACCCGCACCGCGGCGATCACCGGTGCCTACGTGGCGCTTTCTGACGCTGTGACGTACCTCGGAGCGGCCGGGTCGCTGACCGACCCGATGCCGCTGTCCTGCGCGATCGCCGCCATCAGCGTCGGGGTGGTCGACGGACGGGTCCGCGTCGACCTGCCCTACGAGGAGGACTCCCGCGCCGAGGTCGACATGAACGTGGTGGCCACCGACACCGGGACCCTGGTCGAAATCCAGGGCACGGGGGAGGGGGCGACCTTCCCGCGCACCACCCTCGACCGGATGCTCGATGCGGCGTTCGGGGCGTGTGACCAGCTGTTCGCCATCCAGCGCGAGGTGCTTTCGTTGCCGTATCCGGGAGAACTGCCGGCCGGTAAGCCGCCGAAAAAGGCTTTCGGTTCTTGACACTTCACCGGCTTCTGGTGGCGAGCCGCAACCGCAAGAAGCTGGCCGAGTTGCGCCGAGTGCTCGACGCCGCGGGCATCTCCGGGCTGGAGTTGCTCAGCCTCGACGACGTCCCGGACTATGACGAGGCTCCCGAAACCGGCGCGACGTTCGAGGAGAACGCGGTGGCCAAGGCCCGCGACGGGTTCGCCGCGACAGGGATCCCGACATTGGCCGACGACTCCGGGATCGAGGTGGTTGCGCTCAACGGGATGCCCGGTGTGCTCTCGGCACGGTGGGCGGGTGGTCACGGCGACGACACCGCGAACTACCGGCTGCTCCTGGCCCAGTTGAGCGATGTGCCCGACGAACGCCGGGGCGCGGCGTTCGTCTCGGCATGCGCGCTGGTGGCCGGATCAGGTGCTGAGGATGTCACCATGGTCCGGGGACAGTGGCCGGGCGCGGTGGCTCGCGAGCCCATCGGCGAGGGCGGATTCGGCTACGACCCGGTGTTCATCCCCGACGGTGAGACCCGCAGCGCCGCTCAACTGAGTCCCGCGGAGAAGGACGCCGTGTCGCACCGGGGCCGGGCTCTGGCGTTGCTGGTACCGACGCTCCGAACGCTAGCCCAGTCGTGACTCGCCGGACGGGACATCGCTTCGCGGTCGTCTGCGCCCTGACTGCTTCGCTGGTGTTGAGCGGCCCGGATCTGCCGGTCCGGGCCGATCCCGACGCCCTGGGTTGTCGGCAGTCGATGTCGACTCTCACCGCGATGCGCAGTGGCCTCACCTTTCCACCGCAGTTCGGCGAACCAAATCCGACCAAGAGCGGCGGCGAGTTCGATCCGAACCGATACTTTCAGGCATTCCCACACCTGAGTCTGCGGGACTCGTACACCCTTGATTTCGTGTACCACCAGGATGGAATGGGGGGCTACCCCATCCTCTACGCCCGCTCAGCGAACCAGGCTCCCTACGCCGACGAAGCCGCGTACCGGGCGGCTGGTCCGCATCCCGACTACCTCACCTTCGTCATCCCGCAGGACAGTCCGGAAGGCTATTTCGAGTACGCCGCGTTCGCCATGATGGCGAATCAGTTCTACCTGGACTGGCATGCCAACTACAACGATTGGCAAGTCGTCTGTGACGGGGACGGCATTCAGCAGGTTCTGGATTCCCTTTCTGATGGCGGCTTTCCCGGCCAGCCGATGACGGCGCAGCAGCAACGCGATGCCCGAGATATTCAGAGCCCCAGTCCAGCAGTTGCGATGACCGATCAGGCCGCGACCGTCACCATGCTCGTGTTCACCAAGTGGGGCGGGTTCTACCGACGCACTCTGACCATCGGACGGCGCGACCACGTTATTCAGGACGAGCAGAATCGGCCGCTGGTCGACTACGACTGCGGCATCACGTTTTGACCCTCAGGGCCGCTGCCGGCCGCGCTGGACAACGCCACCACGGAACAGACCGGCGTCAGATCCCGAACCGTTCCTTGAGTTCGCGGGTCTGCACCTGCTCGACGATGATGCCCAGCAAGGGGACGGTTCCGGCCAGCAGCACCCCGATCGTCTTGGCGATCGGCCAGCGCACTTTCACCGCGAGGTTGGCGGTGAACAATAGGTAGACGAAGTACACCCAACCGTGGACCACCCCGATCCAGGTGGGCGGATTGTCGACCTTGACGACGTACTTGAGGATGATCTCGTAGCACAGGGCGATGAGCCAGATTCCGGTCATCCAGGCCAGCACCCGGTAGCCGTTGAGTGCGGAGCGAATCTTGTCGATCGGGGCGACCGGCGGGCTGTCCGGTGTCTCGGTCATGTCGTGGTCCTCTTGTCGTTTTCGGCCAGTTCGGCCAGGTAGGCGTTGTACTCGGTGAGCACCCGGTTGGTGGGCTGGGTCTGTGCGGTCGGGCGTTGTGGCAGCAGGTCAGCAGGAATCTCGGTGACGGTGTCGGCTGCCCCGGATGGGGCTGCGGGCCCCTCCTCGTACCGGATGAACTTGCGGTAGGCGTAGATGCAGAAGCCGGCGAACAGCGGCCACTGCAGCGCATAACCGAGGTTCTGGAAGTTTCCCGAGGTGGATTCGTATCGGGTCCACTGCCACCAGCCCAGGGCCAGACATCCGCCGGCGGCAACGATGACGCCGACGATCAGGGCCGCACGGCGGCGGCGGGTCACAGACACACCACGAACCTACCGGTGGCCTCGCGGCGATAGAATCGACGGGCCGCGGGCGTGGCGAAATGGCAGACGCGATGGCTTTAGGTGCCATTGCTCGAAAGAGCGTGTGGGTTCGAGTCCCTCCGCCCGCACCGAAGCTGTACCGGAATACATGCAGATCAGAGGCTATATCTGAGTTTGCTGATCGGCTCCGTGCCCACTCCGTGCCCACACTTTGCCCACACTTTCGGGTAAACCTGGCTGCGAATACGTCGCATGTAGTGACTCAGCGACGGCATCGAGGTCGGTATCGAAGAGGTCGGCGTAGACCCGAAGAGTCACCGAGGGATCTTTGTGGCCGAGCATCCGGGCCAGCGCCAGGACGTTCACGCCGGCCGACACCGCGAGGCTCGCCGCCGAGTGGCGGAGATCGTGGGGAGTGATGGTCTGGATCTTCGCTCGCTCCGCTGCCCGCCGGAACCAGCCGTTCGTGGACTTCGGCCGGGGCAGGTACTTCCCGTCAGCGGAGAAGACCAGATCCCCGGCCGCCTTGCCGGCGCACACAGTGGACAGCTCCGCGAGGACGAACTCGGGCACCGGCACCGACCGGATCGCCTTGCCCTTCGTCTGCCCGACAGCATGACGGGCACCGATCTGCACGGCGTTCTCCGCCACGGTGAGCCGCCGTCGCAGGAACTGGATATCCCGGACCCGTATTGCGATGGCCTCACCCCACCTGAGCCCGCAGAAGCCGAGCACCAGCACCAGCGCACGATGCTCCCCGGCCTCGTCTGCCAGGCGGTGGACATCGTCGGCCGTCAGGTAGACGTGCCGCCTGGCGGTCTTGCGGGGAAGGTTCTCGATGCCCTTCGCCGGGTTCAGGGCAAGCCGCCGACCCTTCACCGCATCCGCGAGGATGCCGGCCAGCACGCCGTGAGCCCGGATCACGGTGGTAGGGGAGTTCTTCGCTTTCGACATCCTCGCGACCCACGCCTCGACCTCGACCACCGAGATCTCGGCGACCTTGCGGTGACCCCACACCGGCTCGACGTGGACCCGCCAGGCGGACTCGATGGTCCGGTAATTCGATGGAGCCGTGGCCTGCTCCTTGCGGGCCAGCCACGCCGGCGCCAGCGCCGCCACGGTGACCTTCCCGGCCGTGTCCGGGATGAACTCCCCGGTGAGCTTCTTTACCTCGACGCTGGCCGCGAACGCTTCGGCGTCCCGTTTCGTCCTGAATCCCCGCTTATCGGTCTGCCGGTGATCAGGAGTCCGGTAGCGAACCCGGTAAAGCGTTGCGCCAGTGGCTGTTTGGTACTTGCTAATGGTGGCCATCAGGACGTCCCGATGTCCCGCTCGACGTCCTTGCGGATCTGCATACGCTCCTCGCGAGTCGCGCCGACCATCCGCTCGACATCCCTCAGAATCCACCCCGGCCAGGACCGCGAACCGAACTCCAGATAGTCGAGGGCGGGATCAATCGCTCGTTGAGCGGTGAGCCAGGCCCATACGTCGTTTGCCTCCGACTCGGGGCCGGCCTCCGCGATGGCGACCAGGTCCGCTGGGCCTACCTGGCGGATCTTGGGCATCAGGAGCGTTGCCGGTGATGTTCTCAACGCCAGGGCGAAGGCAACCAGGTCATCGACATCGACTCGCCGCTCCCCGGCCTCGATGCGCCGAACGCCGACCGCACTGATCTTGCGGCCAACACCCGACAGACGTTCAGACACCTGGGTGTAGTTGAGATTCTGCGATTCCCTGAGCGTGGTGATGTTCGCGGCCACTGTGTCTGCGGTCGGCCCTCGCGACGATTCCTTACCTGCCATCCACCCATCTTGAACTGCCGAAAGATGGCAGTCAACTGGATGATCTTGACACCAATGAAGGTATGTGATCTTCTGTAGGCGTACTGCCGAAAGATGGCAGTACAGATACGAATAAAGGCAGTACGAAACGAAGCAAGGAGGTGAATGTGACCACGCTCGAAACCCTGACCGCCAAACAGGTCGCCGAGATTCTTCACACCAGTGAGGCCGGCTTAGCGCAGATGCGCTATCGCGGAATCGGCCCGAAGTTCATAAAGGCCGGTCCAAGAAAGGTGATCTACACCCGGCGGCACGTCGAGGAGTACCTCGCGGCCAATACATGCCAGCGCACCGATGACCCCCGAGGTGCCGCATGAGCAGTTCCGAAAACAGCGGAGCCCCCAGGACTGCCATCCCGAGGGCTCCAGAAACCAATCCTCACCAGCAAGATCAGAAAGGCAGTTCCATCATGTCAGACAACAAGCACCCCGACGACTGCGATCCCCAGATCCCACTCCCCGCCGGGGCCACCACCGACGGCTGGTGGTCGGTCAACCCAGAGGACAACGATCCAATCCGGTCCCTCTCATGGTGGGAACGCAACGTTGCCCGCATCCAGGTCAACATCGACGGCTGGCAAGAGGCCAACGGCGACTTCACCCGCGGCGTGTCCCTGTACGGACTCGAAGGCGGACAGGCCACGGCCAACGACGCCCGCCAGATCGCGGCCGCCCTCACCGAAGCCGCCGCCGAACTCGACCGACTCAACCTGGCCGACGACATGGCCGCCGCCGAGGACTTCGCCGAGAAGGCCGAGACGATCATCGCCGCCCTCGACCGAGCCGGCGTGGACACCCTCGGCGAGCTATTCGAGAAGCGCGCCGCCACAGAAAAGGTCGACCCGACTGGTCCGCTCACCGTAGGCACCATCCCCGACGACGATCTCGATGGCCTGATCGCTAAGACGGTTCCAGCCGAGGAAGAACAGTGAGCGGCCACGAGGGTGCCTCGTCCGACTGGGAAGCCACGCGAGAGCTTTATCGCCGCAAGTCGGTAGAAGCCCTCCGGGTCGCCACCAACAACCTTGAGGTCGCAATGCGCTCCCTGGAACTCCTTGAGGAGTACTCCGTTGACTGCCCCGACGACGTCGAGTTGGTCAAGTGGGCGTGGAGCAAGGCTTCATCGGCCGAGGTCAGCGTGGCCCTCGCCGCTGGATTCATCGAGCGGAAGCTGGCCCGCTCATGACGCAGTCCCGAACAGTCGCCTGGCAGCCGGTCCACGCACTCCTTGAGCCGTGGCTCGGCGATCCGGGCCTGGTCCCCGGCACCCCGTCGTGGTGCGACATGGCCGACAGCGATCCCCGCAAGTGGCAGGCGGTGCTGTGGTCGGCGGTCTGGTGGGCGGTCGCCGAGGATGCCCGCCAGACGGATCTCGCCGAGGCGTCACGTGACATCAGCACCGCAGCGGACTGGCCGCGGATCGCCCGCGAGTCAATACAACGCAGGGGCGTCTACATCCCTCGGGAGGTCGCCTGATGGACGCCTACGCCAAGGGCTACCGAAAGGCGGCACTGCACCTGATGGCGGCCGGTCTTCCGGTAGCGCCATGCCGAGACGAGTTGCAGGCCTTGTGGGTCAACGGACCCGACGACCGGGCACTCGTCGCCGAGATCGCATCGAATTGGGAGATGACAGCTTGACGACCGCCTCACCGGCCGTGATGCCGCGCAAGATCGCCCCGGAGGGACCCGCCATCATCGGCGGGTCCATTCCGGGGGACACCCGCCGCCGGGACCGCAACACCCGCCGCCACTCCACCTTGCTGTCCGGGCTCAAGACCGCAGCCGAACTCGACCGCCAGGAGTTCCCCGCCCTCGTCGAACACGTCCCCCACCTGATCACCGAAGGGTTCGGCATCCTCGCCGGCCCCCCGAAGGCAGGTAAGTCGTGGCTGACCGGCGGTATCGCCCTCGGCTGCGCCTACGGCGGCACGGTGCTGGACAAGATCCACGTCCAACCGCGCCACGTCCTTCTCCTGGCCCTTGAGGACGGCCCCCGCCGACTCCAGTCGAGGATGCGTCACCTCACCGAGGGAGCCGCGCTACCCAAGCGGCTCGACATCCTCACCGAGATCGCACCCGGCACCGTGATCGCCACGATCTCCGAGTGGCTGGATCTGCACGCCGACGACGAGAACCGGCCGCTGGTCATCCTCGACACCCTCGGCAAGGCACGGCCGCAACGCCGAGCCGGTGACGATCCCTACATTGCCGACTACCAGCTCGGCTCCCGGATCAAGGCCACCGTCGACGCCGTACCGGGCTCGGCGCTCCTGGCCGTTCATCACACCCGCAAGATGGCCGCGGACGACTGGGTCGACGCCGTCTCGGGAACCCAAGGGATCGCCGGGTCGGCCGACTACATCCTCGTGCTGCGCCGCAAACGCAAGAGCGACGAGGGCACCCTCGCAGTAACCGGCCGCGACATCGCCGAGAACGAATACGCCGTCACGACCGACAACGGCCGGTGGTCCCTCGATGGCATGGACATCCTCGACGCCGCGGCCGTGGTGACCGCCCGCGCCGAGCAAGCCCAGAACCGGCTCAGCGACCGCTCACTAG
>JAGQTS010000211.1 GCA_020438895.1 Mycobacterium sp.
GCGTGGTCGGCGACATCGGTGTAGTAGTTGCGGCCCGGCGCGGCACCATCGCAGCCACCGATCAACAGAAACCGGGAGATGTCACCGGCCTTGACGGCCTCGATCACCGTGTCCGCCAGCGACAGAACGGCCCCGTGGGCGAAGCCAGTGGTGACGGTCTCGGCCGCAACCTCGTGGGTGAAACCGGGCAACGACTGAGCAGCTTTGACCACCAGCGACAGATCAGCGGGATCCCCCGAGATCGTCACGTGGCGGATACCGGGCCACCCGACCGGGCCGGTCGTGAAGATGCGGTTGCGGTAGGCCGGCTGCGGTTCGATCAGGCAGTTCGACGTCATCACGATCGGACCTGGGAACGCAGTGAAGTCGCGCTGCTGGTCCTGCCAGGCGCCGCCATAGTTTCCAGCCAGGTGGCTGTGCTTGTGCAACTCCGGGTAGCCGTGTGCGGGTAGCAATTCGCCGTGGGTATAGACGTTGATGCCGGTGCCGGCCGTGGCCTCCAGGATCGCGGCCAAGTCGTGGAGATCGTGTCCGGAGACCAGGATGGCCTTACCCACAACCGGGGTGACCCGTACCGGGGTCGGCAACGGATCGCCGAAGCTGCCGGTGTTGGCAGCGTCGAGCATCTCCATCACCGCGAAGTTCACGGTGCCCAGTTCCAGGGCATGTCCGAGCAGGGCGTCGGCATCAGTGGGTCCGGCGCCGAGGAAGGCCAGGCCGCTTTCGATACCGGCGTCGGTATCGTCGGTCCGATACCCCAGCGCGTGGGCGTGGTGGGCATAGGCGCAGACACCCTTGAGTCCGTAGAGGTTGAGGTTGCGCAGGCCCACGATGTCGGCACCAAGCACGTCGAGTCCAGCGTCCACTCCTACGGCCGCTGCCTGAGCGACCACTTCCGAGATTTTGGTCGCAGGCATGAACTGAGCTGCGCCGGTGAGGGTTTCGGGCGTACGTCCGGCTGCTCGGGCGGCGGCCTCATAGGCGGCCTTGGCCTCCTCGCGCACCCCGACCGCCTCCGCGATCAACGTCATGAACCGGGTCGCATTGAAATTGACGTTGGTCAGCGTGGTGAACAGGTCAAACGCCGAATGTGCGGCGAAGCGCGGGTCGGGCGCGCCCAGTTCCCGCAACCTCTGGGCGTACTGACCGATGCCCAGATTCACCTCGACCAACGCGTCCTGCAGAGCCGCGGTTGTGGCGTCCTTACCGCAGTTGCCCTTGGTGGTCGCACAGCCGAAGCTCAGCAGGTTGGGGCGATCGGGCTGGGGCGTGCGGTCGGTTTGCTCGCACTGGTAACAGAACATGGCTCTCCTCGATTGGGATGTCTCGGCCGACGCTACGGAGCAGTCGAAAGAGAGCCATTGACCTAGATCAAGACGGAGATGTGGCTCCCGTCACATCCCCGGGCCTACGTCTGAGGCCCGCCGCTCACGTAAGCGTCGAGGGCATCGACATCCGGGATATGCACCGTGGAACCATCCACCGACAGCAGTCCCGCTCCCGAGAGGGTCCGGATGGCGCGGGAGAACGTCTCAGGGGTCATGCCCAGCCGGGAGGCCAGCACCTGCTTGAGTGCGGGGAGTTCCACCATCGCCGACGGTCCCCGAGGTCCAGCCTCGTCGTCGCCCCGGTCACGCATCGCCCCGAGAATGTAGGCAACGATGCGCTGGCTGGCCGACTGCAGGGAGAGCATGGCGATGTCCTGCACCTTGGCCTGCAGCCGACGGGCCATCGAAGCAAGCATCAACCGCGCCATGGCCGGATCCCCGTCAAGAATCCGGTCGACGGCCGAGGCCGGAACGAACACCAGGTGGGTATCGACCAGCGCGGAGGCGTCAACCGGATAGGGCTCGCGCAGGAACATCACCGCGTGCCCGAATGCGCCCCCGGTGCCGATGATCTCCAGCACCTTGACCGTACCCTCGGAATTGGACACCGTGAGCTGCATGCGCCCGTCGCGCACCACATAGAAACCGGTTGACGGTGTGCCCTTGCGGAACAGCACTTGACCGGCCGGAAGCACGATTGGCCGACTCTGAGCGGCAAGAAATTCCGCATGCTCGCTGCCCAAACCGTCGAACATCGGCGCCGATGCGATCACCGCGGCGGCGGCGGATAGATCGGCGCTCACGGACGGCGAAACTACCGCATACTGCTGGGGTGTCCGAACAGCCCGGCGGCAAGGTGGCGATCGTCGGGATGGGCAGTGTCGGCACCGCGATCGCCTACGCCTGCCTGATCCGCGGATCCGCAGGGGCACTGGCGCTCTACGACGTCAACGCCAAGAAGGTGCGCGCCGAAGTTCTCGACCTCAATCACGGCAGCCAGTTCGTGCCCAACTGCGTCGTGACGGGGTCGGATTCGATCGAGGTGACAGCCGGGTCGTCGATCATCGTCGTCACCGCCGGGGCCAAGCAGAAGCCTGGCCAGAGCCGGCTGGACCTGGCCGCCACCAATGTCGCGATGGCTCGGAGCCTGACCCCGCAACTGCTCGAGCACTCCCCCGAAGCGGTGGTGGTGTTCGTCACCAATCCGGTGGATCTGGTGACCTATGCCGGTGCTAGGTCGGTCGACGTCCCGCACGGCCGGGTGTTCGGATCCGGCACCGTGCTCGATTCCAGCCGGTTCCGCTACCTGATCGCCCGGCGCGCCGGAGTGGACGTCGGCAATGTGCACGGGTTCATCGTCGGCGAGCACGGCGATTCCGAAATCCCGCTGTGGTCGAGCGTGTCGATCGGCGGGGTTCCGGCCACCGAATGGCGTTCCGACGGGGTGGCGATGTTCGACGAATCCGCCCGCACCGCGATCGGGTCCGGGGTGGTCAATGCCGCCTACGAGATCATCGAAGGCAAGGGCGCGACCAACCTGGCAATCGGGCTGTCCAGTGCGCGGATCATCGAAGCGGTGCTGGGCGACCAGCACCGGGTATTGCCCGTCTCGACGATTCAACGCGGCACCTACCAGCTCATCGACGTTGCGTTGTCGCTGCCGACAGTGGTGTCCCGGGCCGGCGCGGGCCCGGTTCTCGAGGTCCCGCTGGCGGTGAACGAGCTGCTGGGCTTACAGCGTTCCGCGCTCACGCTGCGTGAAGCGAGGGCGGCGCTGAACTCCTGACCCGAGCGCACGGCAGATGGTCGACGGATCGACCCGTTGTCCTCCGTCACCAGCGGCGTGTACCTAGTATCAGAGGCTGCCGACGGGACGCAGGAGATTCAGGTGGCCGACCTATCCACCGCGGGGCATGGCAATTGGGGTCGCGCTGTCTTCTGGCCAGTGGATGCGCGCTGGCGCGGCCTGGCCTGGCTGTTGGTCATCTTCAGCGCCTATCTGGGAGCGGTAACGCTCTATCCGCTTCTGGAAGCGGGTGGCGTGGCGTTGCTGTGGCTGCCCAACGCCGTCCTGGTCACCGCGTTGCTCAGGTTCCGCCTCACTGACTGGATCTACGTATACGCCGTGGCACTGGTGGCCGAAGTGGTGGGCGACCTGACCTTTGGTGTGGCGCCGCACCAGGCCGTCTACTTCGGCGTCGTCAACGCCGTCGAAGCCTCGCTGTTCGTGGCGTTCGCCGCACTGCTCGCCGGCGGCCGCGGCAAGGTGGGGTTGCTGTCGGTGCGTGGCGCCGTGGCGCTCGTGCTGGCAGCAGTTCTCGTCCCGGCTGCGACCGGCGCACTCGGGGCGATCGGCTCGGTGTGGACATTCGACGCCGACTACTTCACCGCGTGGCGAAACTGGTGGTTCGGCGACAGTCTGGGCCTGCTGGCGGGTGTTCCGCTCGGTGTGTTGCTCAGGGATACCATGAGCTCCGTTGCGCTGCGCCGCTCGCGCCCGTTGGCCTGGGCCGGCGGCGGCCCGGCCGTCCTGGTGGCCGTGTCGGCCGGCATCCTCGCAGCGAACGGAAACGCCTGGGCGGCACAGCAGACGGCGATCGGGGCGGCGGTTCTGATCGCACTGACTTTCGGCGCGGTCGGGGCTCCGATGGCCGCGGGGTTGACGACGGTGGTGACCCTGGTCGGAGCCGCCCGGGGCGCTGAGGGCTTCGATTCCGTTGCCAGAGATCAAATCCTGCTCTTCGTGGTTTTCGCGGCCATCTATGCCATTGCCGCCACCACCGAATCGGCCGACCGGGCGATGGCACTGGTATCGCGCGCCCGCGATGATCTCGAGATCGCGAACCAACAACTCAGCAGCAAGCATGGCGAATTGCTCGACGCGCATCGGAAACTGGAACGGCTTGCTCGTTTCGACACCCTGACCGGGATGGTCAACAGGAGTGAGGTTCTCGCTCGCCTTGAGTCCGCCTTGCGGCGGCGCAGAACCCCCGGATCCGAACTTGGCGTCCTATTCTGCGATATCGACAACTTCAAAGGCGTCAATGACACCTGGGGTCATGCCACCGGAGATTTCGTGCTCTCGTTGGTGACACAGCGAATACGGGAATGCCTCCGTGACAGCGACACCATCGGCCGCCTCGGAGGTGACGAAATCCTGGTGTTGGTACCGGCTGTCCACAGCCTTGACGAGGTCAGGATGGTCGCCGAGAAGATCCGGGCGAACGTGGACCAACCCGTCTACCGCTCAGGCAAGTCCTTCGGTGTGACGTTGAGCATCGGAGCCACCCTCGCCGTCACCGGCGAATCCGCCGCAACGCTGATCGCTCGTGTGGACTCGGCGATGTACCAGGCCAAACAGGAAGGCCGCAACCGCGTCACGTGTGTCGAGCAACCGTCCGCGCCGAGCAGTCAACCAGAGTCCGGCGCTAGGGCTGCGCCCACCCGCGGCACTGCCGGGTGAACGGATCACACATGACCGGCCCATTGGTCCAGCCGCCGTAGTAGCCCGGAGTGTTCCAGGTCTCCATCAGTTGACCGTTCCACGGCGCCGGCTTACACCCGCCCTGGTTGAGCACCCCGACACAGACGTTGTCCGCGCCGGCCACCGGGGCGTTGAGCACCGCCAGCACGGCCCCGACCGCCATCACCCATCGCACCATGGTTGTTCCCCCTCTTCGTTGAGACCTGGTGGCGACGGTAGTCGGGGACACCGACACATCAGGGCACAGCCGAAGCTCTCAACGCGGACTCTTGAGCAGCACGGCGCTGTCGAACGGCAACCGGGCGAAGGCCAATCGGCCGATCCCGGTGACATGCTCTGCGGCTTCGGCCCGGCCCAGCACCCGCGGTTCGGTGACCGCAAACCTGTGCCCGTGGCGCCGCATCCGGCCACCTCCGGCCGCCATGATGTTCTTGAGCCAGTCCCGATCCGGCCCGTAGGTCAACAGAACCGCGACCCCCTCGTCGGTGCTGAACACCATCAGCGGCGTCCGGTAGAGCCGACCGGAGCGACGGCCGACGTGCTCGAGGACCCCCATCGACGGAGCCCAACCCGCCCAGAGTCGTTGGATCGGATTGGTGACACGGCGGTTGAAGCGGGCCAGGCGCTGCGGAAACTGCATACCGACATCAAACTCCGTCTGCCCGGGCGACCTCAAGGGTTCGCGGCCCCGAGGCTCGGGGAATCGGGTTCGCACAGCCAGGAAAACTCCTACGATCCCCCCGTGACCGACAATCCGTACGCCACCGCCCGACAACTCGGCCTGATGGTCGGCTTCCCTCCACCACCGGGCAAGCAGGTCGACCGCACCAACGCGCTGATGACCCCGCCCTATAACCGGTGGTCCTATCTGCACATGCGCACCGTGTTCCCGTCCGCGCCGGTCAGTGGGAGCCCGGAGGCGCGGCCGATACCGTTCGAGATCGACTCCGTCATCGACGATCTGGTGATCACCCGACCCGACGGCAGCGCGGCGACCTTCCCCGAGTTCCTCCGGGAGACCTACACCGACTCGCTGCTGGTGGTCACCGCAGACCGATTGGTCTACGAGCACTATGACAACGATATGCACGGCGCCCAGCCGCACCAGATGATGTCGGTCACCAAATCCTTCGCCGGCCTGTTCGCGCTCATGGCCGCGGCCGACGGGCTGCTCGATGAGGGCGCTCCGGTGGTGGATGCGGTACCCGAACTGATCTCAGCCTCGGCCTTCGCCACGGCGAGCATCGGCCAGGTGCTCGACATGGTTAACTCGATGCAATTCAACGAGGACTATGCCGATCCGACGTCGGATATCCACCGGTACGTCGGGGCACTGGGCTGGATGAACGCCGTTCCGGAATCGGGCGCCGCAAACCTGTACTCGTTCCTGCGGACGCTGGAGAGAGATCCCGCTCGTGAGCACGGGGAGGTCTTCGCCTACCAGACGCCCAAGACCGACGTCGTCAACTGGATCACCAATCGGGCCACCGGCACGTCCTTCCAGGACCAGATGGCGCAGGTGCTGTGGTCCAGGCTCGGCACCGAAGGCGAGACCTACATCCTGCTCGATGGCTGCGGAACACTCATCGCCGGGGGTGGATTAAACGCCGCACCAAGGGATTTGGCGCGCTTCGCCATGATGCTGCTCAACGACGGCAGCGTCGGGGGCAACCGACTCATCGACCCGGCGATCATCGACACCCTGGAAAGCGGGGGCGACCGCGGAGCATTCACCCGCGGTCCCGAGGCGACGGGTGTCTATGCGACCGACTGGAGCTATCGGGCACAGTGGTGGGTGCGGCACACCCCCGGCCGGGAGGCCATCACCGCGATCGGCGTCCACGGCCAGTGGATTTACGTTGACCGCCGCCGCGGGGTGGCCATCGTCAAGCAGTCCTCGCAGCCGGTGTCCTCAGACCCCGACACCGACCAATTCGTCCTCAATGCGTTCGACGCGGTGATCGACCGAGTCGCGGCCGGCTAGCCGGCCGCCGGACAGCAACTGCGCGAGGCTGAACCGGAACGAAACCAGCACCGGCGCATCGGCCTTCGCCCCGATCATCGCCCCGGCCCGGTCAATGAGAACTCCCGTGTCGACGAAAAAGTCCCGAGCGATTCCGGCTGCCCCCGGGACCGCCAACTCGGTGAGTGTGAGCGGGCCGTCCGCACCCGACGACGACACCGTCCCGCCCTCAGCGACGGCCGCGGCCATCACGAACAGTTCGCCCGGTTCAGGCGTCTGCTCGACGAGATAGGTTCCGGTGACTGATTGTGCCGACCGCGGGGCCGGCGCTGCGATGAAGAACCGCGCGATGCCCGTCACGACGCCGACCAGCAGCGTTGCGTTGACCCCGGCGACCCAGCCGATCAGGTCTCCGAAGATGTTGTCCCCGAACAACGATCCGAAACCTTGACCCAGAGCCATACCGATGGCGATCTGCAAACCGGGTTCCCACACGATCGACGCCACGGCCATGTCCACGACATCGCTCACGGCGACGCCGCTGAGAATGTCGATGCCGGCGGCGCTGATCAGATCAGCCACCGAGGCGTCACCGAGCAGCGAGATCACCGTTCCGCGGGTGAACTCGGCAGCAATCGTGTTGAGGAAGGCGATATTGATCCCGGCGTCGGCCAGCAGACCCGCGACCAGCCCGCCGCTGGCCGTGCCGAGTGCTGAACGCAGGGCGGCGTCGCCGACGATGGCGTCCACCGCGGCCGGAACCACGTTGGACACCGCACCGAGATAGGCCAGGTCGGCCTGCAGGGCGGTCAACGCGCTCTGCAGCGCCTCGGACACCGATGTGCCGGCCAGCACCGCGTTGGCGATCTGATCGGCGAACCCGGTCAGTGCTCCGGCCATCCCCGGGTAGGCCAGCAGGTCCACGATCGAGGTCCCGAGCACCCCGGCGAGTCCTTGCGCCGCCGCCGAATCGCCCAGCAGGCCGGCGGCGACGGGACCCAGCGGCGCACCGAGCAGGTCGCTCAGGGCGGCCAGGACAGTGGGGTTGGCAGCCAGTTCGGTGATCAGGGTCGTCGCGGTCTCACCCAGCGCCTGCTGGAAAACGGGGTTGGCCAGAAGCGTGACGTCGATGGTGCCCAAAGCCGCGGCGATGGTCGTGCCCAGTGCCTCCTGGAAGACCGGGTCGGCCTGCAACGCGGCCAGCGCCGTTTGCAGCGCGTCGGAGATCGGGGTGCCGGCCAGGACGGCGTTGGCGATGTCGTCGACCGCGTCGGTGAGCGTCGTCCCGATACCGGGCTCGCCCAGGAAGGTGGCGATCACGACCCCTACGGTGTCGGCCAGGCCGGCACTGATCTCCGGGATGGCCAGCAGGCCGACGACCGCCTCACCCACCGCGGCGCCGACCGCTTCGGCGGCGGTCCCGCCACCGAGGGCAAGGGCCACCACCGCGCCGATCATCTCCGCGGCGGCGGCCTGAAGTTGCCCGGCCTGTTCCGACGCGCCGCCCAGGGCGGACGCGACGAATGCGGCGACCTCATCGCCGAGGGCCGCCAGCACCGCCGGATCGGCGGTGAGCTGGGTGATCAGCGAGGTCGCTATATCGGCGATCGCCGTGACCACCGCCGGGTTGCTCAACAGAGCTGTGTTGACGGTGCCGAGCGCAGCGGTGATGGTGGCACCCAGCGCCGCCAGGACCGTGGGGTCGGTCTCCAGCGACGCCAACGCGTCCTGCAGTGCGGTGGAGATGTCAGTTCCGGATAGCACCGCGACGGCGATCTGATTGATGGTGTCGGTGATCGTGCTGCCGATGCCGGGCTGGATCAGGAAGGTGTCGATCGCCGTTCCGATCACCGCGGCCAGACCGTCGCTGAGGGCTGGGTCGGCCAGCAGACTTTCCACCGCGCCGGCCAGGGCTGCGCCGATCTCCACGGCGGCCTCCCCGCCGCCGAGCGCCTGCGCCACCGCCTGGGCAAGCTGGTCGCCGATCAGCACCCGCACCGGCTCATCGCCGGCAAGGTTGACGATCAGGCTGCTGACGACGTCAGCAAGCACCGCCGCGACCGCCGGATTGCTCAGCAGGTCGGTGTTCAGAACGTCGAGCGCGGCGGTGATGGTGACCTCGAGCGCCATCATGACGGCCGGGTCGGCTTCCAGTGCCGTCAGCGCGCTCTGCAGCGCCAGGGACAGATCACCGCCGGTGAGGACCGCCAGAACCAGACCGCCCGCCGCGTCGCCCAGGGCACCCGGAATCCCCGGCTGGTCGAGGAAGGTGGTCAGCACGGTGCCGACGACGTCGGACAGTCCGTCGCTGAACGCCGGATCGGCCAGCAGGGTGATCAGCGCACCTGCGACGGCGGCCCCGATATCGTCGGCAGCCGGGGTGTCCCCGAGTGCCTCGCTGATGTATGTCGCCACCTGTTGGCCGATGAGGTCCTCCAGTGCCCCGTCGCCCAGCGCGCCGGAGAGCAGGGCGGTCACCGTGTTGCCGACGGCGGCGACCAATCCGGTATCCGACAACAGCTGGCTCACCGCGCCGACGACGGTGCTGTCGAGGGCGTCGACGACGGCGGTCTGAGCCAGTAGGCCCTGCAGAGCCGCCGGCAACAACGTGCCGATATCGCCGCCGGTCAAGACGGCGACGGTCAACTGGCCGGCCAGGCCCGCCATCGCCCCCGCCACTCCCGGCGCGCTGAGCAGGTTGTTCACTGCCCAGCCCGCAACGGCGGCGACCCCGCCGCTGAACGCCGGGTCGGCCAGTAGTCCGGTGACGGCGCTGCCCACCAGGGCGGCGATCGAGGGAGCCGCGGGGTTACCGGCGAGTGCGGTTTCCACGTAGGCGGCGACGGCCTGGCCGGCAGCGCTCGGCACTTGGGGCACAGCGGCCAGCGCGGACACCAGACTGGTGACGGTGGTACCCAGCGACCAGGTGAAACTGGTGTCCGACAGCAGACCACCGAGGACTTCGGTGACGGTCGCGCCGGTACCGCCGGTGAACGCGCTGTCGCCGAAGAGGTAGTGCTCGACGGCTGCAAGCGCGGCGGCCGGGTCCGCGCCCTCGAGTAGATCGGCCGCGAGCAGGCCGGCCGCTTCGGCCAGCGTCGCGGGCATTCCCGGCTGAGCGAAGAAGTCCGGTAGCACGGCGTCCAGCGCGGCGGCCAGCGGTGAGATGAAGGACTGGTTGGCCAGCAGCCCGGCGACGGTCGCGCCCACGGCGGCTCCTATGCCTGCGGCGGCGGGGTTGCCCGCGAGCGCCGCCTGGACGTAGGCGCTGACCTCGCTTGCGACCCAGCCGCGTACCGCAGGGTCGCCGGCCAGACCCGTCACCATCCCCCCGATGGCATCGCCGAGCGCATCGATCACACCCGTGTCGGTGAGCACCTCATCGACCACGTCAGTCACCGTCGCCACCACCCCGGTCCGGAACTGGTTGTTGGCCAGCAGACCAGGCAGCGCGGCCGCCAGCGCCGCCATGAGTTCCGAACCCCCGAGCATCGCGACGACGATGTCGCCGGCGGCGCTTCCCAGCGCGCCCGGCACGCCCTGCTGTCCGAAGAAATCGGGCAGCACCGACCCGAAGACCCCCGCCAATCCACCGGTGAACGCGCTGTCGGTCAGCAGGTCGCTCACCACGCCGGCGGCCACCCCCGCCACCGCCTCGGCGAACCCTCCGCCACCGAGGAACTCGGTCACCAGCCTGACGACTTCCTCACCGGCGAAGCTCTGCACCGCGGGCAGTGCGGTCACCCCGGAGATGAGATCGGTGACGGTGGTTCCCAGTGCCCCGACCACGCCACCGTCACCCAACAC
>JAGQTS010000212.1 GCA_020438895.1 Mycobacterium sp.
ATATCGCAGCGCCCCGGAATGTTCCACGACGGGATCAGCAGCCGGGCCATCTCCAACTCATTGGCCGAGTGCGCCCGGTACGTGCGGATGTGCTGCTCCTGCTGGTAACTGGGCGGTACCGACGACACCGGAGCCTGCGCGACTTTCGCCAGGCAGGCCGCGGACGGGCCCCAGGACACCAGGGTGCCCGGCGCGTCCACCCAGTCATGGATCGCCGTGAGCGCTACCACTGCCGCATTGCTCCCATCCGAACCGTCAGCGTACTGACGTGATGACGCCGGCCAGCGTCTCGCACAGGCTATCGGCCAGCGCCCGGACCGTGGTGATGTCCATCGACCGGACTCGGACTCCGGTCTCGGTCTCGATCCTGGTGCGCAACTCGAGGTTGCCCAGTGAATCCAGACCATACTCGGAGATCGGACGGTCGGGATCGACCGAGCGCCGCAGGATCAGGCTCAGCTGATCGGCCACCAGACGGCGAACCCGGCCGGGCCACTCGTCCCGCGGGATCGCGTGCAGTTCCACGCGGAAGCTGCTGGTGTCCGCGGGTCGGTCAGCACTGGATGCGAAAGCCTCAGCGAATGGGCTGCGCCCCGCAAGGTCGGTCAACCACGGCGTACCGATCACCGGCACATAACCGCTGTAGCCGCGGTCGTACCGCAGCAGGGACTCGAAGGCATGAGCCCCCTCCTCCGGTCGGATCATCGTGGTGGTACCCGACTCGGCGAGATGGCGGCCCGCACCGATCTGGTCCCACGCCGCCCACGCGACGGCGTTGGCCGGCAGACCCTGGGCCCGCCGCCATTCGGTGAACCCGTCGAGCCAGCTGTTGGCCGCCGCGTAGGCGCCCTGCCCAGGCGAGCCGAGCAGCGCCGCCGCCGAGGAAAACGAGCAGAACCAGTCCAGCGGTTGCTTGATCGTCGCCTGATGCAGATGCCAGGCGCCACGCACCTTCGGCGCCCAATCCCGATCAACCAGCGCGTCGGTGATGTTGGTCAGAATCGCGTCCTCGACCACCGCGGCGGCGTGCAGAACGCCGCGCACCCGGCGCCCGGAGGTGGTGGCACTGGCCACAAGACGCTCGGCGGTCTCGGGGCAGGCGATGTCGCCGGTGACCACCTCCACCTCGGCTCCATGGGCCCGCATTGCCGCGATCGCCTGGCGCGCCGTGGAATTGGGTGCCGACCGCGAGTTGAGCACTATCCTGCCCGCTCCCCGCTCGGCCATGTGGTTGGCCAGGAACAAACCCAGACCACCGAGTCCGCCGGTGACGATGTAGGCGCCGTCGGGTCGGAACACCTGCGCCTGCTGCGGAGGCATGACCACGGTGCTACGACCGGTCCGGGGAATGGACAGAATGAGTTTGCCGGTGTGTTCCGCAGCGCTCATCACCCGGATCGCTGTGGCGGCATCGGACAACGGGTAGTGCGTGGTCTCCGGTTGCGGCAGTACCCCGTCCGCGGTCAGCTGATACACAGTGGTCAGCAGTTCGCGAATCTTGGCGGGGTGCGTCGAGCACATCAGAGCGAGGTCGACACCGAAGAAGGAAAGGTTACGGCGGAACGGGAAGAGGCCCATCCGGGTGTCTCCGTAGATGTCTTTCTTGCCGATCTCGATGAACCGGCCACCGAAGGCCAGCAACTCCACGCC
>JAGQTS010000213.1 GCA_020438895.1 Mycobacterium sp.
GCATGCCCGGCGCCCTGCTCGTGACGGACCAGGACATGGCGCACTTGTTGCGAGTCGAACAGCGGGTCGTAGACCGGCAGCACGGCCCCGCCGGGAATGCCGAAGATCAGTTCGACGCCGAGCTCCTCCAGTGACCGGACCACCGCCTCGGCGCCGGTGATCTGCTGGGGAGGAACCGTAGCCGGCCTGGGAGGCGTCGCTGAATCAGACGCTGAATCAGACGTGGACTGCTGCGCGCCGTTGGTCGGCGCGTGCCCAGCCGATGGCTGGGGTGCTCGGGTGGCAGGTGCGCTCACTGGTGTCCTCGGTCTCGACGTTGTTCTCGAATATCTGCTTGGGCAAGAAAAAACCCCCGTCAGCGTCGGCGGCTGTACGAGGGTTGCGCGCTGGTGCGTCTGGCTAGACCCGGGGGCGGGCAAGCGCGGCACCAGCGCGCTGGCCTACTACGAGCATCCCTCCGGCGATCATGATTACGCAGGCTAGACCGCCGTCCATCAGGCGTCAAATCCGCGTCATCAGAGCGTGGATTCGACCCCCGATCAATTCGTGTCCGGATCGCTGTGCACCCGGCGCCGACCACCACAGACCACCGCGGGGCACCGCAACGGGACGGCAATGGGATGATGCGCACATGGCTCGTGGATCCGACACCACCGCGACAGTGATCCGCATTTCGCCGACAGCACACATTGCATCAGGATTTATCGCGCTGTTCCTGATGCTGTTCATGCCCGCTTTGGGGCGCCCGGGACTTTTCCTGCTGGTGATCCCAATCGTGCTGTCAGTGGCAATTGAGCGGCTACGCACCATGGCCGATGCGGACACGGTGACAGCTCGCGGGATGCGGAGCAGCCGCACCATGCGCTGGCAGCAGATCGATGGACTGGAGTTCACCCGAGGCCGATGGGCCCGCGCCTGCTTGACCGACGGCTCCGCGGTGCAGCTGCCGGCAGTGACGTTCGCGACGCTGCCCTTGCTGACCGCGGCCAGCAAGGGAAAAGTTCCCAACCCGTACCGGCGCTAGCCCCGCGGAGACGACGGGAGAAAAAGGGGTGCAGACGGGGAGCAGATGGGGTGCAGAAGGAGTTACGTAGCGGTTGGCGGCAACGCCGGGCGGCTCAGGCGAACGGATTGGTGCCGTGCAGGACGAACCAGGCGGCGACACCCGCAGCCGCCCCCAAGACGAGCACCACCGCTGACCCGACGAAAGGCCGGCGAGCCCAGCCGCGACCGGCGTCGAAACCATAACGCCCCGGCCCGCACAGAATCACCGCGGCGGCCAACACGGTGAGCACCAACAGGTACTCCGTGCCCGTCGTCCCGAAGATCACCACGGCGCCCTCCTTGCGTTGCGCCGCGAAATCCACCACCAGGCCGTTGGCCAGGAAGCCCAACGCGGCGGCGGCCGCCAGGGGGGTGAACAACCCGAGAACCAGCAACACACCTGCGGCGATCTGCGTTCCGGCGCCGATGTAGGTCAGCACACCCGCGTGCTGATAGCCGGCCTCAGACAGCGTGGTGCGGAAACCGTCCAGACCTTCCCCACCCCACCAGCCGAAGGCCTTCTGGAGTCCGTGAGCGATGAACACCACCCCCAGTGCCAGCCGGAGAAGCATGAGACCGAAGTCCTGGGTGCCGCGACGGCCGGCGGCCTTGAGTTCTGCCGCGCCGGGCGCGATCTCCACCGGTGTCGCAGCCGACTCGACCTGCGGTTGCACGTGCGGTTGAACGTAGGGCAGCGGCTCCGGGTCTCCGATCAGTCCGAAAACCGTCGACGGGGCGGCCGCGGGCGCGGTGTAAGGGGGAAGCCTCGTGGTCTCGGTGTCGACGACCGGGTTGTCCCCACCGAACACCTGCCCGGGACCACGACCGCTCTCCTGCGCCCAAGCCTGCCCCCCGGACTGGCCCGGCTGCCCGTTGGGCTGTCCGTAGCGCACGGCGCCCACGTCCTCCTCGGGGTCCACCAACCTGGCGCTGGCCGGGCGCGCCGTGGAGTCCTCGGGTCGCTGCCAGCTGGGATCGCTCGTCACCAGGCCAGCGTAAGTCCGGGTGGTGCGGAAACCTGGGATTTGAGTGGTGCTGCCGCGGGTGACCGCCGCAGCACCCCGCGACATTACGTAACCTGGCGGGCATGCGATGGGGCCTACCGGTACGCACAGCTGCTGCCATGGCATGTGCTGCCACGACGTTGGGGGTCGCGACGACTGGCTGCGCCCGATTCGACGATGCGGTGTCCCAGCCGTTCACCACGCCGCCGGTGATGGCGCCGGGACCCTCGTCCACGCCACCACCGCCGCCACCGCTCCCCGCCAAGCCGTTCCCGAAGATCTGTCCGGCACCGGGCGTGATGCAGGGCTGCCTGGAAAGCACCAGCGGACTCATCATGGGCCCCGACGGCAAGACCGCCCTAGTCGCCGAGCGTACGACCGGAGCGGTGAAAGAAGTCTCGGTCAGCGCGGAGCCGACAACCCGGACCGTCATCGGCGTCGATGGCAGCGGTGACGGCGGGCTGATGGATATCGTCATGTCGCCCACCTACACCCAGGATCGGCTGATGTACGCCTACATCAGCACCCCCACCGACAACCGGGTGATCCGCATCGCTGATGGCGATGTCCCAAAGGATCTGCTGACCGGCATTCCGAAAGGTGAGTTCGGTAACACTGGATCGCTGATATTCACCAGCCCTACCACGCTGGTGGTACAGACCGGAGACGCCGGCAACCCTGGCCTTGCCAACGACCCGAAATCGCTGGCAGGCAAAGTGATTCGGATCGAGCAACCGACCACGGTGGACCAGGCTCCGCCCACCACCGCACTGTCGGGGATGGGCTCCGGCGGAGGAATGTGCCTCGACCCCGCAGACAAGGCGCTCTACATCACCGACCGCACGCCGGCAGGTGACCGGTTGCAGCGCTTGGGCCCCGACGGAAAAGCCACCACGGTGTGGACCTGGCCGGACCGGCCGGGAGTCGCCGGGTGCGCAGCGCTGGAGGGAACCGTGCTGGTGAACCTGGTCAACACCAAGCAGAC
>JAGQTS010000214.1 GCA_020438895.1 Mycobacterium sp.
ACTACACCGATGTCGCCGACCACGCGCCGTCCGACACGGTGTTGATGACCCTGGGCTGCAACAAATACCGGTTCAACGGTCATGATTTCGGCGAGATCGGCGGCATTCCGCGTCTGCTGGACGTGGGCCAGTGCAACGACAGCTACTCGGCCATCCGCATCGCGTTGGCGTTGGCGGACGCGTTCGATTGCGGCGTTAACGACCTGCCGCTGAGCCTCTTCGTCTCCTGGTTCGAGCAGAAGGCCGCCGCGGTGCTGTTGACACTTCTGTCGTTGGGCATCCGGAACATCCGGCTGGGCCCGACTCTGCCGGCCTTCCTCACCCCCGCGGTGGTGGACATCCTGGTGGAGAAGTTTGCGCTCAAGCCCATCGGCGATCCGGCGGAGGATCTCGCCGCGGCGATGGCGGGTGCGTGATGACCGGGGCAGGGCAAGCTGCTCCGATGGAGGTCGACACGACGGTGGGGTTCGACATCACGCTGGTGACCGCTGACGGGCAGGAGTCGACGTTGCGTTGCGAAGCCGGCACCACCGTCCTGGCAGCTGCCGAGCAGGCCGGTTTGGTACTCAAGTCCGCCTGCCAGGCGGGCGGGTGCGGAGCGTGTTCCGCGGTGCTTACCGGGGGCCGGGTCGAGATGGGCGACCACGACCCCGACGTCATCGAGAAGCCGGAGGACGCGGGCGGAATCCTGTTGTGCAGCAGCTTCCCTCGGGAGGACTGCCGCATCGAACTACCCTACGCCGCGGCGAAGATCATCACCGCGCCGCCGAGCAGGCATGATGCCGAGATCACCGCTCTGGACCGGGTCGCCGACGGGGTGATGCGGGTGAGACTGACACTGCGGCCCGCAGAGGACGGATCGTCTTCGGCGGATTTCGAATCCGGCCAGTTCTTCCGGCTGATGGTGCCGGGTACCGACGTCCGCCGAGCCTATTCTCCGGCCAATGTTGCCAACTGGGACGGCCAGTTGGAGTTCTTCGTGCGGCTACTACCCGGCGGTGCGATGTCGGAGTACTTGTCCGGGCGAGCTGAGGTGGGCGACGTTCTCACCGTGTCGAGCGCAGACGGCGAATTCGTGCTTGTGGAGAACGGCCCTCGGCCGCGGTGGTTCCTGGCCGGCGGCACTGGACTTTCCCCGCTGCTGTCGATGCTACGCAAGATGGCCGAGTGGGGGGATCCGCAGCCCGCCCGGCTGTTCTTCGGTGTCACTCGGCACGGCGAAGTCTTCGGGCAGGACGAAATCGCTGCGCTCGCAGAAACTCTGCCGGATTTCGACGCCGAAACGGTGGTGTGGAACCCGGATCCGTCCTGGGCCGGTGCGGTGGGCAACCCGGTCGAGTTGGCAGCCGCGGAGTTGGCCATGACGGATGAGTTGCCCGACGTCTATATCTGCGGTCCACCGCCGATGACCGACGCGGCCGTTGTCGCACTGACCGCCGCCGGCGTGCCTGCTGATCACATTCACCTGGAAAGGTTCTCTTCGTCCAGTTGAGGGGAGCGTCGATTAGCCCTCGATGCTGAGTGCCTGGGTGGGGCAGTTCTCGCACGCCTGCTCAAGATCCAGTCGGCGGTCTTCGGGGACGTCAATCATCACGATGGTCAGGCTGCCATCGGCGCCGATCTCGAAGATGTCCGGGGCGGTGGCCTCGCACAGGCCTATCGACGAGCACTTGCTCCGGTCAACATGTACCTTCATCTGTGCTCCGGGGTGAACTCTGCGGTCATGGACATCACGGTGTGAAAGAAGTTGCCGTTACCCAACTCCGGCTCACCGACGACACGGATGTCCGGCAGTCGG
>JAGQTS010000215.1 GCA_020438895.1 Mycobacterium sp.
TGGGCAGCATGGTGATCACCACATCAGCGTCCGCCACGGCCGCTGCGCCGGCGTCGGACAGGGCCACGCCCTTGCCGGCGGCGGCCTCGCGGGCGGCCGGCACCGGGTCGAAACCCACGACGGTGTAGCCGGCGTTCACCAGGTTGCCCGACATGGGCGCACCCATGTTGCCCAGCCCGAGAAAGGCCACCGTTGTCATCAGCGATACTCCTTCGTTAGGCAGACGCTCGGGCCGACGCTGCGACCGCCCGGCCGATCACCACGCGCATGATTTCGTTGGTGCCCTCCAGAATTCGGTGCACCCGCAGATCGCGAACGATCTTCTCCACCCCGTACTCACGCAGGTAGCCGTAGCCTCCCAGTAACTGCAGTGCCTGATCGGCCACCTCGAAGCAGGAGTCGGTGACGTAGCGCTTCGCCATCGCGCACAAGGTCACCTTGTCGGGCTCGTCGCCATCGAGTGCTCCCGCCGCCCGCCACAACATCAACCGGGAAGTCTCCAGCGCGGTCGCCATGTCAGCGAGGGAGAATCGCACTGTCGGCTCGTCGATCAGTGCCCCGCCGAATGCGTGCCGGTCGGCGACATAGCGGATAGCCCGCTCGTAAGCGGACTGCCCGCCGCCCAACGAGCAGGCCGCGATATTGAGGCGTCCGCCGTTGAGCCCGTTCATCGCGATTCCGAATCCGGCGCCCTCTCCCGCGGGCCCGCCCAGCATCGCCGTCGCCGGCACCCGAACACCCTCGAGGATGACCTGTGCCGTGGGCTGGGCATGCCAGCCCATCTTCTCTTCCCGGGAACCGAAACTCAGACCCGGCGTTCCCTTTTCGACGATGAAGGCGGAGATTCCGCGCGGTCCGGCGGCACCGGTTCGGGCCATCACCACATACACGTCGGACACGCCCGCGCCGGAGATGAACTGCTTGACCCCGTCGAGGACGTAGTCCTCACCGTCGCGAACCGCCTTGGTCCGCAATGCCGCCGCATCCGAACCGGCGCCCGGCTCGGTCAGGCCGTAGCTGGCGATGGAGTCCATCGTGGCCAGCCGCGGAATCCACATCCTGCGCTGACTGTCAGTTCCGTACGTGTCGATCATCCAGGCGCACATGTTGTGAATCGAGATGAACGAGGCGATCACCGGGTCGGCGAACGCCAACTGCTCGAAGATCCGGACCGCGTCCAGGCGGCGCAGCCCGGATCCGCCGAACTCCTCGCGGCAGTAGATGGTGGCCATCCCGAGTTCGGCCGACTCGCGGAGCACATCGACGGGGAAATACTTGTCCTTGTCCCACTCGAGGGCATGGGGCGCAATGCGTTTCGCGGCGAAGTCTGCCGCCGTCTCGCTGATCACCCGTTCGTCGTCGTTGAGCCCGGTGAGGCTCGGCGTGGTCACCGCCGCCTACTTCATCGTCGGGATGACGAACTCGGCGCCGTCCTTGATACCCGACGGCCACCGCTCGGTGACCGTCTTGGTCTTGGTGTAGAACAGGATTGAGTGCGGGCCGTGCTGGTTGAGGTCACCGAAACCGGACCTCTTCCAGCCGCCGAAGGTGTGATACGACACCGGCACCGGGATCGGCACGTTGACGCCGACCATGCCGACCTGCACCCGTGAGACGAAGTCGCGTGCGGTGTCGCCGTCGCGGGTGAAGATCGCCACCCCGTTGCCGTACTCGTGCTCAGAAGGCAGTGCCAGAGCTTCCTCGTAGGTTTTCGCCCGGACGATGCACAGCACCGGTCCGAAGATCTCGTCGGTGTAGATCGTCATGTCGGTGGTCACGTGGTCGAACAGGGTGGGACCGATGAAGTATCCCCCCTCGAGGCTGTCGTCCCCGAAAGTCAGGTCGTCGCTGCCCTTTCCGCGGCCGTCGACCACGATCTCCGCCCCGGCCGACACCCCGGCGTCGATGTAGTCGCGAACCCGCTTGAGCGCGGCGGCGGTGACCAACGGCCCGTAGTCCGCCTTGGGGTCCAGGCTGTGGCCGACTCGCAGGTTGGTCACCCGCTCGATGAGGCGGGCCCGTAACCGGTTAGCGGTCTCCTCCCCAACGGGAACCGCGACTGAGATCGCCATGCAGCGCTCACCTGCGCTGCCGTAACCGGCTCCGATCAGTGCATCGACGGCCTGGTCGAGGTCGGCGTCGGGCATCACGATCATGTGGTTCTTCGCCCCGCCGAAACACTGTGCGCGCTTGGCGTGTGCGGCCGACTGGGCGTAGATGTACTGCGCGATATCGGAACTGCCGACAAAACCGACGGCTTTGATGTCGGGGTGTTGCAGGATGGCGTCCACGGCTTCCTTGTCGCCCTGCACGACCTGGAAGACCCCGGGCGGCAACCCGGCCTCGACGAACAGTTCGGCCAGCCGCAGCGGCACCGAGGGATCACGTTCGGAAGGCTTGAGAATGAAGGCGTTTCCGCATGCCAGCGCAGGGCCGGCCTTCCACAGCGGGATCATCG
>JAGQTS010000016.1 GCA_020438895.1 Mycobacterium sp.
GTCACAGTGCGCCAACGGATGTCGATATCGGGGTGGTGGTCGGCCCGGTCTGCCAGTTCGGCAACCGTCCGCACCGCCTCGATTCCCTCAAGAAACGACGGGAAGGTCACCGCCCATCGCAGAGTGCCTCCGGTGTGTTCCCACCCGTGGAGATTGGCCACCGCGGCGGCAACCTGGTCGTCGTTCAGCACAGCCATGAGGGAGACGGTATACGGTCTGGATCGATGTCTGCTCAGCTTCAGGTCGTCGTGGCCGGCGCGCTGATTCGCGATGCGGCCGTCCTTCTCGCCCAGCGCCAGCGCCCGCCGGAACTGGCCGGATTGTGGGAGTTGCCCGGTGGGAAGGTCGCCCCGGGTGAGACCGAATCTGCGGCTCTGGTGCGCGAACTTCGCGAGGAACTCGGCGTCGACGTGCGGGTGGAAGAGCGACTGGGGGACGACGTCCCCGTTTCCGGCTCCCTGATCCTGCGGGCCTACCAGGTCACCCAGACCGGAGGCGAGCTGCACAACCATGATCACGGTGCCCTGCGCTGGGTTGCGGCCGGCGACCTGTCCGCCGTGGACTGGGTCCCTGCGGACCGGGCGTGGATTCCCGCGCTGACCGTCGCCCTGGCGCGACCGCTTTCCGGTTAGGCCACCGGCGGCCGGTGCTGCGACAATCTCCGGCGTGCCTTCACCCGACGCCCGTCCCGAATTCCGCAATGTCGCCATCGTTGCGCACGTCGACCACGGCAAGACCACACTTGTCGACGCGATGCTGCGACAGTCCGGTGCCCTGACCCACCGTGGTGACGACGCCGTCGAACGCCTGATGGACTCCGGAGATCTGGAGAAGGAAAAAGGCATCACGATCCTGGCCAAGAACACCGCGGTGCACCGACGCCACCCGGACGGCAGTATGACGGTGATCAACGTCATCGACACTCCTGGCCACGCGGATTTCGGCGGCGAGGTGGAGCGCGGCCTGTCCATGGTCGACGGCGTGTTGCTGCTGGTGGACGCCTCCGAGGGGCCACTGCCGCAGACCCGGTTCGTGCTGCGCAAGGCGCTCAGCGCGCACCTGCCGGTGATCCTGGTCGTCAACAAGACCGACCGACCGGACGCGCGGATCGCCGAGGTCGTCTCCGAAAGCCACGACCTACTGCTCGATGTGGCCTCCGACCTCGATGACGAGGCTCAGCAGGCCGCCGAACGAGCGCTTGACCTGCCCACATTGTTCGCCTCCGGACGGGCCGGAATCGCGAGCACCATCGAACCCGCCAACGGTGAGAATCCCCGGGGCGACAATCTCGACCCGCTGTTCGACGTCCTGCTTGAGCACATCCCACCTCCCCAGGGAGACCCGGAGGCGCCACTACAGGCGTTGGTGACCAACCTGGATGCGTCGGCGTTCCTCGGCCGGTTGGCGCTTGTCCGGATCTACAACGGCAAGCTGCGCAAGGGGCAGCAGGTGGCCTGGATGCGCGAGGTCGACGGGGTTGCCGGCGGGCAGGAGGGCAGCGAATCGGGGAAGGTCCCGGTGATCGCCAACGCCAAAATCACCGAATTGCTCAGAACGGTCGGCGTCGAACGCTCGCCCAGCGAGGAAGCCGTCGCCGGTGACATCGTCGCCGTCGCGGGTATGCCGGAGATCATGATCGGCGACACGCTGGCCGACCCCGACCACGCGCACGCGCTGCCGCGGATCACCGTCGACGAGCCGGCCATCTCGGTGACCATCGGCACCAATACCTCGCCGCTGGCCGGAAAGGTCTCCGGCCACAAGCTGACCGCACGGATGGTGAAGTCCAGGCTTGACAGTGAGCTGGTGGGCAACGTCTCGATCCGGGTGGTCGACATCGGTCGCCCGGACGCCTGGGAAGTGCAGGGGCGCGGCGAGTTGGCGCTTGCGGTTCTCGTCGAGCAGATGCGCCGTGAAGGCTTCGAACTGACCGTCGGTAAGCCGCAGGTGGTGACCCGCACCATTGAGGGCAAGCTGCACGAGCCGTTCGAGGCGATGACCATCGACTGCCCCGAGGAGTTCGTCGGCGCGGTCACCCAGTTGATGGCCAACCGCAAGGGCCGCATGGAGCAGATGACCAATCACGCCGCCGGGTGGGTGCGGATGGACTTCATCGTCCCCAGCCGCGGGCTCATCGGCTTCCGCACCGACTTCCTGACGCTGACCCGCGGCACCGGGATCGCCAACGCGGTGTTCCACGGTTACCGGCCCTGGGCAGGGGAGATTCGGGCTCGCCACACCGGGTCCCTGGTCAGCGACCGGTCCGGTTCGGTGACACCGTTCGCGATGATCCAACTGGCCGATCGCGGCACCTTCTTCGTCGAACCCGGCGACGAGACCTACGAAGGGCACGTCGTCGGCATCAACCCGCGCGCCGAGGACCTCGACGTCAACGTCACCCGGGAGAAGAAGCTCACCAACATGCGGAGCTCCACGGCCGATGTGATGGAGACGCTGGCCCGGCCGATGGAACTCGATCTGGAACAGGCGATGGAGTTCTGCGCGGGCGACGAGTGCGTCGAGGTCACCCCGGAGATCGTCCGGGTGCGCAAGGTGGAACTCGACGCGACGTCCCGCGCCCGCAGTCGGTCACGGGCAAAGGCGATCAAGACATGACCGGGTTCGCGGCCGCCAGGCCGATACCCTGAAAGCCGTGTCGGGACGATCGCGTGGCCTGCGCGCTGCGGCCGCGGCGCTCTGCGCTGTCACCTGTGCATCCTGCACGGTCGACCCGCCGCCGGCCCCGCAGAGCACCCAGACGGCGCAACCGGCCGCCCCGCCGCCACGGGCCGCCCAGGTCATCGTGGCCATCGATTCCATCGGACCAGGGTTCAATCCGCACCTGCTCAGCGATCAGTCCCCGGTGAATTCGGCGATCAGCGCGCTGGTGTTGCCCAGTTCGTTCCGGCCGGTGCTCGACCCGGAATCGCCCAGCGGATCGCGCTGGGTGTTGGACACCACGCTGCTGCTGTCGGCCGAGGTGACCAGCACCCGGCCGTTCACCGTGACCTACACCATCAGGCCCGAGGCGGCGTGGACAGACAACGCACCCATCGCCGCCGACGACTTCTGGTACTTGTGGCGGCAGATGGTCAGCCAGCCCGGGGTGGTCGACCCTGCCGGCTATGACCTGATCACCGGGGTGCAGTCGGTCAACGGCGGCAAGACGGCGGTGGTGACGTTCTCCGAGCAGTACCCGGCCTGGCGCGAGTTGTTCAACGACCTGCTGCCCGCGCACCTGGTCAAGGATGTCCCGGGCGGATTCACCGCCGGGCTGGTCCGAGCGCTGCCGGTGACCGGCGGCCAGTTCCGGGTCGACACGATCGATCCGCAGCGTGACGAGATTCTGCTGGCCCGCAACGACCGGTTCTGGGGCACGCCGGCAAAACCCGACCAGATTCTGTTCCGCCGGGCCGGGGCCACCGCCGCATTGGCCGATTCGATCCGCAACGGTGACACCCAGGTGGCCCAGGTGCATGGCGGGGCGGCCGCATTCGCCCAGCTGTCGGCGATCCCGGATGTCCGGACCGCCCGAATCACCACACCCCGGGTGCTGCAACTGACCCTCCGCGGCCAGCAGCCCACACTGTCCGACCCGCTGGTCCGCAAGGGCATTCTGGGTTTGCTCGACGTCGAATTGCTGGCTGCCGTTGCGGCCGGCAGCGACAATTCGGTGACGCTGGACCAGTCGCTGGTCCGTGCCCCGAGTGATCCGGGGTATGAGCCTTCCGCCCCCGAGCCGGTCGGCACCGAACGCGCCCTGGAGTTCCTCGCCGAGGCGGGATACCAAGTGGAGCGCCCGGTGAACGGCAGCTCGACCGAGTTGCCGAGTCCGCGGTCACCGGCACCGGGATCGGCGCCATCGGCTCCTGTAGAACCAACCCGCGGCCGGATCAGCCGCAACGGCCAGCGGCTGACCCTGGTGATCGGCGCCGCAGCCAATGACCCCACCTCCGTCGCCGTCGCCAATACGGCCGCCGACCAGTTGCGCAATGTCGGAGTGGCAGCCACCGTGTCCGCCCTCGAGCCGCCGGTGCTCTACGGGTCGGCGCTGGCCGGCAATCGGATTGACGCCATCGTCGGCTGGCGTGCCGCCGGCGGTGATCTCGCCACCGCCCTGGCGTCGCGGTTCGGCTGCCCGGCGCTGGAGGCCGCCCTGGTACCGCCCCCCGAGCCGGCAAGCACGGGTGCACCCGGGCCCGGGCGGCCGACGCCCAGCCGACCACGCCCAGAGCCCGATGCGGCTCCGCTCGTCCGGGCCCCGTCCAACCTCACCGGTGTCTGCGATCGGGGCGTGCAGGCGCAGATCGATGCCGCCCTGAACGGTGCGCGTCCGATCGACGATGTCCTTGCCGTGGTGGAACCGAAGCTGTGGGAGATGTCGACGGTGTTGCCCATCATGCAGGACACCACGATCGTGGCGGCCGGGCCGACCGTTCGCCACGTGACACTCTCGGGGCCGGTGCCGGTGGGCATTGTGGGCGACGCAGCTAGTTGGGTGAAGACGACCCAGTAGCCGGTTGGCGGCCGGCCGAGCAGTAGCGCGGGGCTCAGCCGGGAAGGAACAGGGCGCGACAGATAAGAGGGAGGACCGATGGCGGTACCGCGATTGCTGTTCGTCCACGCACACCCGGATGACGAGACGATGAACAACGGCGTCACGATCGCGCGTTACGTCGCCGAGGGCGCCGAGGTGACGGTGGTGACGTGCACACTCGGCGAGGAGGGTGAAGTCATCGGCGAGCGCTGGTCCCAGCTCGGTGTCGATGGCGCTGACCAACTCGGCGGCTATCGCATCGGTGAACTTGTCCGAGCCCTGGGCCACCTGGGTGTGTCCGAACCCAGATTCCTGGGAGGAGCGGGCCGGTGGCGTGATTCCGGGATGCCCGGCACCCCGCGTCGCCGCAGGCAGGCGTTCGTCGATTCGGGTACCGAGGCGGTCGAACAGCTGGCCGATCTGATCGCCGAACTTCGGCCACACGCCGTGGTGACCTATGACCCCGCCGGTGGCTACGGACATCCCGACCACATTCGCGCCCACGACGTCACCGTGGCGGCCATCGACGCCGCCGCACCCCGGTGGGCGGTGCCGCGGTTCTACTGGACGGTGGTGTCCAGCAGTGCTTTCGCCGAGGCAATGGAGCAGCTGGCGCCAGAGGACGCGCAACCGGACTGGATCCGGCTGGATGACCTACCGTTCGGGTTTCCCGACGACCAGATCAACGCCGTGGTGGATGCGCCCGAACATCTGCCCGCCAAGGTGGCGGCGATGCGGGCGCACGACACCCAGATGACCCTCGGCCCGACCGGGCGCGCCTTCACCCTGTCCAACCGAATCATGCTGCCGGTGCTGGCCCGGGAGCACTACGTGCTGGCCGGTGGTGCGGCCGTCCGGCCGGAGAACGCAGCCGTGCTCACCGGACTGCTCGAGGGTCTCGACCTACGCTGAGCAGGCCGCATTCGACAGGGGTGGTAGTTTCTGCGATCGGGGCCGGGGCGGTCCCCGCGGCTGTCGTCGGCCGCCGACCAGAGGGAGAGTCGAAGGCATGGTGGTGGGGGCCCAGAGCCGGCCGACTATTTGCCTGAACCTGATCGTCAAGAACGAGTCGCACGTCATCCGGGAACTGTTCGAGTCGGTGGCGCAGTACATCGACTACTGGGTGATCGTCGACACCGGCTCTACCGATGGAACCCAGGAACTCATCCGAAGCGAGATGGAGCGCCTGGGCATCCCGGGCGAACTGCATGAGCGGCCCTGGCGGGACTTCGGCCACAATCGGTCGGAGGCGATCCAACTCGCCCAGGGCCACTGCGACTACATCTGGGTGATGGACGCCGATGACCTGCTGGTGGGTGACCCGGAGTTCCGTGATCTCACCGCCGATACCTACCTGATGCTGATCGACGACGGTGTGCTGTACTGGCGCCGCCAGCTGTTCCGGGATGGTGTGCCGTGGCGGTATCAGGGTGTCCTGCACGAGCTCGCGGTCTGTGACAGTCCGACCACCGAGGCCCGGCTCGGGGGCGAGTTCCGGGTGCTGTCCCGACGGATCGGCGGACGCAACCTGGACCCGGACAAGTACCGGCGTGACGCCGAGATCCTGCTCGCCGAGGTCCAGCGCAACCCTGACGATCCCCGCTCGGTCTTCTACCTTGCGCAGAGCTACTACTGCTACGGGGACTGGGTCAATTCCCGCAAGTGGGATGAACGCCGCGTCGAAATGGGCGGGTGGGACGAAGAGGTCTACTACTCCTCGTTCCGAGCGGCCGAAGCCATGGCCGCCAACAACGAGCCGTGGCCGGAGGTTCAGGATGCCTACCTGCGCGCCTGGAATATGCGGCCCTCGCGCGCCGAAGCACTCTCTGCGCTGGCTCGGCACCATCGGGTCGCCGGGCGGTACGCGCTCGGACATCTGTTTGCCGAGAAGGCCGCCTCGTTGCCGCTGCCCGACGACGTCTTGTTCGTCAACGGGTCGGTGCACAGCTGGCGGGCCCTCGACGAGCAGGCAGTGTGCGCCTCCTGGATCGGAAAGCCGGTCGAGGCGTTCCTGATCTCCCGTCGCCTCGTGGCCCTTCCCGACGTTCCCGACGATGATCGGGCCAGGATCGCGGCAAATCGCGACCTGATGACCCCGGTCATGATGGAGCGGGCGCTGGCGTATCCCGACTCCGTCCCCCGAACCCGGGTGGATGGTCGACCGGCCGACCTCACGGTGACCCTGCTGGCCGGTCCGGACCGCACCCGTACGGAGCAGACGGTGAACTCCTTCCTGCGGTCGTGCACCGACTTCGCCCGCATCGACCGCTATCTTGTGCTCGACGCCGGACTGTCCGCCCAGGACCGCTCGGTGCTCGCCGCGCTGTATCCGTTCCTCGAATTTGAGACCGCCGACGACGATCCGGCGAACTGGTTGGGCCAGATTCGGCGGTTGGTTTCCGGGCGCTATTGGCTGCACCTGCGGGAGGGCTGGCACTTCTTCGCCCCCGAAACGCTTATCGGCCGTCTGATCGGGGTATTGGAAGCTGAACCCGAGGTGATGGTGGTCGGTATCAACTACGAAGATGTGACGAAACTGTCCGGGCGGTGCGCCCCCGAAAGTCAGGTGCGCCGGTCCGGTGACGGGAGCCGCTACGTGCTTGCCGACTGGCTGATCGAAGGCCCGGCGATGTTCGAGCTCGGACGCTCCGATCGCGTGTCCAACTCCTGGAAGCCCGGGGATCCGGTGCCAGGCGCCACCCTCGACGAAGTGCTCTGCGTCCACCACGACTGACCTATCGCAAGGAGTGTTCGATGACCGATCCAAACCAGGGCAATCCCACCGAACCGAGCCGTCCCGACTCGGGTGGGCATGCCATTGAGGCGGCCGAATCGTATGCCGGGCCCGGGCGGAAACTCGCCTGGATCGCACCGGTGGCGCTGGCCGTTGGGGTGATCGGCACACTGCTGGCGCTCTGGGCGATCAAGACCGCTTCGGACAACGCGCCGCTGGCACGGGCCGGCGACAGCAAGGTGCGGGTCTGTTCGGCGTTTTCCACGGTGTCCAAGGCAGTCCAGCTGCAGACGAACGGGGGAGCAGAGCCCCTGCCGGAAGCGCTTGCAGCGACCAACTCCCGGCAGGCCCTGCTCGGTGGGGGCGACTACCTGGTGCAGCAACTCGACGCCCACACCCCACGGGATCTGGCCGATGCGGTCACCGCCTTCGCCGACAACATTCAGGTGCTGGGGTTGAACTACCTCGGCGGCGCAGTGGCCACCGACGCGGCGCAGGCCGAACTCATCAAGCAGGCCGACGCCACCATGACGCAGGTCGCCGACCTGTGCTCGTGAGGCCGGCTATCGGCCGGCGCCGGTGCGGATAGCCGTCGGCTCGCGCTTCGCCGCAATCGTCCTGACCGCGCTGGGCGTCGACGGAGTGCTCTCAGCTGTGGCCGGTGCCCTGTTGATGCCGGTCCGCCTCGGCGGCGTGGCACTACCGCTGAGTGCTGCGCTGTCGGGATTGCTCAACGCGATGTTGGTGTGGGCGGCAACGCACTACACCGATTCCATCCGACTGGCCGCGGTGCCGTTGTGGACCTGGCTGGCGACCGTGGCGGCGCTCACGTTCGGCGGACCCGGCAATGACGTCGTATTCGGTGGCCGTGGGCTGCTCGGTTACTCGGTCGTCATTCTGCTGGTTTTGGGTGCACTGCCGCCGGTGCTGCTGCTGCGCAGGATGACGTTCTCCGGATCATGAGGCTCCAGCGCCGGGGACAAACCCCCGCGCCCCGCTCAACGCTGTCCCTACCATCGGGGAGGCCCTGACCGCGGGTATTAGGGTGGTGCCCATGTCCCCCGCCGGTGTCGCATCACTGCGCCGGGTGCTGCGCCGGGCCCGCGACGGAGTGGCCCTCAACGTCGACGAGGCAGCCATCGCCATGACTGCGCGGGGTGACGACCTGGCCGACTTGTGCGCCAGCGCCGCGCGGGTCCGCGATGCCGGGTTACGGTCGGCGGGCAGGCTCGGGCCCGGGGGCGGCCTGCCGGTGACGTACTCGCGGAAAGTCTTCATCCCGATCACCCGGCTGTGCCGGGATACCTGTCGCTACTGCACTTTCGTCACGGTCCCGGGCAAATTGCGAGCCGCCGGCCGGGGGATGTACCTGGAACTGGACGAGGTCGCCGACATCGCCCGCCGTGGCTCTGAAATCGGTTGCAAGGAGGCGTTGTTCACCCTCGGTGACCGCCCCGAATCGCGGTGGGCAGAAGCCCGCCAGTGGCTCGACGAGCGAGGGTACGACTCGACGCTGGATTACCTCCGGGCGGCCGCCGTGCGGGTATTGGAGGAGACCGGTCTGTTGCCCCACCTCAATCCCGGCGTGATGTCGTGGGCGGAGATGTCTCGGCTCAAGCCGGTGGCACCCTCCATGGGGATGATGCTGGAGACCACCTCGCGCCGGCTGTACGAAACCCGGGGACTGGCCCACTTCGGCAGCCCCGACAAGGATCCCGCCGTGCGGCTGCGCACCCTGGACGACGCTGGGCGGCTGTCCATCCCGTTCACCACCGGCCTGCTGGTGGGGATCGGGGAGAACCTCGCGGAGCGGGCCGACACGCTGCATGCGGTCCGTCGGGCGCACAAGGAGTTCGGCCACGTCCAGGAGGTGATCGTCCAGAACTTCCGGGCCAAGGACCGCACCGCAATGGCGGCCAGCCCGGACGCCGATATCGACGATTTCCTGGCCACCGTCGCGGTGGCTCGCCTTGTCCTGGGTCCCGACATGCGGATCCAGGCGCCGCCGAATCTGGTGTCCCAGGCCGAGTGCCTGGCGCTGCTGGCAGCGGGCGTCGACGATTGGGGCGGGGTGTCCCCGCTGACTCCCGACCACGTCAATCCCGAACGGCCATGGCCCGCCCTCGACGAACTGGCGAACCTCACGGCCGCGGCCGGATTCGAACTCGTGCAACGGCTCACCGCGCAGCCGCGGTACGTGCAAGCCGGTGCGGGCTGGATCGATCCGCGTGTCGCCGGGCACGTCGCAGCGCTGGCCGACCCGGTCACCGGCTTCGCCCGGGACGTCAACCCGAGGGGTCGGCCGTGGCAGGAACCCGACGACACCGTCGTATCGATGGGCCGAGCCGACCTGCACACAGCCATCGACGCCGAGGGCCGGCGCAGCGCCACCCGATCGGATCTCGACAGTGCCTTCGGGGACTGGGACGCGGTCCGTCGGCACGCCGGGGAGATCGCCGCGCGGGCGCCCCACCGCCTGGACAGCGACGTGCTGGCAGCGCTGCGCGCCGCCGAACGTGATCCGGGCGGATGTTCCGACGCCGACTATCTCGCACTGGCCGAGGCCGCCGGTCCGGAATTGGAAGCTGTTGCCGCCCTAGCGGATTCGATTCGCAAGGACGCGGTCGGCGAGGATGTCACCTACGTCGTGAACCGTAATATCAACTTCACCAACATCTGCTACACCGGGTGCCGGTTCTGCGCCTTCGCTCAGCGGAAGGGCGACGCCGACGCGTTCACCCTGTCGGTGGCCGACGTCGCCGACCGGGCCTGGGAGGCGCACGTCGCCGGAGCCACCGAGGTGTGCATGCAGGGCGGAATCGATCCTGAACTCCCGGTTTCCGGGTACGCCGATCTGGTGCGCGCCGTCAAGGCCCGGGTGCCGTCGATCCACGTGCACGCGTTCTCCCCGATGGAGATCGCCAACGGCGCAACCAAGAGCGGTCTGAGCGTTCGGGACTGGCTGACCGGTCTGCGGGAAGCGGGACTGGACACCATCCCCGGCACGGCTGCGGAGATTCTGGATGATGACGTCCGCTGGGTGCTCACCAAGGGCAAGCTGCCCACCTCGCTCTGGGTGGAGATCGTCACCACGGCGCACGAAATCGGATTGCGGTCGAGTTCGACGATGATGTACGG
>JAGQTS010000216.1 GCA_020438895.1 Mycobacterium sp.
ACGTCTCGGCGATGGGCGCGGTGGCATCCGGGGCGCGCTCACGTGGGGGACGCACCGTCGGTGTCATCCCCAGGGCGCTCGTGCACCGGGAACTCGCCGACGTCGAAGCCGACGAACTGATCGTCACCGACACCATGCGTCAACGCAAGCAACTGATGGAGGACCGCAGCGACGCGTTCCTGGCACTGCCCGGCGGTATCGGCACCCTCGAGGAGCTCTTCGAGAGTTGGACGGCCGGCTATCTGGGAATGCATTCCAAACCGCTGGTTCTGCTGGATCCGGACGGCCACTACGACGGGCTGCGGCACTGGCTCGCCGGTCTGGTGCCGACCGGTTTCGTCGCCCAGGGTGCCCTGGATCGATTGCTGGTCACCACCGACGTCGCAGCCGCACTGGCCGCCTGCAGTCCGGTGCGCGGAACCCGCTGACCGCGGTCACGATCCGTGTTTCGGGCAGGTTTCGCCACCCGTCGCGCATCCGTCCGGTGATGAATACTGGGCGGGTGACCTCGACGTTCTGCGGGCGGCCGGTGGCCGGCGATCGTGCGCTGATCATGGCGATCGTCAACCGGACGCCGGACTCGTTCTACGACCGCGGGGCGACGTTCAGCGACGGCGCCGCTCAGGAGGCCGTGCATCGGGTGATCGCCGAGGGCGCGGACGTCATCGACATCGGTGGGGTCAAGGCGGGTCCCGGCGTCGACGTCGACGCCGCCGAGGAGATCGCCCGCGTGGTGCCGTTCATCGAATGGGTTCGCGCCGCCTACCCGCAGCACTGCATCAGCGTGGACACCTGGCGCTCGGCGGTTGCCAAGCAGGCGTGTGCGGCAGGGGCCGACATCATCAACGACACCTGGGCCGGGCACGACCCGTGCCTGCCGGAGGTTGCCGCCGAGTTCGGAGCGGGGCTGGTCTGTTCGCACACCGGCGGCGCGGTCCCGCGCACCCGGCCGTTCCGGGTGAATTACGGCAGCACCGTGACGGGGGTGGTCGAGGATGTCATCGCGGAGGTGACCGAGGCCGCCGAGCACGCCGTCCGGGTGGGTGTGCGCCGCGACGGCGTCCTCATCGACCCGACGCACGACTTCGGCAAGAACACATTCCACGGACTGACCCTGCTGCGGCACGTCCCCCAATTGGTGGCCACCGGGTGGCCGGTGCTGATGGCCCTCAGCAACAAGGATTTCATCGGGGAAACACTCGGGGCGGAACTCACCGAGCGTCTGGAGGGCACGCTGGCCGCCACGGCGCTGGCCGCCGCCGACGGAGCACGGATGTTCCGCGTGCATGAGGTCGCCCCCACCCGGCGAGTGCTGGAGATGGTCGCCTCCATCAAGGGTGACCGGCCACCCGCACGCACCATCCGGGGGCTGGCATGACCGGCGCCGAGGGGCCGAAGGTGCAGCGCTGGCTGGCGCAGCGCAGCTGGAACCGGCCGCCGTGGACCGCCGGCGCACTGGTGGCCCACAAAGCCGGACGCACCATCTCGGTGGTGTTGCCGGCCCTCAACGAAGCGGAGACCATCGGACCGGTGCTCGACACCATCACCCCGATGGTCGGCGGTCTGGTCGACGAACTGGTCGTGCTGGATTCCGGCTCCACCGACGACACCGAGGCCCACGCCCGGGCCGCCGGCGCCCGGGTCGTACGTCGCGAGGAGGTGTTGCCCGAGCTTCCGGTCCGCCAGGGCAAAGGTGAGGCGCTGTGGCGTTCCCTGGCGGCGACGACCGGCGACATCATCGTCTTCATCGACTCTGACCTCCTCGACCCGGATCCGCTGTTCGTGCCGCGGTTGGTCGGGCCGTTGCTCACCGACGACGCAATACAACTGGTTCGGGGCTTCTACCGGCGGCCGCTGAGACTTGCTGCCGGGGAGGACGCCACCGGTGGCGGGCGAGTCACCGAACTGGTCGCAAGACCCCTGTTGGCGGCGCTGCGCCCGGAACTGGGTTGTGTGCTGCAGCCGCTCGGCGGGGAGTACGCGGGTACCCGCGAGCTCTTCGGGTCGGTACCGTTCGCGCCCGGCTACGGCGTTGAGATCGGAATCCTCATCGACACCTACGACAAGTTCGGTATCGATGCGATCGCTCAGGTCAACCTGGGTGTCCGGACCCATCGCAACCGTCCGCTGCATGAGTTGGCGCCGATGAGCCGACAGGTGGTCGCCACCCTGCTGAACCGCTGCGGCGTCACCGACTCCGGTGCCGGGCTGACCCGATTCGTCGCCGCCGGCGAGGGCTTCACCAGCACCACATCGGCGGTGTCACTGGACGACCGGCCGCCGATGAACACCCTGCGCTGACCGGTTCCGACGTCGCTGAGGCAGGATTGCCGGTGTGACGCTGATCCTTCTGTACCTGGTGGTGCTGATCCTGGTGGCCGTGCTGTTGTTCGGTATCGCCAGCCTGCTTTTCGGCCGCGGTGAACAACTCCCGCCGCTGCCGGTCGGCACCACCGCCACCGTGCTTCCGGCCAGCGGGGTGACCGGGGCCGACGTCGACGCGGTGAAGTTCACCCAGGTGCTGCGCGGCTACAAGACCAGCGAGGTCGACTGGGTGCTCGACCGGCTCGGGGCGGAACTGGACGCCCTTCGGGCCGAACTGGAGGCCGTGCGGTCCACCCCGGGCCTGCGATGAGCGTCGACACCGGACCAGGGGAGTCTGCCGAGACCGTCCCGGACGACCGGACCCGCTGCGACTGGGCCCGAGCGGGACTGTTGCGCGACTACCACGACACCGAGTGGGGACGGGCCCTGCGGGGGACGACGGCACTGTTCGAGCGCCTCGCGTTGGAGTCGTTCCAGAGTGGTCTGTCCTGGCTGATCATCCTGCGCAAACGCGATGCCTTCCGGCGCGCCTTCGCCGGGTTCGACGTCGCGACGGTGGCGGCCTTCACCGAAGGGGATGTCGAACGCCTGATGGGCGACGCCGGGATCGTCCGGAACCGGGCCAAGATCGAGGCCACCATCACCAACGCCCGAGCGGTCGCCGCCCTCGATGTGGACCTGTCCGATCTGCTGTGGTCGTTTGCTCCACCCCGGCGGTCGCGACCCGCGAGCACGGCGGATCTGCCGTCGTCGAGTCCGCAGTCCGCGGCGATGGCCGCCGAACTGCGCCGACGGGGCTTCCGCTTCGTGGGCCCCACCACCGCCTATGCGCTGATGCAGGCCACCGGGATGGTCGACGATCACCTCGAGGGCTGTTGGGTGCCCCCGGCCGACAGCAGCGGGACAGCTCCCCGGTGCGGCCTGCCCGAGTCCGCACCGGGGTCCTCGGGGGGCGGCGCCGGTGCGTCGTGACCGGGTCTTTTCACACCTCGGGCCGCGCATGGTGAACAATGGAGGCCACTAGAATCATGGACGGCACCGGCCCGGCCAGTGTCGACGGCCCTGCACGGACCTGGAGGGAGCACTCGATGGCGGCGATGAAGCCGCGGACCGGAGACGGCCCGCTGGAAGCGACCAAAGAGGGGCGCGGCATCGTGATGCGGGTGCCTCTGGAGGGCGGTGGCCGGCTTGTCGTCGAGTTGACCCCGGACGAGGCTGCGGCGCTCGGCGACGAACTCAAAGGCGTCACCAGCTAATCCCCGTTCGCCCCGGGTCCGGATATCGGAGACTCCACCCTGGCCTCACCCTGAGACCGTGCGGTAGACCTCCAAGGTCTGTGCGGCGATCCGGGCCCAGGAGAACTCATCGATACAGCGCTGCCGCCCCGCTGCGCCGTACTGTTGGGCGGTCTGTGGGCTGTCGACCAGGGCGTTGACCGCCTCGGCCAGTCCCGCCTCGAAATCAGCGAGGTGCCGTTCGTCGTAGTGCACCAGGGTGCCGGTCACCCCGTCGTCGACGACCTCCGGAATGCCGCCGACGTCTGAGGCCACCACCGCCGTTCCGCATGCCATCGCCTCAAGGTTGACGATCCCCAGCGGCTCGTAGACCGAGGGGCACACGAAAGCCGTTGCTGCCGAGAGGATTTCCCGGATTTCGTGGATCGGCAGGAAGTCGCGCACCCAAAACACCCCGTCGCGAGCAGCCGCCAGGGCGGCTACCGCGGAACTGACCTCCGCGGCGATCTCCGGGGTGTCCGGGGCGCCCGCGCACAACACCAGTTGCACGTCGGGGGCGAACCGGTGCGCTGCGGCGATCAGGTGCGGCACTCCCTTCTGCCGGGTGATCCGCCCGACGAACGCCACCATCGGGCGCGACGTGTCGACACCGATCTCGGCGAGCACGGACTCCTCGGGATCCGGTGGCGCCGGATACCAGACGTCGGTGTCGATGCCGTTGCGGATCACATGGACGCGACCGGGGTCAAGAGTCGGGTAGACGTCGAGCACATCGGCACGCATCCCTTCACTGACCGCGATCACGCCATCCGCCCCGGTCACCGCGGTGCGCTCCACCCACAGGGAAATCTGATAACCGCCGCCGAGCTGCTCGGCCTTCCACGGCCGGCGGGGCTCGAGCGAGTGCGCGGTCAACACGTGCGGGACGCCGTACAACAGGGCCGCGAGATGGCCGGCCATGCCGGTGTACCAGGTATGCGAATGCACCACGTCGGTGCCAGCGGCGGCATCCACCATCCGCAGGTCGGTCGACAGGGTGGACAGCGCCGGGTTGGCCGGCGGGTCGGCAAGGGCCAGGGCGGGGTCCGGTTGGTGGGCGAATGCGCCATCCCGCGGCGCTCCCATACAGTGCACGTCGACGTCGCACAAGCGCCTCAATTGCGTGACCAGCTCGGTGACGTGCACTCCGGCCCCGCCGTAAACGTCGGGCGGGTACTCCCGTGTCATCATTGCCACCCGCATGCCAGCAGAACCTTGCATACCGGGAAACCTAGTGCCTCCCGGGAGTCTCTGTGCTGGGGTTGTGTGCGAATGAGCTAGCCGATGCCATCGGCGCCGGTTAGGTTTGGCCTATGAGGGAAGTGCCGCACGTGCTGGGCATCGTTCTGGCGGGTGGGGAGGGCAAGCGGCTGTATCCGCTGACAGCGGACCGGGCCAAGCCCGCGGTTCCCTTCGGCGGCGCCTACCGGCTGATCGACTTCGTCCTGTCCAACCTGGTCAATGCCCGATATCTGCGGATCTGCGTGCTGACCCAGTACAAGTCGCACTCACTGGACCGGCACATCTCGCAGAACTGGCGGTTGTCCGGCTTGGCCGGGGAGTACATCACCCCGGTTCCGGCCCAGCAGCGCCTCGGCCCACGCTGGTACACCGGGTCAGCCGACGCGATCTACCAGTCGCTGAACCTCATCTACGACGAGGATCCCGACTACATCGTGGTGTTCGGCGCCGACCACGTGTACCGGATGGATCCCGAACAGATGGTCAAGTACCACGTCGACAGCGGCGCCGGGGCAACGGTCGCCGGAATCCGGGTTCCGCGGGCGGAGGCCACGGCATTCGGTTGCATCGAGGCCGACGAGTCCGGTCGTATCCGCAGTTTCGTGGAAAAGCCGGCGGATCCACCGTCCACACCGGACAACCCCGATCAGACCTTCGCCTCGATGGGCAACTACATCTTCACCACGAA